>NZ_KB897820.1:0-322488 GCF_000377185.1 Rhizobium sp. 42MFCr.1
GATGCGACCGAAAAGGGCGGCGTTGCCAATGGCTCGGGTGGTTCGCTCGCCAGTGGCAACGTGCTTGCTAACGACACCGATCCTGATGCCGGCGACACCAAGACGGTCACGGCCGTCAGCTTCGGCGCGACAACAGGCACGCTCGGCACCGCACTTGCCGGTGCCTATGGCAGTCTCGTCCTCGCGGCCTCGGGCGCCTATAGCTATACGATCAACGAGGCCAACTCCGCGGTACAGGCGCTGCGGCTGTCGACCAACACGCTGAGCGAGATCTTCAGCTACACCATGCGTGATGCCGCCGGCGCCACCGCCACGGCCGCGCTGACGATCACCATCCACGGCGCCGACGACGCGCCTGTTCTGGCGGCCCAGACCGCCACCCAGAATGCCACGGTCAACACCGCCTTCTCGTTCGCGTTGCCGGCCGGCACTTTCACCGATGTCGACAGCGGCGAAACGCTGACCTACACGGCAACCTCTGGCGACGGCTCGGTTCTTCCCACCTGGCTGAGCTTCAACGCCGCGACGCAGACCTTCAGCGGTACGCCGACGGCAACAGGCACCTCAGGCATCAAGGTGACGGCAACAGACATTGCCGGCCTCGCCACCAGCGAGACCTTCAATATCTCCACCACGATACCGGGCAACACGACGCCGACGGCGGTTGCCGACGCTGGCGATGCGACCGAGAAGGGCGGCATTGCCAATGGTTCGGGCGGTTCTGTCGCCAGCGGCAACGTGCTTGCTAACGACACGGATCCGGATCAAAACGAAACCAAGACCGTCACGGCGGTCAGCTTCGGGGCGACAACAGGCACGCTCGGCACCGCACTTGCCGGCACCTATGGCAGCCTGCTGATCGATGCGACGGGCGCCTATAGCTACACGATCAACGAGACCAACACCGCGGTGCAGGCGCTGCGGCAGTCGACCAACACGCTGAACGAGGTCTTCAGCTACACCATGCGTGACGCCGCCGGCGCCACCGCCACGGCCTCGCTGACGATCACCATCCACGGTGCCGACGACGCCCCTGTTCTGGCGGCCCAGACCGCCACCCAGAACGCCACGGCCGGCACCGCCTTCTCCTTCGCGCTGCCGGCCGGCACCTTCACCGATGTCGACAGCGGCGAAACGCTGACCTACACGGCAACCTCTGCCAACGGCACGGCACTTCCCACCTGGCTGAGCTTCAATGCCTCGACGCGCACCTTCAGCGGCACGCCGACGACATCAGGCACGTCAGACATCAAGGTGACGGCAACAGACATTGCCGGCCTCGCCACCAGCGAGACCTTCAGCATCAATACGGCCGCAGCGCCAACGACCTACAGCCTGTTCAGTGCCTCCAGCACACCGGCCCAGACGAACCTCAACGATGGCCAGCAACTCGAGCTCGGCGTCAAGTTCCAGGCAAACGTTGCCGGCGATATCACCGGCATCAAGTTCTACCGCAACGCCAACGACAACGGCCAGAACGTCGTCGACCTGTGGACGACCGGAGGCACCAAGCTTGCCACCGCCACCTATTCCGGTACCACCGGCAGCGGCTGGCAGACAGTGAACTTTGCAACCCCGGTTACCATCACCGCGGGCACTACCTATGTGGCGTCCTACCACACGACTGGTGCCTATGTGGCGACCGACGGCTTTTTCACAAGTGGCGTCACCAACGGTCCTCTGACGGCCCTCTCGAGTGCCGCCGCGGGTGGGAACGGCGTCTACAGCTATGGCGGGTCCGCGACCGCGGGTCTCTTCCCGACCAGCACCTTTGATTCGGCGAACTACTGGGCCGACGTGGTCTTCCGGCCGCAACTCGCAGCGTGATGGGTCGGCCGAAGTGAGAGGCCGACTTCAGATGCAATGAATGCAATGCAGGTTCTTGCCGCGGCAAATAGTCGTCGCAAATGCCGACATCGAAAGGATGCCGATGGAAGGAACAAAGAGGCTGCCGGTGACAGTGCTCGCCGGTTTTCTCGGGGCTGGCAAGACGGCACTCCTCAACCATGTACTGGCCAACCGCGAGGGCTTGCGGGTCGCTGTCATTGTCAACGACATGAGCGAAGTGAACATAGACGCCAGCCTCATTCGAGATGGCGGCTCCAACCTGTCGCATACGACGGAGACATTGGTTGAGCTGAGCAATGGTTGCATATGCTGCACCCTGCGCGACGACCTGTTGACGGAAGTGCGGCGACTGGCCGAGGAAGGGCGATACGACTATCTGTTGATCGAGGGAACTGGGATTGCCGAGCCACGCCCCATCGCGGCAACCTTTTCGTTTCGCGACGAAAATGGGATCTCCCTATCCGATTTTGCGAAACTTGACACGATGATTACCGTCGTCGACGCGGCAAGCCTTCTTGCCGACTACAGCAGCGCAGACCTGCTCCGTGATCGTGGCCTGGAGCGTGACAGCCAGGACCGGCGAACCTTTATTGACCTTTTGGTCGATCAGATCGAATTTGCCGACGTCGTGGTGATCAACAAGGTCTCGGACACGACCGAGGGCGTTCGCACCGAGGTCCGCAGGGTGGTTGCGGCACTTAATCCGGATGCGCTCCAGGTGGAGACGGATTTCGGCAGGATTCCTCTCGCGACCGTTCTCGACACCGGTCGCTTCGATGAGGCAAAGGCTGCCGCCCACCCGTTGTGGCACAAGGAGCTCTACAGCCCAGGCACCCATGTTCCAGAGACGGAGGAATATGGGGTGTCGAGCTTTGTATACAGAGCAAGGAGTCCCTTCGATCCCATGCGATTTCGCGCATTCCTGGATGAGCCCTGGGCGGGCGTCATTCGCGCAAAGGGCCATTTCTGGCTTGCCACGCGCCCGCGTCACGTGGGTCTGCTGTCGGCTGCCGGAGTGCAGCGGCGCTGCGAACCGATGGGGCTCTGGTGGGCGGCGGTGCCCCGGCAAGATTGGCCTGTCCATCCGCAGTTTCGTGAACGTCTGGAGAGCCACTGGGACAGCGCCTGGGGTGATCGTCGGCAGGAGCTGGTGTTCATTGGTGTGGGCATGGATGAGACAGGCGTTCGCGGCGCGTTGGACGAGTGTCTGGCCAGTGCGGATCCGCGGGACTGGTCCGCACTCGAAGATCCGTTTCCGGTTTGGTAGCGCGAGCGACACTATTTGCTCGTTGACTTCTCTAATGCTTTCTATGTTCCGTCTGACACCATGCTAAAGAGCGATCCAGTGCATCGGCGATACATGGAAGTCTCCATGGCCAATGGCCGAGCGACGATCTTGGCCTAGCCTTCTGCGGGGAGCCCGGCAACGCCCCCTGGGATTGGGTGGGCAACGTACACCATCAAGACACACCATCTTGAAAAATCGGGTGCAATCGCGAACATCTTGAACATGTACGATTTAGGAGGAAGACGGAGATGCCCGAGGCTGCCGTTGATGACAACAAACGCATGAATTTGCGGGTTTCACCGGAAGCGAAGGCCAAGCTCGTGCGCGCCGCTGCGCTGCGCAACACCGACCTGACCAACTTCGTGACCCAGGCCGCCTTACGCGAAGCCGAAGCCGTGATCGAGGCGGCGGAGGTCGTTCGCCTGACCGCGCGCGATCATGCGTGCGTGCTCGCGCTGCTGGAAAATCCGCCCAAGTCCAATGCGAAGCTGCGGGCGGCAATAGCTGGGTTGCCTGACACTCTATGACGCTGCCCTCCTGGAGAGAGGAAGCCATCGCGAAATCGCATCATCGTCAGTCCTTCGATTGCCGCGACCCAACGAAGAACGACTTTTTCCGACGCTATGCGCGTCAAAGCCACAAACAAAACGCCTCAAAGACATTCTGCGCGATCGACGCTTCTGCGCCCAATCGTGTGTTGGGATCTACACGATCGCCCCCTTTTCCGTGGCACACACAGGCGTGCCGGCGTCGATATGTATGCGCTGCCGCATTCCGCATTTTTGTCTTTTCCAGCACAGCGCACAGCCGAGGTCGAGTTGAGGATCAACTCGACGGCTTCGGTTTTACCTCCGCCTTGAGCGGGCGCAATTCGCGCAAAGGGTCATTTCTGGCTTGCCACGCGCCCGCGCCATTGGGTCGGCTGTTCGGCTGCCGGAGCGGAATGACGGACGTTGTCGGAGACCATGTTCAATTGCCTGTAGGATCGCGATACGACGGGATCTCGCCAGGATCGGCGAACTGAACGTTGTCGTATTCGGATGATCCTGAACATCCGGCGAACCATACCAGGGCGATCGATTAGATCATCGACTTGCAATATATTTAAATGCTATTATATTGGCATTAACTTCCCAATAATGCGATTAGGTGATAATATGTTCACATTTAACATGTCGTCCCCGGTGGAAGTTATTCGAGGCTTGGCGGAAAGAATGAAGCGCCGGCGGATCGAGCACGGACTGACCCAGCGGGAACTGGCGGCAAGATCGAATGTCTCGTACGGGTCGTTGAGACTGTTTGAAGAAAGTGGAAAAATCTCCCTCGAGAGTCTCGTGAAAATTGCCTTCGCCCTTGAGGCCGAGGTTGAGTTCGAGCGATTGTTTCCGAGTCGGCCGCCGCAGAATATCGATGATGTCGTTGATCGTCCTCTTAGGCAGCGGGTGCGCAGGAAATGAAGTTCAAACCAGTCCAGCAGATGAACGTCTATCTGAATCTCGAAGGGAATGAGAAGAAGCTCGGCACGCTCGCTTGGAGCGGCAAGGAACGGAGGGCCTACTTCGAGTACTCGGCAGAGTTTCTCGCAGCACCCCTTTTGATTTCACCATTCCATATGATGGCCGCCACTGGATTGATTGCAGCGCCTCGCGATCCGTTTGACGGGCTCCATGGGCTCTTCAACGACAGCCTGCCTGATGGTTGGGGTCGTCTATTGCTTGACCGCCGTCTCCAGCGAGCGGGCATCGACTATACGCAGCTCACTCCTATCGACCGTCTCTCGGCAGTGGGAAGAACGGGAATGGGCGCGCTGACATACGTTCCCGATTTGCCGGACGATCGGAAACAACCGACCGACGCTGACCTCGACTGGTTCGCTGATCAAGTGGAGTTGGTGCAGACAGAAATGGACGTCGCTGACATCGATAGCTTGCAGGGCGCGCAAGGTGGATCCGCAGGTGCACGACCAAAGATTATGATCGCCTTCAACAAGGCCGAGAATACCTGCGTTTTGGACTACGGCCGGCCGTTGGATCCGGGATTTGAAAGATGGATGGTCAAAGCGCCCAGTTCTAATGATCCGGGGGAGATCGGTGCCGAAGAAAAAGCCTATGCGCTCATGGCGGCAGCTGCAGGGCTGGAGATGGCCGACACCCAGCTATTCGACACCCGGAAGGGAAGGCGGCTTTTTGCAACGAAGCGTTTTGACAGGATACCTGCCGGTAGGCTTCACATGCACACGGCAAGCGGTCTGTTGAATGCCAGCCATCGCGAGGCCTCTCTCACCTACGAGCAACTTCACAAGCTTACCCACATAATGACCCGCGACGCCGCAGAAGTCCTCAAGATGTTTCGAAACATGGTGTTCAATGTATATGCCAAGAATCGCGACGACCATGCGAAGAACCACGCATTCCTTATGGACGGGAATGGTCGTTGGTCATTAGCACCTGCATACGATCTTACCTTTTCGTCCGGACCAGGCGGAGAGCACAGCGCGGCAATAGCTGGGGAAGGTAGAAACCCTGGCATGTCTCACCTCTTGGCGGTCGCCAGAGGGGCTTCGATCTCGGATCAAGACGCTCGGTATGTTATAGAGCAGGTGCGAACGGCCGTAGACCGGTGGCCGCAGTTTGCTGACAAAGTCCGGCTATCCAAATCCCGTACTGCTGAACTCGACAAATTCTTGAACGGCAATCGGCCGGCTCAGACGCTTCGCGTGCACTACGATCGGAATGACTACAGCATTTCCAGGCCAACACGAGCGGCCGAAAATCGTAAGCGATGATGATACGGGTGGCTTCAGCCCCAAGCGTTGAATTCCGCCTATGAGGTGTGGCGGTTGCTACCTTACTGCGAGAATTCGTCGCAATCGTTCAGGGCGATACCGACACTGCACGGACGCTGGAACTTGCTGCTAGTCAAGCAGGCGCTGTGGTTTTTCTTTCTCCGGGTTTTCGCGCGCGACGTTTCGGTGTGAGGTCATTCATACATCGCCGATGGCGAAGGACGAAGCGGACGTCCGCGGCGATGGTTGCCGTTGTCCTCCGGAGTGAGGGCGACTTGGAGCAATGGCGGGAACGCCCACGAAGGATATTCGAGAGGTTCCAACCGAGGCTGAACTGGCGGTGCTTGATAACCCGTCGGATAGTCGGCGGTAAGTCTACGGCGGGTTTGCACCGCTCGGTGGGCAAGGACCGACCCGCGCCTTCAGCGTCTGCTGTGAGGTCTGCCTTTTAAAGGTTTGTGTAAGGGTCGCTGACCTTCGCCACGACCTCGATTTCCGAGATCCGTATCTTGGGAGAATCTAGAATCTGCTCTTTAACTTCCGACTTGCCCTTGACGTTTCCGCAGCTTTTTGGAAATGCTAAGATGTCAGACCAATTTCAGGTCGACTGCCTATAAGAATTCTGGGGAACCATGAAGGCACCACGCAGCGACAGGCCGGTTATCCGGCCGCTTCCGGCCATGGATCGGGCACGTCAGGTGACCGACGCACTGGCCGAGTATGTTCAGAGCGCGCAATTGAGGGCAGGCGATCGCCTGCCGGCGGAGCGCGAGCTGATGGCGGCGCTGATGGTGGGCCGTTCGACGATTCGCGAAGCGATCCGTCATTTCCAGGCGCTCGGCGTCATCGAAACCCGAAAGGGCAGCGGAACTTACCTGCTGAAACCGGTTTCGAAGGCGACAATCCATATGCCGCTGTCGCTTGATACCGGCCATCTGCGTAACGCTCTTTTGCAAACGCTCGAGGTGCGTCGCGGGATCGAGTGCGAGGCCTGCATGGTCGCTGCACGCAAGCGGACCGACAAGGATCTCATCGTGATCGAGCAGAACCTCGACGAGATGGAGCGCGTCCACATAGAGAAAGGCACGTCGGGGCCCGAAGACCTTGCCTTCCATCTGGCGATCTACGATGCCACCCACAATCCGCTTTTCCGCCAGCTTCTCGAGCAGATGCGCGAGACATTCTGGCAGTTCTGGGAGCATCCCTTCGAGCGCGAGGACTTCGCCCGCCGCTCGTTTCCCTTTCACCGCACGCTCTTCAACGCGATCGCTGCCCGGGACGCCGAGGCCGCGCGTGAAGAGACACTGAAGATCCTCGGGGTCGTCGAGGAAGATATCAAGGAAATGTCGAAATGAACAACGGCGCAGACGCGTTCGATCTTGCCTCGCTCATCACAGCACACGACGAAGGAAACTTCGCCGAAGCCGTCGTGCCACCGATCTTTCAGACGTCGCTTTTTACCTTTTCCGACTATGACGACATGATCTCCTCCTATCGGGGCGAAAAGGTCCGGCCGATCTATACGCGCGGCCTCAACCCGACCGTCCGCATGTTCGAGGAGATGCTGGCAAAGCTCGAGGGCGCTGAAGATGCGCTCGGCTTTGCAAGCGGCATGGCAGCGATTTCCTCGGCGGTGCTCTCCTTCGTCGAGCCGGGCGACCGGATCGTTGCCGTCAAGCACGTCTATCCCGATGCTTTCCGCCTGTTCGGCACGATCCTGAAGCGCATGAAGGTCGAGGTGACCTATGTCGATGGTCGCGATGAAGAGGCTGTAGCCAAGGCGCTGCCCGGCGCCAAGGTCTTCTACATGGAAAGCCCGACGAGCTGGGTGATGGAAGCCCATGATGTCGGCGCGCTCGCGGCCCTCGCCAGGAAGCATGGCGTTGTCACCATGATCGACAATAGCTGGGCGAGCCCATACTTCCAGCAGCCGATTTCACTCGGCGTCGATATCGTCATCCATTCGGCCTCGAAATACCTCGGCGGCCACAGCGACGTCGTGGCCGGTGTCGTTGCCGGCTCGAAGGAGATGATCGCCCGCATCAAGGCAGAGGCCTACCCCTATCTCGGCGGCAAGCTCTCGCCGTTTGACGCATGGCTTCTGATCCGTGGCCTGCGCACATTACCGATCCGTATGCGAGCGCATGAGGCGGCCGCGATGACGATCGCCAGGCGCCTGCAGGAACTCGACGTGGTGGAGACCGTCTGCCATCCGGGCCTTGCCAACCGGCTTCCGGCTGGCCTCAACGGCACGTCGGGCCTGTTTTCCTTCATATTCCGCGAGGGCGTCGATATCCGCGCCTTCGCCGATCACCTCAAGCTCTTCAAACTGGGAGTGAGCTGGGGTGGGCATGAAAGCCTGATCGTACCAGGCGAGGTCGTCCTTCAGCAGAAGGCGCAACCGAATTCCGCGCATACCTTCGGGATCCATGCGCGGTCAGTACGCCTTCACGTCGGCCTCGAAGGAACTGAGGCGCTGTGGAAGGACATCGAGGCGGCATTGGCGGTCGCCTCTTGAGTTGACAACCTGAAAAACCTGAAAAGGGGGAGCAAGCATGAAAAGACTGATCACCGCCACTCTACTCGCCACGATGATGGCCGGTACGGCGCTCGCCGATACCACGCTGAAACTGGTCGAGGTCATCACCAGCCCCGAACGAACCGAGACCCTGAAATCGATCGTCGGCAAGTTCGAGGCCGCAAACCCCGGCACCAAGGTCGACATCATCTCGCTGCCCTGGAACGAAGCCTTCCAGAAGTTTGCGACCATGGTCTCGGCCGGCGACACGCCAGACGTGATGGAAATGCCCGACACCTGGCTTTCGCTCTATGCCAACAACGGCATGCTCGAAAGCCTCGAGCCCTACCTTGCCAAGTGGGAGCACACCAAGGGCCTGACGCCGCGCGCCCTTGAACTCGGCCGCGACGTCAAGAACACCGCCTACATGCTGCCCTACGGCTTCTACCTGCGTGCGCTGTTCTACAACAAGAACCTCTTCAAGGAAGCCGGCGTTTCCGAGCCGCCGAAGACGCTTGACGATTTCGTCGCAGCTTCCGAAAAGGTCTCCAAGCTCCCGGGCAAGTCCGGTTACTGCCTGCGCGGTGGTCCGGGCGGCCTGAACGGCTGGGTGATGTTCGGCGCGACGATGGCGGGCTCCAACAAGTTCTTCAACGAGGACGGCACCTCGACCATGAACAGCGAAGGCTGGGCAAAGGGTCTCGAATGGGTTGTCGATCTCTACAAGAAGGGCCTGACGCCGAAGGACAGCGTCAACTGGGGCTTCAATGAAACCGTCGCCGGCTTCTACTCAGGCACCTGCGCGATGCTCGACCAGGATCCGGACGCGCTGATCGCGGTTGCCCAGCGCATGAAGCCGGAAGATTTCGGCGTCACCAAGATGCCGGTCGGCCCGAGCGGCAAGGGCTTCACGACTATCGGCTTTGCCGGCTGGTCGATGTTTAACACCAGCCAGAACAAGGATCTCTCCTGGAAGCTGATCGAGACACTTGAATCGCCTGAGGGCAACATCGAGTGGAACAAGCGGACGGGCGCACTTCCGGTTCATACTTCTGCCGAGAAGGATCCCTTCTATGCGGGCGATCAGTTCAAGGGTTGGTTCGAGGAGCTGGCCGATCCGAATATCGTTCCGACCGTGATGCCGACCTACCTCGAAGAGTTCGCCTTCTTCAAGGATTCGCTCGCGATCAAGACGACCCAGCAGGCGCTTCTCGGCGACATCACGCCGAAGGAACTGGCTGACCAGTGGGCAGATTATCTGACCAAGGCACAGCAGAAGTTCCTCGCCAAGAAGTAACGGACCACCGGCGGCGGACCTGTCCGCCGCCTCCTTCCCTGTCTTGCGACGGCGCAACAAGCGCCGCAAAACGGATTTTGTCTGATGACCATGACTGCCGATACGCTGGAAAGGCGCCAGGACCGACGCCCCTGGCTGAAGCGCGTCGCCGATGCCTCCGAACCCTATCTCTACAGTGCGCCATCGCTGGTCCTGATCATTGCGGTGATGCTGGTGCCACTGGTGATCGGGGTGTCCTACGCGTTTCGTGACATCCAGCTGCTCAATCCCTTTTCGGGCGGCTTCATCGGGCTCGACCATTTCCGTGCACTCTCGCAAGATGCCGCTTTTTACGGTGCCTTGAAGAATACGCTGTTGTGGACGGGCGCCTCCGTCCTGCTGCAGTTCATCTTCGGCCTCATCCTCGCGCTTCTGCTCGACAAGCCGTTCTGGGGCAGGGGCGTCGTGCAGGCTCTGGTCTTTCTGCCCTGGGCTGTCCCATCCTTCCTCGCCGGTCTGAACTGGGCCTGGCTATTCAATCCCGTGATCGGGCCAATCCCGCACTGGCTGTTTGCGCTGGGGCTGATGAGCGAGCCTGCCAACATCCTCTCCGATCCGCAACATGCGATGTGGGGACCGATTATCGCCAATGTCTGGTGGGGCATCCCGTTCTTCGCGATCACCCTGCTTGCCGCACTGCAGGCGATCCCGCGCGATCTCTATGAGGCAGCCTCCATCGACGGCGCCGGCTGGTTCCAGCGGTTTCGTTCGATCACCTTGCCCTTCCTCGCGCCGACGATTGCCATCACCGTGCTGCTGCGCACCGTCTGGGTCTCCAACTTCGCCGACCTGATCGTCGTCATGACCGGCGGCGGACCGGCCGACCGGACGCAGATCGTCGCGAGCTACATCTTCACGCAGGCCTTCAAGCGCCTGGACTTCGGCTATGCCTCGGCAATAGCACTGGTGCTGCTCGTCCTGCTGCTCGCCTACTCGATGCTGATCATCCTGCTGCGGCAGACCCTGCTGAACAAGGATTGATGCCATGAAGCGATCCCTTCTCCCCACCATCGCGCATCGCCTGGCCATTCTCTGCTACATCATCTTTGCGCTGTTTCCGCTGTTCTGGCTCCTCAAGGTGTCGGTGACGCCGAACGACCTGCTCTATACGGAAGGCGTCCGGATGTGGCCTTCACGGACGACCTTTGAACATTATTCCTTCGTCATCCAGCACAGTGCCTTCCCGACCTTCTTCAAGAACAGCCTGATCGTGTCGGCCTCGACCGCCGTCGTCGTGACAATCTGCGCTTCGCTTTCGGGCTATGCGCTGTCGCGCTTCAACTTCCGGGCGAAGTACTGGATCGTCGCCTTGATGCTGCTGACGCAGATGTTCCCGCTTGTCATGCTGGTTGCGCCGATCTTCAAGATCTTGACGCCACTGCACCTGACAAACAGCCTGACTGGTCTCGTCGTCGTCTACACCGCCTTCAACGTGCCCTTTGCCACCTTCCTGATGCAGTCGTTCTTCGACGGCATTCCGAAGGATCTCGAGGAGGCAGCGATGATCGACGGCGCAACGCAGTTTACGGCCTTCCGGCAGATCATCCTGCCGCTGACGTTGCCCGGCATCGCCGCGACGCTCGGCTTTGTCTTCACCGCTGCGTGGAGCGAACTGCTCTTTGCCCTCATGCTGATCAACGGCAACGACGCGGCGACCTTCCCGGTCGGGCTTTTGACCTTCGTTTCCAAATTCTCCGTGGATTTCGGGCAGATGATGGCGGCGGGCGTGCTCGCGCTCATCCCGGCCGGTCTCTTCTTCCTGCTCATCCAGCGTTATCTCGTCCAGGGCCTGACGGCCGGCGCGGTCAAGGGTTAATCAAAATGGCATCGATCGATATCCAGAACGTCAAGAAGGCCTATGGCCCCGTCAAAGTGCTGCATGACGTCGACCTCAGGATCAAGGACGGCGAGTTCGTCGTGCTTGTCGGCCCGTCGGGCTGCGGCAAGTCCACCCTGCTGCGCATGATCGCTGGCCTCGAGGACGTTACAGGCGGCGAGATCCGCATTGCCGGCAATCGTGTCAACGAGCTGCATCCGAAGGACCGCGACATCGCCATGGTGTTCCAGTCCTACGCGCTCTATCCGCACATGAATGTCGCCGGCAACATGAGCTACAGCCTGAAGCTTCGCAAAACCGCCAAGGACAAGATCGCCAGCGCCGTCGGTGCTGCCGCCTCAAAACTCGGCCTCGACCCGTTGCTCGAACGCCGGCCGAAGGCGCTTTCGGGCGGCCAGCGCCAGCGCGTCGCCATGGGCCGTGCCATCGTGCGCCAGCCGAAAGCCTTCCTCTTCGATGAGCCGCTGTCGAACCTCGACGCGCGCCTGCGCGAACAGATGCGCGCGGAAATCAAGAAACTGCATGGCGACCTGAAGGCGACCTCGATCTATGTCACCCACGATCAGATCGAGGCGATGACGCTCGCTGACAGGATCGTCGCCATGCATGGCGGCGTCGTGCAGCAGGTCGGCAGCCCGCTTGAACTCTACGATACTCCCGCCAACCTCTTCGTCGCCGGCTTCATCGGCTCGCCAGGCATGAATTTCCTGGACGCGACCTATACAGACGGCGGGGTCCGCCTGAAGGACGGAACGGTTGTCCCGCTCGCTGCGCCGCTATCGCTGACAAACGGTGCCAAAGTCACGCTCGGCATTCGTCCGGAGCATGTTGTGATTGCCAGCGAAGGCGGTCTGAACGCGAACGTCGAATTGGTCGAGCCGACCGGTTTCGGCATCATCCTGCACCTGTCGCTGCACGGCCTGCCATTCAAGATCTTCACGCTCGACCGGGCCGCGTTGACATCCGGCCCGACAATCAACGTCTCGTTCCCCGCGCAGCATCTGCACGTCTTCGATGCCGATGGAACCAGGGCGAAGTAGGGCGAACAGCCTCAGCCGTGGGCGAGGCTGCCGCGCAGAACGGCGTTATCGAGGTCCGGCCTCGGCGTCGGAATGGCGACTGGTATCACCGCGTCGGTGCTGACAGGCACGACAGCTTCCGTCGGTGCCGGAGCAGTGGGTTCCGTTCCCAAGGTCGCCACCGCCCCGGGCATCGGGATCGGCACAGGGACCGTCGTCGGAACAAGCGCCTCGAACTGCACCGGCATCCTGCTGCGGCCCGGCAGATAGTTCATCGCAACTTCATATGCGGGCAAGGGTGCTGGCGTCTGCAGCTCGCCGTCCCGGCCACGCTTCTCGTAGAACGCATTGCCGCCGGCAATCGTCACGTAGTGCATGTTGCGATATGGAAACGACAGACCGTCCGTGTGAAAGAACATCGCGTCCTTGACGCCCGGATGCCGTTCGCCACGCAAGATTGCGTCAGCGGCGTCTGCCAGTTCAACCTCGGCCACAGGCTCGACTTCGCGCGTCATCACGCCAGGTGCAAACTGCCTCTGTTGGGCAACGACACCGCAGATTGAATCGGGATAGGCGCCCGACGTCAGACGGTTCATGACCACGGTTCCGACCGCCATGTAGCCGTCGCGATCAGAATGCTCGGATTCGAAGTACATTGCCCGCTTCAGGCAATCGCGATCCTTGGCCGTATAATTGAAGGTAACTTTGGATGATTGCGCCGCGTGCGCCGCATTCCTGGGCTTGGTGGCGTCGCTCACCACCTTCGAAGCCGGTTGCTGTGCGGTCGTGCAGCCTGCAGCAGCCACGCCCGCGAGCAAAATCCCGGCGAGAGATTTTCCCAACGATGTATGCGCCCTCAATGTCAGGTGCCCCCTATTTAGAGTAGTAAGCCCTTCTCGATTAAGTGATCGCTTTTTTACCTTCGTTTCAGGTAAATTTCAAACCCAATTAGTATCACAATTTGATTTGGCCGCCTTTTGCCCGGCTGCACAGGCTGATTCGCACCCCCGCCATCCACTGAAATGAAAGAGATCTTCCATCGCAGGTGATGGCCACCAGGCGGATGCAACCACCGAAATCGGCCCGCGCAGCATGCTGATTCGTGCCGCTATCGGCCGCGTGGACCCGTCACTATAAAACCGGCCGGAACAACTTCCACCGTGTCGGTCTGAAGGCGATTCGCGTGCGATCGAGCGCCCCTGCCTGCGAAGGCGACAGTTCGAGTTCGATGGGCGGATGTCCCTTGCCGATGTCGACCTCGATGTGGCGCGTGCCGGCAACGCGCCGGCTTGTCGTCAGCAGACCGGCGATGCAGCCGCCGCAGCCGTCCCGCAACTCGATATCGTGCGGCCGGAAGTAAAGCTGGGCGTCTCCATCCGCTTCGCTCTCGACCTTCAGCCCGAGCGGCCGGTCCTCGAACCAGATCTCGCCGCCATTGACCCGCACCTCGAGACAGTTCGACTGTCCGACAAAGCCAAAGACGAAGGGCGAGTTCGGGTTGTCGTATACCTCGTCGGGTGTTCCGATCTGCTCGATCGCGCCCTGGCTCATGACGACCACGCGGTCGGCAAGCTCCATTGCCTCGTCCTGGTCGTGCGTGACGAAGACGGTGGTGTGGCCGGTGCGATCATGGATCTCGCGCAGCCATTTGCGCAGGTCCTTGCGCACCTGGGCGTCGAGCGCGCCGAAGGGCTCGTCAAGCAGAAGCACGTTCGGCTCAACCGCCATGGCACGCGCAAGCGCCACGCGCTGACGCTGGCCGCCGGAAAGCTGGGCCGGATAGCGCTTCTCCAGGCCGGAGAGCTGAACGAGGTCGAGAAGCTCCAGAGCCCGCCTGCGGATCTCAGCCTTGGGCGGGCGCCGCTTACCATCGCGCACTTTCAGGCCGAAGGAGACATTGTCGAGCACGGTCATATGCCTGAAGAGGGCATAATGCTGGAACACGAAGCCGATATTGCGCTGCTGCACGGTCTTTTTCGACGCATCCTCGTCGCCGAAATAGATCGACCCTTCTGTCGGGCTCTCGAGACCGGCAATAAGACGCAGCAAGGTCGTCTTGCCGGAACCAGAGGGTCCGAGCAGCGCAATCAGTTCACCGGAATGTATGTCGAGCGAGACGTCGTGCAGCGCCGGAAAGCGGTCGAATTCCTTGCGCAGGTTTTGTACGCGAACTTCCATTCTAATTCCTTCAGTGCCGTCGGCTGGCGGCGATTTCTTCACTGTATCGCATCTCGAGCAGCGTCTTTAAAACAAGGGTCACGAGCGCAAGCAAGGCAAGCAGGGTGGCGACGGCGAACGCGCCGGTGAAATTGTACTCGTTATAGAGAATTTCCACCTGCAGCGGCATGGTGTTCGTCTGTCCCCGGATGTGACCGGAGACCACGGAAACGGCGCCGAACTCGCCCATGGCGCGGGCGTTGCAGAGCAGCACGCCGTAGAGCAGACCCCATTTGATGTTCGGCAAGGTCACATGCCAGAAGGTCTGCCAGCCACTGGCCCCGAGCGATATCGCCGCCTCTTCGTCACCCGTGCCCTGTTCCTGCATCAGGGGGATCAGCTCGCGCGCCACGAAGGGAAAGGTGACGAACATGGTCGCGAGAATGAGCCCCGGAACGGCAAACAGGATCTTGATGTTGTAGGCGCTCAGCCAATGACCAAGATAGGTATTGGCACCAAGCAACAGGACGAAGACCAGGCCCGAAATGACCGGCGAGACCGAGAAGGGCAGGTCGATCAGCGTTGTCAGAAGAGCCTTGCCCTTGAACTCGAACTTGGCAATCGCCCAGGCGGCCGCCACTCCAAAAGACAGGTTGAGAGGCACGCTGACACCCGCGACGATGAGGGTCAGGCGAATGGCGGAAAAGGTCTCCTCGTCCTGGAGCGCCTCGAGGAACGGTCCGGCGCCCTTGCGGAAGGCTTCGACGAAAACGGCTGCCAGGGGCAGAAGCAGGATCAGCGTCAGGAAAGTGAGAGAGACAAGGATCAGCGTCCACCGCGCGAACCGGTGCTCGGTAACGGCGGAGCGCACCTTTGTCGGAGCGACGGTATCAAGTGCCATAACCATATCTCCGTCTGCTCCAGCTCTGGATGAGGTTGATGATCAGCAACATGGCAAACGAGATGACCAGCATCACGGCCGCGATGCCCGTCGCAGCTGCATAATTGTATTCTTCGAGCTTGATGACGATCAGAAGCGGCGCAATCTCCGACCGGAACGGAAGATTGCCGGCAATAAAGATCACCGAGCCATACTCGCCGACGCCGCGGGCGAAGGCGAGCGCAAAACCCGTCAGGACAGGTGGGGCAAGGCCCGGCAGCAAAACGCGGAAGATCGTCTGCAGACGCGTGGCGCCAAGCGTTGCGGCAGCTTCTTCCACCTCCTTGTCGATCTCCTCCATGACGGGCTGGACCGTCCGCACGACGAAGGGAAGGCCGACGAAGACCAGGGCAATGACGATACCAAGCGGCGTGAAGGCGATCTTGATGCCGAGTGGTGTCAGGAACTGGCCGATCCAGCCATTCGGCGCATAAAGTGTTGCGAGCGCAATACCGGCCACGGCGGTCGGCAATGCAAACGGCAAATCGACCATGGCATCTATGATGCGCTTGCCAGGGAAGCGGTAGCGCACGAGCACCCAGGCCAGAACCACGCCGAAGGCGGCATTGAGGCAGGCGGCTGCGAAGGCGGTTCCAAAGCTGATGCGAAGAGCACTCAGCGTTCGAGGATCGAAGGCGATGGCCAGGAATTTTGTCCAGCCGAGCTCGCTCGACCGCCAGGCAAGGCCCGAAAGCGGAATGAGGATCAGAAGGGTGAGCCAGGTCAAGGTAAGGCCGAGCGCCATTCCAAAGCCTGGAATGACGCTCGGCCGTCTGAACCGCCACCGCGTGGGGCTATATGATTTCATGCGACGTATTATTGTGCCGGCTTGTAGATTTGGTCAAATACGCCGCCATCGCCGAAGAATTTCGGCTGCGCGTCCTTCCAGCCACCGAAATCATCGATTGTCGCCAGCTTCAGGTTCGGGAAGCGCGCAATGTCTGCCTTGTCGGCAGCTTCGGGCTTGATCGGCCGGTAGAAGTGCTTGGCAGCAATCTTCTGGCCTTCGTCCGAATAGAGATAATTCAGATAGGCTTCAGCGAGCTTGCGGGTGCCCTTCTTGTCGACGTTGCCGTCAACGACTGCGACCGGGGGGTCCGCGCGGATCGAGAAGGCCGGGGTGACGATCTCAAACTGGTCGGGACCGAGTTCTTCCAGGGAGAGATAGGCCTCATTCTCCCAGGCAAGGAGGACGTCGCCGAGGCCGCGCTGCACGAAGGTCGTCGTTGCGCCGCGCGCACCGGTGTCGAGTACCGGGACATGCTGCAGGAGCTTTGTTACATATTCCTGTGCCTTGGCGTCATCGCCGCCATTGGCCTGCTTGGCCCATGCCCAGGCGGCCAGGAAGTTCCAGCGCGCACCACCCGACGTCTTCGGATTGGGCGTGATGACCTGGACATCATCCTTCACCAGATCAGCCCAGTCCTTGATACCCTTCGGATTGCCCTTGCGCACAAGGAAGACGATCGTGGAGGTGTACGGCGTCGAGTTGTTCGGGAACTTGGTCTTCCAGTCGGCAGGGATCTTTCCAGTCTTCTTGGCAATCGCGTCGATATCGCCCTCGAGGGCGAGGGTTACGACATCGGCATCAAGCCCGTCGATGACAGAACGTGCCTGTGCGCCAGAGCCACCATGAGAAGCCTTGACGGTGACCGCTTCACCGGTGTCCTTCTGCCACTTCGCAGCGAAGGCGGCGTTGAAATCCTTATACAGTTCTCTCGTCGGATCGTAGGATACGTTGAGAAGCGTCTGATCCGCGAGTGCGGGAGCGACAGCCCCGATTGCGACGCTGCCTGCCAGCGCCACAGCCGCGAGAAGCCGTGTGATCCTTATGGACTGCATGGAAACCTCCTTCGTTGATGGCCGAAACTCTACCAAGTCAGTCGTATAATGAAACGAAGAATGTTTCTGTTCCTCCCTCAACTCTGGAATGGCATCCCATTTGGAAGCCACTTTGGAAATGGACTTGCTCCCTCGGGCACGCCGGACCTTCAGGTGCACCCGTGAACACAGCCCGTCTGCGGGCGCTTATCCTCATCGATATCGCCTGAATCGGATCGGATGCACCGGCTGGCGGGTCCACCGAGCGGCGAGAAGCCGAAGCTGTCGTCAGCAACGAGGCGAACTATGGTCGAGAGGCATTCGGTGCGATCCTGTCTGCCGGGTCCGGACGGCAGCCTGGGCCCGCGGCGTTGGAACACCGAGCCAAATCGGAGAGATCTACCGGTTCGTCAAAGACGCGAATCCGCCAGGAAATCAGAATAGAGTTCTTCGACGGTCCTGGCCTTGCGCATGGCTGCAAGAACCCCCGGCGCCTGCAGCTGACGCGCGATTGCCGCCAGCACGTTCAGATACTCGCCGCGGTTGGCCTCGCCAAACAGAAGCGCGAAGGCAATGTCTGTCGGCACGTCGTCGACGGCCTCGAAATCCAGTGGCCGCGCAAAGCGCACGAGCAAGCCACGCGGATGTGTCAGCCCTTCGACGACAGCGTGCGGAACGGCGACACCATTGCCGATCCCCGTCGATCCAAGGCTCTCACGGCTCTCCAGAGCCTGGAGTATCTTCCTCTCCTCGACATGGAAGGCGATGGCGGCTTTCTCAGCAATATTCGCCAACGCCTTCCATTTCGTCGCCACCGACACACCGATGAAGGTGTGCTCGGGACGGATGATCATCGAAAGGTCCATGAAGTCTCTCTTGTCGTTCGTGCGGGCGGGTCCGGGGATCAGCCAGGACTGTCGCTGTCGCCAGCCGGTTTCGTGGGTCGCCTGGCTCCGCGTTCATAGGCTCAGACGGGATAAAGGTTCGAGCGTGATAAACGACTACAAATATAAGGACGGCATAAAGATCACCCAAGCTTCCAACCACTGATCGAGGAAAATTCAGGCAAGCGATCAGTTTCTAGAAATGAATTGATCGGCGGTTCCCGGTGGACCATCGTCAGCGATAAATCTCGTCACCTCCGGCTGATCAGATCTCAAACAAAATGAGCATTTGAACTTTTCTTGAGCAAAAGCCTTCTAGGTACGATTGAATGCGAAGGCTTCGGATCATATAGTCCGTCCGAAAGCCGCCGCGCCCAGACAAGAGCGGGCGCCAACCGGGAAGGAAACACACAAATGGCCAAAGTCCGCGCGCTGGTGCTCGAGCGCCAGCATGAACTCGCGCTTCGCGACATCGATTTGCCAATGGAGACAGGCCCGGGACAGGTGAAGATCAGGATCCATACCGTCGGGGTTTGCGGTTCCGATGTGCATTACTACACCCATGGCAAGATCGGTCCCTTCATCGTCAACGAACCGATGGTGCTCGGACACGAAGCGGCCGGCACCGTCGTCGAGGTCGGCGCCGGCGTCACGCATCTGAAAGTCGGCGACCGCGTCTGCATGGAGCCCGGTATCCCCGACCCCAATTCCAAGGCGAGTCGCCTTGGAATGTACAATGTCGACCCGGCCGTTGCCTTCTGGGCCACTCCGCCGGTCCACGGGGTGCTGACATCAGAAGTCGTGCATCCGGCCAATTATACCTACAAGCTTCCTGATGGCGTCAGCTTCGCCGAAGGCGCCATGGTCGAGCCCTTCGCGGTCGGCATGCAGGCCGCAGCCAAGGCGAAGATCAGCCCTGGCGATACGGCCGTCGTGCTTGGTGCCGGCCCGATCGGCACGATGGTGGCGATTGCCGCTCTTGCCGGTGGGTGTGCTCGCGCTGTCGTTGCTGATCTGGCCCAACCAAAGCTCGACATTGCGGCCCAATATCAGGGTGTCATCCCGGTCAATATCCGCGAGAGGAACCTCGTCGAGGAAGTGGCTCGCCTGACGGATGGGTGGGGCGCTGATGTGATCTTCGAATGCTCCGGCTCGCCAAAGGCCTGGGAAACCATCATGGAACTGCCCCGTCCGGGCGGCGTCATCGTCGCCGTCGGTCTGCCGGTCAATCCGATCGGCTTCGATCTCTCGACGGCCTCGACAAAGGAAATCCGCATCGAGACGGTGTTCCGCTACGCACACCAATACGAGCGTTCGATTGCGCTGCTCGGCTCCGGCCGTGTCGATCTCAAGCCGCTGATCTCGGAGACATTCAGCTTCGAGGATTCCATTGCCGCCTTCGATCGCGCCGTCGAAGCGCGTCCGAGTGACGTGAAGCTGCAGATCGTGATGGGGTAGGGCGACGGTTTTCGCAGGCTCTGTTGCGTTCATTCGGAGCGAACCTGCCTGCGGCGCCGACATCGACATTGCGATTCCTACTCCGACCGAACTCCCTCGGCGTCGCTCCAGGCGCATTCGAATGCCAGCACAGGCTTCGAAAAGCCCTTGAGACGTCGGCGCCCTGCGTTGGCGAAAAGATCGGAGGCTCCGTGTTCCCTGAAGATATTCTCCGATACGAGTATCTGATCGACACCGGCTGCCGCACAGAGCCGAGCGGCGAGCTGCACCGTCGAGCCGAAGAGATCGTGGCTGTCTTCGATGGGCTCGCCGCAATCAAGGCCGATACGAACGTGAATGGGTTCCGGCGTTCCGCTGTTATAGCTGGTGAATTCGCGCTGGATGCTCATGGCACAGCCAACGGCGGCGTGCGTCGAAACGAACGAGGCCATGATCCCGTCGCCGGTATGCTTTACTTCCCGACCCTCGCATTGTGCCAGGCAACGGCGCACGATCGCATCATGCGCTCGCACCAGTTCCGCAGCCATGCGGTCGCCAAGGCGTGATGTCATCTCCGTCGAGCCCACAATATCGGTAAACAGGATCGCCCTGTGCCCGGCATCCCTTTCGGCACCGGGCTGGCCGGCCTTCTGCTCGGGCTCGTGAATGCGCCCAAGGAATGCCTCGACCGCCGACAACGCCACCTCGACCACTTCACCGGCGACAAATCCATGTGCCTCGCGATGCACGCATTGCGCGGTGTCGGCGTCCGGCGCATCGATAAGGCAGAACGCCGTTCCGCGCCGCTGGTCATACCAATAGGTGAGGAACTTCACCCCATACCGATCCTCGACCGCCAGATCCCTGCGATGCGCCTCGGCTATGTCTTCGGCGGATGTCCCCGCAAGATCATGCCGGTCCATGAAGATAGCCACGTGCGTGCGTCCTTCGGAGAGCCCCTCAGCATTGGCGGCATCTTACGCCGTTGGCACCGTCAGGTCCACCTGAGGGGATGGTGGCGCGTCAGCGGGAGTGCCAGGACGCCTTGCTGACAGGGGCCGGCTGCGGGATATTCACACCGCAGATCGAGGCGGAAATATGGACGCTGGCCGGCGTCAGAAAACGCAGCCTCGTGCCTCAAGCCGCATCTTTCTTCTCAGTATGATTTCGTTGCTTTTGCCTGAGTTTTTCGCTTTTGCTATCAGCTTTGCGCAGGCCTTCGGACTTAGCCTGGATTGACTGTCAGGCGCAACATATCCGCTTTGTTGTTGCGGGGCAGTGGGCGGAGCAGCAAGAACCGGATTAAAGGTGAGTGCGGCCACGGCACTGAACGCGATCCCAAATACCAGGTGCTTTTTCAACGCGACCTCCCTATTCGATTGGTTTTTTGAGGATAGGTTGCAGGCCCGCCTTTGACCGTCAGTCGTGGTAAAGGAGGGCGTTCCAGCTATCCTGCACTCATTTTTTTGACTTCGCGGAATACTGACTGGTCAAGTTTCCGCCGAGGTTCGAATTGGATAGCGGCCGGTAGCGCTCGGCGAGCCGTGTCGCTTTCTCACTATGCCGAAACTTCAGATAGGGTTCCAGCCATGCGATCTGGAAGGCTTCGAGTTTTTCCTTGCCAGTCGAAAATGTCTGTTCAGTGCCTGCCTTGGCCGCAGCCAGCTCTGGTTTCTGGAGTGCGGACAGCGTGAAATCAACGATCCGGTCGAGCTTGCCCTGGCATACGTTGAAACTGTCGTTGAACTTCGCATTGAGGAGTGCCGCATTGACGACAAGAGGACCCACCGCATGAAGCTGGTAATGGAGCGCCTTGTCGCCCCGCTTCATCTCCAAGGGCAGTCCGCCGTCATCGTCTGCCGAGCAGATGACCATCTCATTCGTTTTTGCACCCCAACTGGAAAGCTGGTCATTGTCTGTCGCCACACCGATCTGGCCGACGGCGAGGCCTGCCCAGGCCCGTAAATTGTTTCGCGAAGCCATTTTCGGCGCGTCTTCGTCGAAGAATGTCATGAGCTCCACGCCGAGAGCCTGAAGCCAGGTTTCGATCGCCTTCTTCTGTTCGTCGTCGGGCGGCGTGACGGCCTTTGCGTCGTGGTAGGATATTGCCATTCCCGCCACTCGCGGCGAGATCGCAAGCTTGGCATTGAGCGTGCCAAGGTCGGAAAGTGCGCCGGCATCCGCCCAACTCGACAGCGCACGATACAAACAGCGGTTCGTTTCGTCCCGCGTCGAAGCCTTCGGCGACTGGTCGGAAAGATTTGCCAGGCTCCTGACATAGACGTCGATCGGCTTCAACGCCTTGTCGACGGCCGCATCTGCATTCTCGTCGATGTCGGAACGAGACTTGTCATTGCTTTCATATCGGCTGCCCAACTCCAGGCTGACCACAGGTTTTCCGATGCTTGGGCACTTTACGGCCGCCAACGCGAAGGGCGGTGCAGCAAGCAGGCCCATTGTCATGATGATAGATGGCAACTGCCACTTTCGGCGCCGATCGACGTGACCTTCGCATGGTCTCCAAAACCGAATGGTTTGCATGTCAATTGGCCTTCATTGTCATGACAACGAGCATTTCCTTCGCCTCCTTGTTGCCCAGGCTTGCCGCCTTTTCGAGCCACGTCCTGGCCAGCGAGAGGGATGGGGTGGTGCCGATACCGAACGCGTAATTTCTGGAAAGCAGCACCATTGCTTCGACGTCGCCCTTGCCGGCTGCCTTTTGGAACATATCCTGGGCGACCACCGCGTCTTCGGGACCGTCCATCCTGGCAAGCTGGAGCTTGCCAAATTCCCTCATGCCAACGGGATCGCCAGCTGCAGCAGCATCGTGAAACAGTGTCGCCAGGTTCACGCGCGCCAACACCTGCTGTTGTATGGCCTTGTGTGACCTCTCAAGCCGCGACAAGCTGTCAAGAATCTGCGCAGGCGAAGCCTTGCTGATCGTGGCCACCATCAGGTCGACCGCTTTTTCCTGGGAGTAATTGGCGCCCGCGGCGTCCAGGTAGGCCTTCAGCAGATACTGCTGGGCCTTTGCGTCGCCGCCTAATGCCGCGACTTCAAACAGCCGCATGGCATTGGTCTGCATATCGGGCTGTGGGATCCTCTGGAACGTCTCGCCGAGCAGTCTTGATCTCCACGGCTTTCCTGCAGAAAACGCCTCTGCAACCGTCATCCATTTGACGGCGTCCGCCGCCTGATTGAAGGAGAAATAGGCGCTGGCCATCGAAAGTGCCGAGTCGAAAGAGCAATCGATTCTACCCGCCGCCCGGGCAAGATAACTCCGTTTCTGTTCGACGTCGGAAACCTGCCCGGCCGCAAAAATCATTGCCTCCGTATCACCGCGGGCTTCGATAGCGTCGCTATACTCCCGGTAGACGTCGGCAGCCGATGTCGACGGGCCCGACTTTGTTGCAAGAAGCTGCATGGCGGCTCCCGATCCGCCTGCCGCTTCGGCATGAAGGAAATCTCCCGCCGTCTTAACCAGTTTCGCGTCTTGACCAAAAGAGGTCAGGATAAGATCGGCGGCGGCTGTCCTTGCGCCCCGGCCGCCGGCTTGCGCCGCTTCCAGCAGCATTTTCAAGGCAGCCTTCTTGTTGTCTACGCCGTCATCAGCCTGCAGCATTAGAACTGCGTAGGCGGTCTTCGCGTCGGGATTTTGCGCAACGCGTTTTTCCCATTCGCCGATCGCCTCGGGGGTAGCCTTCGACGTCTTGAGGTACCAGAGATATCCCGCGATGAAATTGGATTGCCCGTTCAAGGCGCCCGACTGCAGGCTCGCCGTTTCGGCGGTGCTGGGATGCTCGACAAGATCTCCGATGGTCTTGACGGACCACCCGGCATTGAGTGCCTCTTTTGCATTCGCCGACCAGTATTGGGCCTTCTCGATCTGCGGACCGTCGGGGGCATGGCAAAGGTAGGCATCTCGAAGGTCGGCCATCGTGTCCGTCCGGCCATAGCTATCAAGCAATTCGAGAAGCAGATTTATGCCCTCGTCGAACTGACCGTCGGTGGCACTGTGTTGAAGACGGATCAGAGCCAAACTGCGGATTGATGTCATATCCCGGCGCTCGGCGCCCTTTTCGAAAAAGTCGGTCGCTGTTTTCTCTGCCCGCCAGTAGCCGCTTTCCTCGATGGCGAGATTGCCAAGCTTGGCAAAAGTCCAGCCTGGTGGGTCCGAGAGTGCAGCGAGTTCATTCAATGCGTGGCGGTATTTTTCGCGCGCCCCCTGCTGATCGGTGTCTTCGTAGAGATTTGCAAGTTTGATCAGGCTGTTTCGATGACCCGCGGCGACGGCAAGCTGATAGTAATACTCGGACTTGGCCAGATCCTTTGGAACAATCGCCCCGACCTCATAGAGGTGCCCGAGTTCAGACTGCGCGGCAACCACGCCCTTGTCGGCGGCAAATTGGAGATAGTGGATCAGCAGATTGTTGTCCTTGGTAATCTCGGAGCTGTCGAGATGGTAACGGGCAACATTCCAGGCGGCGTTTCCATCTCCGAGATCGGCCGCAAACCGCAACCACGCCTCAGAAATACGGCGATCGGCGGCGACCACCTCTCCCTTTTCGTACTCCCGCGCGATCCGCGTGACGCGGTCACATATTCCGTTGTCGAGCTTACCAACCATCGCGCCAAAGGCCATCGTTACGGCCAGCGACGGATCGACACTCCAGCCCTGGATCTGCTGACCCTCGAGATTTCTCTTGGCCAGCTCCAGAAGGGCGTTCGGGTTGCCGCCGTAGGCGGCTGCCACGAGATAGGAAAGGGCCTTCTTCTCATCCTGCTTTGCGCTTACACCATCAAGCATCAGTTCAGCAGCAAGATAAAGGCTTTTCGGGGTGTTCGCCTCTGCGCGATTGATCAGCTGTTCGACCATCTTGCTCTGACGCAGCTCGTCAGTCTTTCCGGCGCGCAGGTAGAGTGTAATCTCCTCAGCGGCGACATCGTCTGCCTTCATTCCGGGGTCGATCGTGGGCAGAAGTTCGATCATCCGTTTTATGATCGGAAAATACTGTTGCGGGTCGATGTCGCGCAGGCGCTGAGCCTCCCTCAGAACAAGCCAAGGCTGTTGCTTCGGCAGCGCCTTTCTGTCCCAGGCAAGCCAGCGACCGACGACATCGCTGTCCTGTGAGCGCTGTTCGCAAATGGGCTTCAACTCGATCGCCGGAGGCAGAAACTCAACGGCGACCGGCTTTGCAGCAGCGGATGCAGCCCCCAAAACGGCACACACGCCCGCTGCCACACCGAGATGGCTGATCCACAGAACTGAGAAACGCAAACGCCCGGTCACGATTGGATCTCCTATTGGTTCAAGTAATTTTCTAGTGCGATGACGCGGTAGTTGCCGGCGCTGCCGGAAAGAACAATCGTGAAGCCCGAGCGCCTCTTGAGATCCACCTTGCTGGTTTCCGCTACGGTCTTCCCGCCTTCCTGGATGGCAAAGCTCAAGCTCAGTGGTGCTCTCAGCGATACGCTTTGAGCCTCTCCCTGCGCCACTGCCTTCAGTGCGGTGGCCTTGGCAGCCGGAACCACGAGATCCACCGCTTTCAAATCGCTCAGATTGTAGAGATAAACCTGTGCCTTCGACGGATCGTCCTTGACCGCATCCGTGTAAAGCTTCGTCTGCCCATCTGCCAGGGCGGCGTATGTGTAGTATTTTCCGGGTTCGGCCGTCACCTTGGCTGTCTTGGCCCCCAGGGACATCTCTACTTCGCCCGGCTTTACGTTGACGTAGGGTGAGACGCCATCGCTAAAATTCTCGATGGATGCCCCCGCAATGATGGCTGAAGAGGCAGTTGCGTCAAGAACTCGAATGAAGGAGGAATTCGGATCCATCGGCTTGCCGTAGAGGCCAGAGTCCTGGGCCAGCCCAGCTGAATAGGTTGAGGCAACCAGAAGAGTTCCTGCGGCGAATATTCCAAAGGCACGAGCCCTATCCATCAGATTATCCTCCTCTTGTGTTGCAGATGCCGACCGACACTTCCTTCGCCGACATGCGATCAAACTCAAGGTTCAGTTTTTGCGATGCCTGTACTCCAAAGTAGCGCACAGGAAAGTAATACCGCCCGGTGGAGATCATCCTGTCCGCACGCCGGATGCTGCTCTCGAACATGTGGCCGTCATTCAATTGGAAGCGCAGGGTTGCCTGTCGACTGCGGTCATCGCCGGAATACACGTATATTACTGCCGAATCCGGGATTTTGCCGCCATCTTGAAGGGCGATTTCGAGAGTACTGTCGCCAACGGTGGAAATCTCGTCGGGCTCGATCTCGTGGCAACTCTGGCCAGCCGCCGTTCTCAGCTCGAGCAGGGGCGCATCACCAAATTTTCCGAGACTGTTGTAGATCGGGTTTTCCCAGATGAGAAAGCGCGGTCGCGACTGCGCGAAGGTCTTCGAGGTCAGATAGGATGTAATTGATCCGAACTGATTGCCGCCCGAGATCGAATAATTCGTAACCGGGGAGGAGAGCGCTTGCGAGAGGAAGCCCGCAAAGTTCGATGCAGCCAGATCCGAGTAACTCGTTCCCACCAGCGCTACAGCGCCCTTCGAGGTGCCGTCTCCAAAAATATCGAGCCCGGCATCTCCGGCTGCCACCTCAGTCGTCGTAAATGCATCGGTTTCCGGCAACGGCAGGGCCTGTTTGCAGTTTGCCTGCAGCAGGCGGCGCATCGTTGAGATGATTGCCTGGCGCCCTGCGGGTTTGGTCTCGAATGAAGCCTTCGCGAGATCATTGACACCCGGAAGTTGCTGGATCACGGCCGCAATCCCATCTGCCGCTGCGCGAGCTCCTGAAGAGGTCCAGTGAAAGTCCGCTTGAAAGAACGGTGGCTCCTGGCCTCCTGCGCGCTTCATCGCACCGAGAACATCGACCGTCACCACCCCGTGGTCGCGAAGGCGCTTGATGACATCGTCATAGACGCGCTTTGCCACGTCATAGTCAAAACCATAGTCGCCCGCCTCCCGCGGCAGATACTCGGGCATCACCAGGCTTTTTGTCGGAATTGGCACATAAACGAGCGTCGTTCCTCCTGCTTCCAGAGCCTCCGAGAGTGCGGCCATTTGACTGGCCGTATGCTCGGAAAGTTGCTGCTCCATTCGCAGATCCGCGATCGTCCGATAAAAATACCCCTGCCTGCCTTCCACGACGCTCAGTTGCTTATCGGTCTCAAGGTTCGCACAGCCGAAGTTTGATTCCGCCTTGGCGGTATGGGCCAGCACAAAAACGCCAAGTGCACATAGGACAGCGCAGGGCCACCGCGACGATCTTGTCAGAGGATACCTCATTGGCTTACCTCGATCGGGTTGACGGGCGCAGCGTCGAGTTGCCGGAGCACCGCCGCGGCTACGGTCTTGACACTCAGTTCAGGTGACTTTTCGGCGATTTCCAGATATCTGCGGGCCTCGGATTTTTCGTCTTCGTCCAGCAGGCCTTCCGAGATCATCGCGATGGCTAAATCAAGCGCGACTTTGCTGTCGCCACCCTTTGCGGCCTCGCGTCGCAGTCGTTCGGCTTCCTGCGGGTTGGTGCCGAACGGCTCCCCGGCGGCATAGAATTTGACAAGCGCGTCGATGGCGACGGGGTTCCTGCGCGCGGCGTGCTGAAGCAGTGTCGCCTCTGCCTGGTCAAGGCGGACCTTGCTGACACCATCGCTGGCGCTCTTGAGCTGTCTTGCAAGCGGTGCAACCGCACCCGCCCTGCCGGTGGTGCAGGCGATTGTATAGTAGTGAATGGTATCCGCGTTATGGGCGGGATTTGTCGAAAGCCGTTTTGCGACGTAAAGCGCTGCCAGGCCATCGCCACGATCCGCCAACAATTGAAGCTCCCTGTAGGACACTTTCCGGTGGCCAATCATGCGCTTGCGAATTCCCTGAAGCTGGGCGCTGTCGAGCTGATCGGTGCGCGTTACTCCCTGATTAAACCCGCGTCGATAACGCCGATCGTCGGCTTTCGATTTCCTGGTCTCGACCTTGGTGTTCTTGGGTTGGGTAACCGCGCCCGACTGGGTAACCGCGCCAGCGTCGCTGCCAGCGATGCATATCGCGATGCCAAGAGCGATCAGACTCGCGGTCCTGAGCATCCTGTTACTCCTTCGTCTTTAGATCGTCCGACTTCCACAACGCCGGATCGGTCAAGTAGCGGATCGGAAATTCCCATATGACTGTCTCTGGCCAACTCGTGCCGTTTGCGTTGGACAAGAACTTGTGCATTGGAAAAACCGGTCCTCGACCGACCTCGGCGACATTGAGGACGTTCGACCCCAGTGCCGCTTCAAGATAAGAAGCGAATGACCAAGCCTCGTTGGCACTGTAACTTGTCCCGACCAGAACCGTTGGAAAGCTCTCGTCTGCCAGAATGTCATTTAGCGCGTCGGACCCGGTTTGCGACGCTGTTTGCGGCGTGATGCTTTCATCTGCCAGCCCGATCGCAGCCGCAAGCGCCCTGCCGGTGACGAATTTGACCAGGTCGCCCCGCACGTCTTCGGCTGGGGCATCATTCAGTGCATATTGCGCCATGGGGGAAACACCCACCCTGGCGCCGGTAGCGTCGGCGACGGCCTTGGCACCAAGCGGCGTCCAATGCGTGTCGGTCTTCAGAAAAACGGTTCCCCTCGACTTCATCTCAAGAAGCGCCGCTCTTGCGTCTACAAACTCAATATTCGCCGAAGCCATCGCCCGGGTGAAGTCCAGATAGCGATCCCGGGAAATCTCGGCGTAACGAGGATCTGCAAGGTGCTCGCGATAGACATCGTTCTTGGCTGGAAGCGGAACAACAATCAGGCGTACGCCGTGTGAGCGCAACGACGCCGCGATCTTGGCTATTTCCCGTGTGGCGTCGCTAATACCGGCTTCAGCGCTCCCGGCACCGCGAAATTCCTCGTCCGAAAACAGCCATCCCTCCTTTCCGACGATAACGCCGCGGCGGCCTTCCCCGAGGACCATGTACCTTGCTGCACCGATCAGATCGAACGCGAGTTCCCGATGGGGAAGCTCAGTCTTGTAGAGCGCGTCGAGCCCGTCTCCGAGCATGCCGTGGCTCAGCGAGCCGCCATCGGTTGGCAGCCGTGAAAAGGCGCCGGCAATCTTATCTCGGATGTCGACATTGGCGAAGGCCGCATAGCCGAACAGCAAGGCGGGAAGCAGGAATTTTGTAATCGGTATAGCGCGTTCAAACATGGCACCACCCTCAGAATTGAAAATAGAGGAAGGGAGTCTGGCTGGATTCCGCGAGCTTCAGAATGGTGACCGTGGCGAGCAAGGAAAGCAGCAGCGGCATGACGATCGGCTGGCGCATCACGGCGGCGCCGTCACCTGCCGGTGCTGCAATGTTTGTTTGCCTGAGCGATCCCATCATCGGCTCGATGGCCACCACGAAACACGCAACGGCCAGCGTCAACATTGCCTCATGCGTGATATCGAGGAGCGTGTCGGCACGAATTCCCAGCCCGTTTTGACCGAGCATGCCGCCATAAAGGGCAAAAGCATCGGCCACGCTGTCGGCGCGAAACATCACCCAGCCTAGCAACACGACAAGCAAGGTCCCTGGCAGGGCGATCCACCTGGTGTCGGCGATCCTGTTCCAGCCAGTCGCACGCTCAAGCGCAAGCCATCCGCCGTGCCATCCACCCCAAAGCACGAATGTCCAGTTTGCTCCATGCCACAGGCCGCCAAGCAGCATGACCAGAACCAGATTGACATAGGTGCGCGTCGGGCCGAGCCGACTGCCGCCCAACGGAATGTAAAGGTAGTCACGAAGCCAGCTCGACAGGCTGATGTGCCAGCGACGCCAGAATTCGGTTATGCTGCGGCTGATGTAGGGGTTGTCAAAGTTTGGTCTGAACTGGAAACCGATCATCAGCCCGAGACCGATTGCCATGTCGCTATATCCCGAAAAGTCAAAATACAGCTGCATCGCGTAGGCGATCGCGCCGAGCCAGGCCTCCGCCATGGTCGGATGCGAGCTTGCAAAAACGGTGTTGGCAATGGGCGCGATGGGATCGGCAAGCAGCACCTTCTTTGCAAGGCCTATGACGAACAGGGACGTGCCGTCCGTGAACTTCTCGAGCGTATGTTGCCTCGACTGGAACTGGCCGGCGAGATCCCTGAAGCGCAAGATGGGGCCTGCTATCAGCTGCGGAAAGAGGGCTTTATATGCGGCCAGGTCGATGAAATTGCGGGTTGCAGGCGTGTCACGCCGATAGACGTCGACCAGATAGCTGATCGACTGGAAGATATAGAAAGAGATACCGATCGGAAGGATGAGGCGCCAGTGAACGCCAAGGCCCTGCGCATCGGTTCCCATCAACTCGGCGAAGCTGTCGATAAAGAAATTCAGGTATTTGAAGATGCCGAGCACAGCCAGGCACCCGGCAATCCCAATGGTTAGGAAGAGCTTGGCATGGCGGCTACCGAGATTGCGCTCGACCAGGATCGCAAAGGTGTAAACCCAGACGGTCGTTCCGAACAAAAGAAGAAGGAAGTCCATCCGCCACCACGCGTAGAAGACATAGGATCCCAAAAGGATGGTGACGGAGCGGCCCCGCATGGGCGTCAAATAGTAGACCGCCAGGAAAACTGGCAGAAAGAGAAACAGGAAGACTTCGGAGGAGAATACCATTTGGATTCATTCCTCCTTTCCTGCGCAGGCAGCAAGGTCGACAGCGGAAAACGCCGCGAGAGCTGGCTGATTGTCGACTGTTTTTCCCGCCAGGCGAAATTCGCCAGGCTGCCTTGACGCGTCGAACGCCAGCAACTGGCCGACGCTACCGGCAAATTCACCGACGCCGAGGCGCGGCATTTGCCTGTCGAAATCATTTCCCACCAGAACCACGGATCCGACCCCTGACCCAGCCAGGCCCGCTCGGTTTTCGCTAAACGCATTGCGGGATACTTCGAGCGGCATGCCGTGATACTGGTCGTCGACCGAAAGGCCCGCAAAGCCGTTGCCTGCGAGGTGGTTTTGACGAACGTGGCTGTGAAGTGCGGTGCGCATTGCAACGCCCTTGGAACCATTGTTGATGACAGCGTTTTGCTGCACGGTGACGCAGGCTGCTGTATCGACACCGATGCCGGTCAGAGCCGACAGGGCAACGATGTTGTTGGAGATCGCAACCGATGTCGCGCCACCGGTCACAAAAATTCCGTTGCCCGCACCGCCCACGACGAGATTGTCATTGATCGTGACGCCGCTCGAACTGCTCATCACCTTGATGCCATGCGAGCCGAGGTCGCCGACGATAATATTGCCGGCGATGTGCACGTCGCGGGCAGCTCTGAGGATGATTGCTGTCGTTGGGCTGTCAATGAAGCGATTACCCAGAATATTCAAGCCGTTGACGTCGATCAGGCTGAGGCCCGCGACATCCTGGAACAGACTGCCTTGCACGATCGAAGGCCTGGCGGCATTCGCAAATTGCTGTCGGGCGAATGCAATGCCTGCGGTTTCAGCTGACGCGTCGAAGCCAAGGCTGACGAGATTGCTGCGATCAATTGTTGTGGTGCCGCCGAATGTGGTCAGGACGAAGGATCGAAATGTCGACGCGCCCCGGCCAATGCCTTGCAATGTTGCATGATCAACCGTGAGCGAACCGGCGTTCACCATGAACGCGCCCTTGGCATTGTCCATCTTGAGAATTTCGCCGGGCGTTATCTTCAACTCTGCGCCATTCCAGATGAAGATTGGCGTGTGTGCAATGTATCCACCAGGTGTTGCTTCGAGATGTCCGGCGTGGCCAAGCGCTTCCAGTTCACGCCTGACATCGCCAAGCCGGAACGAGCCGCTCTCGATGACGATCGCACCGATCCCGTCAGGCGGCTGCGCAGCCAGAACCGTCTCCATGAAACCGGCGCCGGCTGATGGACCGATGCGGCGCACAAGAATGTCGACAGCAGATCGGCTGATCCTCTTCTGGCGACTTGAAGCAGGGACGCTGTCTGGCTGTTTGAGTGCTGGGAGCGCGTGAACGTCGCCAAAGGCCGCAGCGCGCTGGAAGACATCAGGCGCCGCGACGGAGAGGTCACGGGCGTCCTGTGCCAGGGCCAGGAGCGGTTGCCGCTTCTGTGCAGGTCCGGCGTCCGTCGCCGATGACGACGTTGCAACTGCTATCGCACCGACCAGGGAGGCTACCCTCAACCAGCTAGGCATAGTCGGCCATCCTCACGCCGGTCGCGAACGGTGTCAGAGATGGCGCGACGACGCCAGCCATCACCGTTCCACAGCTGATCTCGACGATTTCCGCAGCACCATCTGCATTGTTGAAAAGCGTTACGCTCGTTGCCGAATCGATCATCGCCGACAAGCCGGGGGTGAGCTGTTCCTGAGACCGGTTGCCATTCACGCTGACGCTGCCGCGGATCACCACGAGCACCCGCGACACGCCTTCTTCCCCGATCAGGGTCACCTGCTTTCCTGGATCAACCGTCAGCAGGTCCATTGCAAATCCCGCACCCGCCTGCATGGTCTTCATGCCGCCCCATTCCGTGACCTGACTGCGGTGGCTTTCTACTTCGCGGCGCTTGAGCGAAACGAGATGTTCAACGATCTTCTTGACATCCTGCGCACTGGCCCTGTTGGTGACCAGCAGGGCGTCATCGGTATCAACGACGACGACGTCATTCATGCCAACCACGGCAACCAGGCGATCACTGCCGCGGACCAGAGAGCCGCGGGTGTCCAGCAAGACAACGTCGCCCGATGTGACGTTGCCGCTCTCGTTCTTCAACCCGATCGAATGGACGGAGGTCCATCCTCCTACGTCGTCCCATTCGATTACAGTTGGGGCCAGCGCGATATCCCTGCATTTTTCGAACACAGCCATTTCCGTCGGCTGGCTGACGGCCTGCGCAAAGAAATGCTCTTCCAGAAGCAGCCCGGTTTCAGCGGCCAACGGCGAAGCCGCCGCCAATGCGCGGGTGACTGCATCAAGTGTGGCTGGGTCGTACCGTCGATATTCATCGACAAGTTTATCCGCCCGGAACATGCTGATACCGGAAGCCCAGTACGCAAAGCCGGTGTCAATCAGCGACTGTGCAACATTGACGCTCGGCTTTTCGATAAAGCGTTCAACCCTGTGAAGGCCGGGATAATCGTCAAACTCGCCGCCATCCATGATGTAGCCGTATCCCTTTTCCGCATAGGTCGGATGGATACCGAACGTCACAATCATTCCATCGAAAGCCGCACGGTGCATCCGCGCGATGACACGGTTCAGGTCGCCCTGAATCACGTGATCGGAAGGAAGGACAATGAGAACGGCATCAGGCTCGGCTGCCATAAGGTAAAGCGCGGCGGCAAGAACGGCCGGCCCGGTGTTTCGAGTTACCGGCTCCGTCAGGATGCTGGCTTTGCATTGGATTTCACGAAGCTGACGGCCCACCGTTCCCACGTGCCGCGCATTCACACACACGATCGGATCAGAAAACATTTGCGTGCGATGGCGCTGAACGGTGCTTTGAAAGAACGTCAGCGTGCCGTCGCCGTTAATGGGCTGAAACTGCTTCGGCTGATGAGCCCTGGACAGCGGCCAGAGACGCGTCCCGGAGCCGCCGCAGAGAATAAGGGGATGTATGTGCTTCATTGTGCACCTCCTACGGTTTGCTCGGCCGCAAACGAGATGCCGCTGCGAATGGTTCGCAGCCATTGCGGGGTAGCGTCTAGACGGACGGCAACAGGTGATCCTGGCTGCAATCCGGACACGGGTTGCAGTGGAACCAGAACTACCGATGCGGATTGGCCATCGCCAATGGCTTCGCGATCAACTTCGACCTTCGCAGGAACGGAGCCGCCATCGGCGGTTTCAATCGTCACTTTCGCGCCGTCCGCAATATGGCGGAAGTCGGAGCCCGTGAAGGCCGTGCGAACGATCATCGGCGCTCCCGGCTCGCTGACGAAGAGAACCGGCTGACCGGCAATCACGGTCCCACCCTTCGCAAGGCCGGCTGTCTCAACATCGCAGTCGCAAGGCATCGTAGCCGTTACCGCAACGCCGGTTGACGCAAGGATCGAATATGCGGGCTTGCCGACTGCGGCATGAGTGTCGATAAAATCGAGCTGACCGCCCGTTGTTGCGGTCATCGTCGAACCCTGCCTGTAAGCAATCGCCGGTGCCTCGACGTCCGTCACGAAAAGGCGCTCACTGAGCATCGATGCTGCAAAGACAAATAGCGCAGCCGACGCGGCTGCGACGACGCATGTACCGAGTAATTTCGAAAGGCGTGATGAGCCAGACTGGGCGACTTTGTGTGCGGTATTTTTGCCTTTCGGCAGACTGCTTTCGGCCACCAGCATCCCGTTTACGTCGACGTGGTCGCCAGCAAGCCAGGAATTCAGGATGTAACGCAGTTGCGGCATGTGCTGGCCGGTCGGATCGCGATACCGAAGAGTAACTGCTCCGGTCTTGCTGTCAGCAGCGGAAATCGTCACGTCGATTGGAAGAGACATCCAGAAGCTCCCAAAATTGAAGCGAAAGATCGCCAATTTGTGGGCGCCCGGCCAATTTGCTCCGACGATTCCAGTCACGCGGGCTGCGACCATGGACAGCACGGAGCCCTCATATGATCGCCCTTCGATGGTCACCGAGAAGGGCAGTCTGACGCGCGGATGTTCGTTGCCATCGGCAAGATCGAGCAAACTGTCGCGTTCCGCGTCTGTTGGCGGCGGGCTATCACTGTGTTCACGTTGATCAAATGTCGTCATGAGAAACTCCAAATCAGATCTTGGCGCTTGAAATCATAAAGGCAGCGAACAACAGCCACCCGCTTGCGAGGATGTGTACGTAGGTCGATGAGAGCCCGCGAAGGCGCTCGGAGGCGGATGGAATGCGGTGTGAGGCTTCGGCTGTTTGACGTGTCCACCTCTGTCGATCGAGACGAAAAAACACGAAGCTTTTGACGAGCGCCCCACAGATCTGGCTGAAATAAAGAAGGAACGGATAGGATATCGGGAAGGACAGTCGGAATGTCGCCAGCAGGCAGCAGTTTATGTAGCGCGTGAACATCACCCACGCGACATAGATCGGCAGGACGAGCGGACTGACGAAGAGTGTCGACATGAGCACCGCTACCGGGCCGAAGAGGGTAGTCCACATCGAGATGCGCTGGTCCAGTAGCGACCACCAGGTGAACAAGCCAATGCGTCTTGGCCCAAGAGCCAATGCTCGGCCATTGGTTCGCAGCATGTTGCCAAACCAGCGCAGCATCAATGCCACAGCGGAATCCACGAACCCCGGCTTCGGCTGGCTTTCCATCGAAACAGAGCGCACGTCGGGCAGGTAGGCCATTTCATAGCCGTTCTTCAACAGCCAGAACCACGTCGACTTGTCGTCACCGGTGACAAAGGGGACGTTGCCAAGACGCCAGTGCTCAAGCGAGTCGTACTGAATGCTCTCGATAAAATCGGCATTGCAGGCGAGAGACGCACGGAATATCGACAGGCGTCCGGTCAAGGTCAGGACGCGCCTTGATAGCCCCATCGAAGACATCATCATATGGCGCTGCGTGAAGCGCAGTTTGAACCAGTCGCGAAAGAGCTTTGAATCGCTGATTTCACAATCTTCGTCGGTCGTAACAGCGCCCAGGCGGTGATCAACGAAGAAGGGCGCGCATGCCTCCACAACATCTTCCGGTGGGCAGCTGTCACCGTCGACGAAGACCACAATGTCATTGTCTGTGGGGCATTGCCTCGAAAGGATACGCAAGGAAGCAGCTAAGGCATCGCGCTTGCCGGTCGCCGGTATCCGGTCAACGATCAGATGAATGCCTCTCGCGTTTTGTGGCATCAACGAAAATATTCGCCGAACCAAACGCTCGTCAGCGACGTCCACGACAGAGGCAACGACAGTGGCGCCGCCCCGGGATGCGGCTGCAGCCCGAAAAATCGCGCGGTAGACACGTACTGTTACCGCGACATCAACCTTGTAGCTCGTGACGACAAAGAAGGCGTGAGCCGGTCTGTTTCGTGCCTCGTATTCCTGGACTGCAGCTGCTCGTCGGGCTGGATGCGCGAAGTGAATGAAGAGCTTCGCCCTTGCGAAATTCACAGCACCCCAGCCATAACGCCAGATACCCAGCGTGCCGATTGTCAGCGCCAGGCCGGCATTCTCAGCAAGCCGGTGGGTCGGTACGGCAATCGCGATACTCACGAACACTAGCATGTAGAGGATGTGACCAAGCACAAGCATACGGGTCTCTCCTACCAGCAAATACCCTCGTAGAAGCCACCTGACCGCAAATCCGGCCGGAGGCGCGTGAGGTCGACAAGACTTTTGGCCACGGCAGCCCTTGCCAATGGCTCGATCGTCTCTTCGTAGCGATTGCCGACCAAAAGAACGTCGGCTTCGTCGATCAGTTCTTCGATCCCGGCAACCAGTCGTTCCTTAAGGTCGGGAACCTTGCCGTCGCCGCGCCCAGATCCACCAAGCTCGCTCTGATAGGCAACACGGACGCTCGGGTCGTAGACCTTTAGGCCGAAGCCCTTGGAAATCAGCCGTGATGCGAGCTCGGCAAGCGGGCTCTCCCGCAGATCGTCCGTCCCTGCCTTGAAGCTTATTCCGACCATTCCGACGGATCTGCCACCGCTGTTGTGGACGAGATTCTCGGCTCTTTCGATTTGGCGAGTGTTTGCCTCAAGGACCGAATCCAGCATTGGCGTCGCAACACCGCCTTTATGCGCGACATGACGCAGCGCGCGCACATCCTTTGGCAGGCAGGAACCGCCAAAAGCAAATCCCGGTCGCATGAAATAGGGCGACATGCTCACCTTGCTGTCGGAGCAGAGAACCTTCATGACCAACTGGCCGTCGATCCCACAGCTCTTGGCAATGTTGCCGATTTCGTTTGCGAAAGTGATCTTGGCCGCGCGCCACGAATTGCTGGTATATTTGATCATTTCCGCGGTCGACAGCGGCACGACGCTGCACACGCAGGCAAGCCTAGCGTTCAACTCGCGCAGGATGTTTTCAGTCGTGGAATCGAGGGCGGCAAAAACGATGAGGCCCGGATTGTAATTGTCATCGATGGCCGTACCTTCACGAAGGAATTCAGGATAATAGCCAACCCCGAAATCCCTTCCTGCCGTAAGGCCCGAAACCATCTCGAGGATCGGTATGCAGGTCTCTTCCATTGTCCCTGGTACAATCGTGGAACGCAGGACAACGGAGTGGAATGAGTTCTTTTTGCGCAAGGCACCGGCAACATCGCTGCACGCCTGCTTGACATAGTTGAGCTCAACTGAGCCCTCGGCGGCGCTGGGTGTTCCTACACAGATGAATGTTATGTCAGTATTGGCCACTGCCGCGCAAACATCTATCGTGGCCGAGAGCCGTCCACGGTTGACGTTTCGGGCCAGCAGCGTCGCCAGTCCAGCTTCGACAATTGGCGGCTCACCCGCATTGAGTCTGGCCACTTTCGAGGGATCGGTGTCAACCGCGACAACAGTGTGACCGTCCTCCGCGAGACAGGCAGCCGAAACGGCACCGACATATCCGATGCCAATAATGCTTATTCTCATGTCATGTCCCCGTTTTACGATCACTAAAAACTCTCGCTGCGGAATTCAGCAGCGTCTGCTTTTTAGGCAAGTCTCGAGTCTCGTCAGGCGCAAGAGAATGTTATGCCCGTGACAAAAGAATTGAAGTCGGGAAAAACAGAATAAATGTAGGGAAAATGCGAAAATCCGATTTTATATTTAGGCGCAATTGTATTGATCCGTAGAATAGACGGCAGCATCTATAGTACGTTCTAATTACGCGCGCGATTTAAGTATTGTATATGTCGAACCAGCCTCTCGATGCGCCATATTTTACTATGGATGCCCGGCTGGAAAGGCTGAGCTTGTCGGCTCCACGTGCCTTGTATGTCTCGACCGTTTTGGTGCTCACATGGATTTCGGCGGCAATTTCCTTCGTGCTGAATCCATATGCAAAAAGCTTCAGCACGATTTCCTCTCTGGCGCTGAGATTGCCCTCGGAGAGACGCTCGATCCTCTCGGGTCCGCTATTGATCAGGGAATGAAAACTGCGAATATCGAGCGCCGACAAGCTGTTGAAGACAGCCGCGCTGATGTAGTGGCCGCCCTGCGCAACAAGCGATATCGCCTTATAGATCTGCTGATCATCGTCGTTGGTGAAGACGATGTTTAGCATGCCATCGACGTAGATTTCGTCGATCCGGCGCGCGATCAGGGGATCCACCGCGTAGATGACCTTGAACGAGCTATCCCGCTCGGCATTTGACAGCCGACGCACGGCCCTGCCGACTGCAAGGTCAGCGTCATTTGCCACTTCGCAAATGACAACAGTGGGAAGGGTTCGACCGATGAAATCGACCAATGATTCCTCCTTGCGTTTCGTGTCGACGAAACACATCGAGGAATCTCCCAACAAACTTGAACCTATGACGTCGGGCAGTCCCGGAGATGCGCAAATAGCCGAAACCCGGCTCTTATTCGGTGCCATGAAAGTTCCTCGATTAAGACGAAACTTCCTCCCAGGCTTAGTTCGAAGTTACTGCATGTGTCCCGATGTAATACGACATCGCCTCCGGACATCAGTGAAGTAAGCTAGAACAGTGCTTATAGTTTGGAATTTAAATTACTAAGTCAAGGGATAAATAAACATCTTTTGTCGCGCGATTTATCGAAAGAAAGCCGATAAATACAGTTTTTTGCTGCATAAACATGTCGGCGATACTGAAAGTTGCTGACCTCGGCAAACCTGTGATGACGGCATTTGATCGACCGCAACGGTGAGTAGTGTCAACCATGTGGGTGCTTTTCCCCACACGATAGGCCTGCGATGCCGCGCCAGGCAGCCCTACTTGTGGAACCGAGCTGCGGGACGACCAGATCAAGATGAGCCGACGGATATGGATGCAGATCACGGCTCTGATCGCCGGGAGCGGGCTGCTGAAGAAAACCGTTTCATGCCGGGGAGCCCAGGCGTCTGCTGACAATTTTTCACGCCAACGGAACCTTTTCGCGATTGGGAGGTTTGAGCCATGGCCACGCGCGGAGCCCTTCCTCCGGGCCACGCCTTTGGTGAAGGGCCTGCTGTCTCCCAGGCCAGGCTCTTCACCGTCCTTCCCACGCATTCGAGACAGGGACCGACCCGATTGAGGCGACGACATCGTTGTCAGCTCGCCATCAGCGTTCCAAGCCTGGATGCCCCGGGGCTTGCCGATTTCAGCGACTAACGGTAGCATTTGTGAATTGCGGTCGATCTGATACCTACTTTTAAGTGCCTGGAGTTGAAGAAGCCATCTCGGTTCTGCTGGAGACTGGTCGATGAAACTGTCACGTGGTGTTCCGCCAGCCTGCCTGTTGATCGTGCTTGCAGCCTGGATGGCCGCGCCTCAAGGTGCAGTGGCACAGACTGCCCCATCGGTTGGCGTTATCAGCGTTCCGGTGGAAGATGTTTCGCCCAAGCACGAATTCGTCGCGCGCGTGGAAGCGGTTAATGCCGTCGATATTCGATCGCGGATCGAAGGTTTCCTGGACAAGCGCCTTTTCGACGAAGGCCAGGTCGTCCAAAAGGATCAGGACCTTTTCCTTATCGATCCTCGATCCCTGGAAATATCCTTGTCAGATGCCAAGGCTGCCCTTGCGAGTGCGCAGGCGACGCTCGCTGACGCCCAGCGTCGACTTGCGCGAAATCAGTCACTGACCACACAGACCGTATCGCGTGCAACGCTGGAAGAAAGTCAGGCCGCGGTCGAAACCTCTCAGGCTTCCGTGATGTCGGCGCAGGCGCGAGTGGGCCAAGCCGAACTTAATCTCAGCTACACCCGGATAACCGCACCGATCAAGGGGCGCATAGGGGCGGCCGAGTTGTCGGTCGGCAGCTTCGTCAGCGGCAGTTCGGTGACACTGGCTCGCATTGTCGAGCTGGATCCGATCCGGGTTGTATTCTCTGTCAGCGACCGATCGATCCTTGAACTGCGTGCGGCTGCCGGAGGTGCCAGCAAGGACGATCTTGCAAAGCGGTATGAGCCTACCCTGCGACTATCCAACGGTCAGCAGTACAAGGAACCCGGCAAGATCGAGTTTTTCGGAAACGAAATCGACGAATCAACGGGAACGCTGGCAATTCGAGCGCTGTTTCCCAATCCGGAGCTCCTGCTCACCCCGGGCCAGTTCGTAACGGTGATAATTTCGGAAAGGGAAAAGACGCTACGCCCGGTTGTGCCGCTCGGAGCAGTCCAGCAGGATCGCGAGGGCAAGTTTGTCCTGCTCGTCGATGAAAAGAACGAGGTCGCGCTTCGACGCATAAAAGTTTCCCAGCAAGTAGGTGCAAACTGGGAGGTGGACGACGGCTTGAAAGGCGGCGAGAAGCTGATCGTCGAGGGCCTGCAGAATGTCTCCGAGGGCTTGGCTGTGACCGTCACTCAGATATCCCCTGATGACAACAACCTGACCTCTGCCACTCCCGTCCTATCACCATCCGGTACGCCGCAATGAACATATCAGCGCCGTTCATTGCCCGGCCAAGGTTCGCGATGGTTATTGCGATCGTCATGATCATCGCAGGGCTCGTCTCCCTCCTTCAGATACCCGTCGCGCAGTTTCCGCAGATCACCCCGCCCGAAGTCCAGGTGACGGCAAGTTATCCGGGCGCGAGTGCCAGTGTCATGACTGACAGTGTGGGCGCACTGATCGAAGATCAGGTGAATGGTGTCGAAGACATGCTCTATATGTCGTCGTCGAGCACCAACAACGGCAGCTATAGTCTGACGGTCACATTTGCGGCAGGGACAGACCCGGCGATTGCCCAAGTCAACGTACAAAATCGCGTCGCAATGGCGACACCACGCCTTCCTGCCGCGGTCTCCCAAACAGGCGTCTCGGTGAGAAGTCGTTCCTCGAGCATGCTTCTCGGTTTTGCGGTCTATTCCCCAAAGGGGACCAAGGACGACGTCTTCATCAGCAACTACGCGACGGTCAATATCCGAGATGCGATCGCACGCCTGCCGGGCGTCGGGGAGGCCAGCGTATTTGGTCCCGTCTACAGCATGCGCGTCTGGATGAACCCCGATCGGATGCAGGCGCTTGGGGTGACGGCATCCGACTTGACCGCGGCCATCCAGGGCCAGAACGCGCAGGCATCCGCCGGCCAGCTAGGATCTCCTCCATCGCCGACAGGCCAGCAATTGCAATTGACGGTTCAGGCCCAGGGACGGCTTGCGGATGCGACAGAGTTCGGCAACATAATCGTCCGCACCAACAGAGACGGAGCGATCGTCCGTCTTCGCGACGTCGCCCGGGTGGAGCTCGGAGCGCAATCATACGACACGGCCTCAACCCTGAACGGGCAGCCGAGCGCCACTGTTGTCGTTTATCAATCTCCGGATGCAAATGCGCTCGCCGTGTCAGCCGCGGTCCTTGCGGAACTGCAAACATTGTCGAAGCAGTTTCCTGACGACGTCGCATATACGGTCGTTTTCGACACGACCACTTTCGTTCGCCAAACCATCGAGGAAATTTTCATTACGCTGGCAATCACCTTTGTGCTTGTCGTGGCGGTCGTCTTCCTTTTCCTGCAGGACTGGCGTGCAACGGTCATTCCCACGTTGACGATTCCCGTTTCGCTGATAGGCGGCTTTGCCGTGCTTTACGTGATGGGCTATTCAGCGAATACAATCACCCTGTTCGCCATGATCCTTGCCGTCACTCTGGTCGTCGACGACGCGATTATCGTCGTGGAAAACGTCCAGCGCGTCATGAGCGAAACCGGCGTCGACGTGCGCGAGGCTACACTGCGCACGATGGACCAGGTCACGGGCCCGATTGTCGCCACCACACTGGTGCTGGCCGCCCTCTTCGTGCCAGTCGCCTTTCTCGCCGGAATAACCGGTGAGCTCTATCGGCAATTTGCGGTCACCATCCTGGTCACGATCACTTTCTCGACAATCAACGCGCTGACGTTCAGCCCGGCAATTTGCGTTCTGATGCTGCGCCCCACCCCCGAGAGCCGCTCGCGGTTTTTTGTCAAGGTGAACCAGGGACTGGATGCTTCACGGCGGTTTTATCTGCGGTTGCTCGATCTCTTTGCCCGCAAGCTTGCCCTCAGCGCGCTGGTTTTTGCTGTCATCGTGGGCGGTACATACGGTTTCTATCGCATCCTTCCGACCGGCTTTGTTCCTTCGGAAGACCAGGGCTATCTCTTCATGAATGTGCAATTGCCAAACGCCGCTTCGCTCGAACGCACGCAGCAGACAATTGCGACCGTCAGTTCCGTGCTTCAACGCACGCCGGGCGTTGCAAATACGATCGGAATTGCCGGCGCAAGCATGGTTGGTGGCGGCGGCTCCAATTCCGGAATGATCATTTCCGCGCTGAAGCCCTGGAATGAACGGGGGGCAGATCAAAGCGTCTTTGCTCTCATGGACCGATTGCGCGCCGAGTTCGCCGCGATTTCGACCGCCTCGGTCGTGCCGTTTAATCCGCCTGCAATTCCCGGTCTCGGGACGACGGGGGGTTTTGACTTCCGACTTCAGGCGCGGGCCGGGCAAAGCCAGGCGGAGCTCGCTGAAGTCATGAGGGGCCTGATTATCGCAGCAAACCAGACGAAGACATTGACCAGTGTCTTCAGTACTTTTTCCGCCGACGTTCCCGAGGTCTATCTCGATATCGACAGGAAGCGCACGGAGCTTTACGGGGTTTCGCCCGCCACGATCTTCAACACGCTGCAAGCCCACCTGGGATCGTCATATGTTGACGACTTCAACATTTTTTCGCGCGTATACCAGGTTCGCCTTCAGGACGAACCAAGTTTTCGAACCCGCATCGAGGACATTCAACGGCTGAGAGTGCGAAGCCAGTCGGGGAGCCTTATTCCGCTACAGGGACTGCTTTCCATTTCTACCGTCTACGGACCCAACTCCATCAGCCGCTACAATCTTTTCCCGTCCGCTGCGATCAACGGACAGGCTGCCGCGGGAACGAGTACAGGCGCCGCCCTCGACGCCATGGAGACACTCGCTGCGCAAAAGCTGCCACCCGGCTTCGGATACGAATGGACGGGCATGGCGCTTCAGGAGAAGCAGGCCGGTAACCAAACAACAATCATCCTGATTGCGGGGATCCTTTTCACCTATCTCTTCCTCGTTGCCCAATATGAAAGCTGGAGCGTCCCGCTTGCAGTGATGCTGTCCGTGACGGTGGCCGTTCTGGGAGCGTTGGGCAGCCTTCTGATTGGTGGTATCGACCTCAACATCTACGCCCAAATTGGCCTGCTGCTGCTGGTCGGACTGGCCGCCAAAAATGCGATTCTCATCGTGGAGTTCGCCAAGAAGCGCCGGGAGGAAGGGCTGAGCATCATGGAAGCGGCGACCGATGGCACGTCACAGCGCTTCAGGCCAGTGCTGATGACTGCGATGGCATCTGTGCTTGGCGTGGTGCCGCTGGTCGTGGCTACAGGTGCGGGTGCAGGCAGCAGGCAGGCAATCGGCACGACGGTTCTCGGCGGCCTGGTGGTCGGATCGGTCCTCGGCCTCCTGATAATTCCACTCCTCTATATATACGTTCAAACGGTCAGGGAAGCGGTCAAGCGTCAGCTTTTTGGTGTCGATCGGGTCGATCCAGACAGCAAACCTCCGGCTGCGGCGGCCGCGGATTGAAAATCCCAACTCTTTAGGAAAGCTGAACTTTGGGGTTCTCTGCCGAGAGAGAGCACTATAGTTCTTGAAAGCGGACCATCTGGAAGATCGCGTCCTCTCATTGAGGCGGAGGAGCAATCACGCCATCGGTCGGTGCAGCAGACGTCGAACTGCTACAACCTTGCAACCCGGCGCAGCGGACGCGCGCCCCGCGGATATGACTCGCTCGGGCGCCACTTCACTACTTGAGATCGTTAGCGTGCTGTCGCTTGCCCAGGGATTTGAATCGCATGTCTCCCTTCCCATCTCGATATTTAACCTTGCATTTCTGGATCTGAACTCCATAATTGCAAGGATGATCCGCAGGCGAAAAACATTAGAACTCATTGAGCTCATCGATTCCAATCCGGCCGTCGCTTTGCTGGGACCTCGACAGGTAGGAAAGACAACGCTCGCATTTGAAATAGGCGAACAGCGGCCGTCGATCTATCTCGATCTGGAGTCGGACGCCGATCGAGCCAAGCTCTCCGAGCCGGAGCTCTACCTTTCCGGTCACGAGGATAAACTGGTTATTCTCGACGAGGTCCACCGCCTCCCGGACCTCTTCCAGGCTCTTCGTGGACTAATCGACAAGGGGCGGCGAAAGGGATTGCGCAGCGGCCGTTTCCTTTTGCTCGGCTCGGCCTCAATCGATCTCCTGAAACAGTCCGGCGAGAGCCTAGCCGGACGGATAGCATATTTGGAGCTTGCCCCAATTGACGGCCTCGAGGTCCACACGACTGAGCTCAACACCCTGTGGAACCGGGGTGGGTTTCCTGACAGTCTTCTGGCCAGGACAGATGCTGTTAGCCAGCGGTGGCGCCTTGATTTCATTCGAACGTACCTAGAACGGGACATTCCGCTTCTTGGACCAAGGATCCCTGCCGAAACGCTACGCCGATTCTGGACAATGCTCGCGCATCGTCAATCCAGCCTTCTCAATGCGGCAGACTTCGCCCGCGCACTCGGCGTCGACGGAAAGACCGTTGCTTCCTATCTCGATCTCATGGTGGATCTGCTTCTGGTGCGTCGGCTCGAACCCTGGCACAACAATGCGGGAAAGCGCCTGGTAAAGTCGCCGCGTGTGTACGTTCGCGACTCCGGGCTGCTCCACAGTCTACTTGGATTGACAACGCTCGAGGATATTCTCGGGCACCCGATCGCCGGCGCCAGTTGGGAAGGTTTCGTGATCGAAACGCTTCATGCCGCTATACCAGTGGGCGCACATGCGAATTTCTATCGTACCGCTGCCGGCGCCGAGGTCGACCTCATTGTCACTCTGCCCGGCGGGCGCCGTTGGGCAATCGAGATCAAGCGAAGTCTCACTCCGAAAGTGGAACGCGGCTTTCGTAACGCCTGTCTGGAACTGAAGCCCGATCGCCGCATCGTCGTTTACCCAGGGTCCGAGGCCTATCCTCTCAACAACGAAATCGAGGTGCTGCCGTTGCGACAGCTTGGTGAGGAACTCACGCATCTTCAGCCCCGATAGCGAGTGCGCCCGGCTATTTTAGTGTGATTTCACCAGGCCGGAGAAACCAGCGACAGCCAGAAGGCTGAGGGCCCAGCCGATGACGGACTGGAAGAAAAAATATCTCAAGGAGAACGTGCCGTTTGGTTTCATCGAATCCGGTCGCCAGTATTCCCTTTGACCGATGGACGCTACCGGCAGGAGTACATCCAGCGAGTACATTGGCGCATTGAACTCCGGGTAGCTGGCCGCTTCCGGCTGATTGCGGAAGCAAGTGAGCTGGTCTTCCCCGACCGCGGCACGTCCGGCCAGGTCCTGTCCGGTTGATGGCATATAGCGGATTTCGGTTCGCGGGAGATCACACATTGTCCACTCGGGGGAACGCAGAACGATGGGATTGTTCGGTTTCATTGCACCGTTGCGATAGGCGAATGCGAAGACACCCGTGCCGATCGCCCAGAAGAGCATCAGCCAGACCAGCACCAGCAGAGGCTGCCGCCCGTAACGAAGGGTGACGGCAAGCACACCGTCGACAATCGCCAGGCTTGCCCGCAAGATTGGATTTTTGGCACGCGCTCGGCGCGCACGTCGCTGCAGTCGCTCCTTGGCGATCAAGACCGCACGGGCATCCTCGTCATGGCCCATTTCCCGCAATACCATTGACAGATGCTCGTAGGGCTGCGGCCAGAAGTCCGCGTTCCACCGTTCTGGCGTCTGACGCGATAGCCAGTCGAGCCGGCTTGCCGCATCGGCTGGCCCTCCAATGAAAGCACCGTACCGGCAGCGGTTCAAAAGCAGGTCGCCAGTCTTGGGCCAGCTGCTCTGATCGTCATCGATCGCGCCGATCGTCGTCGCAGTGAGGTCGAGCGCACCCTCGACGGATGCACCTTGTCGCAGGAAGAATGCGCCGTCGATGATGGCGCGATTGAGCCGCAGCGCATTGCCGTCGGGCTGCGAAAGTGATGCGGAGGTGCAATTGACGTCACCTCCGAAGCGGGCACCGAGCAGGCGCGTTTCGCCGACGATGGTCGCCCCACGCAAGGCAAGGTCGCCCCCTGCCACGATCGCGTCTGCGTTCAATGCGACTTCGCCCGGGCGTTCAATCTGCGCGCCGACCGCATTGACGTCGCCCCCAAGCCGCGCCGCCGAAAGATTGATGCCGCCACGCACATTGGCGCCACGCAACAGGATGCCACCGCGTGTTTCCAATGCCTCGGCGTCAAACGCCATATCGCCGGGCGAAGCGATCGAAACACCATCAGCCTCAATGCTACCGCCAATCCGCGCACCGGGAAGGCGGATTTCACCGGTGATAATCGCGCCGCGAAGCGAAATGACCCCCCGCGCCTCCAACCTGTCGGCCTGCAAGCCGGGGAGGGCCGAACCGTCCAGGAACAGATTGTCGATAACCGCCGAGCGCAGCACCGGCGAGGCGTCGAAGTGACAATCCTTGAGACCGATGTCGCGCGGTATCCGGCACCCCTCCAGGTCGAGAATGCCAATGATCCAGGCTCCGCTCAGCCTCAACCCTTTCTCATGCAAACGATAGGCACCGTCGCCAAGGATGAGATAGCGCAACAGGTCCGCCCGCACCGTCCGCTCGGGATCTTCCTGTTCCGGCCGCAGACCGTCGCCCAATCGGTCGAAGTCTCCCAGCTGCAGATGTGCCACGACCTTCGTTTCAGCGGCGCTCAGCGGATGAAAATCGGCAAGGCTGGGTAGGACGGGAACATGAGATCCCGGTTGGGGCGCTTTCTGGTTCATGAAGCCGGCATCCGTCTGACATCACGTATAGATCTTGTTCGAACGCCGCTTTGCCTTTTGGGTCCGCAAATCGGTCGATGGACAAGCAGGGCATGGCAATTCATGACGATCGTTCTCCTCCACCATGGCGTTCGCGCCGATCGTGAACTATGCGCCCCGACACCCGTCAACGTGATCCCAAGACATCGATCAAGCTAGGGAGCTCCCGCTCGACCTCGGGTTCAACGATATCGAATCGTCGCTCGCTTGGAAACGCGCCGGGTCAGCACTTTTCCAGCCCGCCATTGATTTCGTCGTTTGGGTTGAGGGTCAACAGATCACGCCGAAATGTGATGTGTTGCAGCGGCATATGGGACCAGAAGCGTAGGTTCCGGACGCAGTGCCGATCACAGGCCCGCGTGGCCGACCCCGACGTCTCATATTACAGATTGCCGAAGAGCGCAGTTTCAAAACGCGCCCCACCGGAGCGTTTGGATGACCGTGAGCGTTGAACACAAACAGCAGCCGTCGTCGGGCTTATTCCTATGGGCGCTGCTCAAAGCATGCGCATCATCGATCCTATGTGACTGCACCCACCTGCCAGGGCACGAATTCGTTGTCGCCGTAATCATAAATTTCGCTCAACGTCTTCTTTCCTGATGCGACGGCGATGATGTCCTCGAATATCCGTTCACCGGCGGCCTCGATCGTATCGTCTCCGGTGACGATGCCACCGCAGTTGATGTCCATATCCTCCTGCATGTGCTCATACATTTCGGTGTTTGTGGCGATCTTTATGCAAGGGGCCGGCTTGAAGCCGGAAACGGAACCACGGCCCGTCGTAAAACAGATGACATTACAGCCGCCGGCCACTTGGCCCGTCACCGCGACGGGATCGTAGCCGGGCGTGTCCATGAAGACGAAGCCGGGCTCATCGACAATTTCTGCATATTCGTAAACGGCTTTCAGGGGCATGGTGCCCCCCTTGGCGACGGCGCCAAGCGACTTTTCGAGGATCGTCGTCAGGCCACCCAGCTTGTTACCATGCGACGGGTTGTTGTTGAGTTCGGCACCATTGCGCTCGGTATAGTCGCGCCACCAGTCGATCCGCGACAGTAGTTTCTCGGCGACCGCTGGCGTAGCGGCGCGACGGGTCAGAAGATGTTCGGCGCCGTAGATTTCAGGCGTTTCGGCCAGAACGGACGTACCTCCATTGCGCACGACGAGATCGGAGGCGTAGCCGAGTGCCGGATTGGCAGAAATGCCCGAATACCCATCCGAGCCGCCGCATTCGAGCGCCACCTTGAGGCCGGACAGCGGTTGCTTCGTGCGGTTTGCCGAATTCACCTCCGGCAACATGTCGCGGATCATCTCGCTTGCCGCTTCGATCGTCTTGCGCGTTCCGCCAAGTCCCTGGATCGTCATCGTGCGCAGGCGCTTGCCCTCTTCGAGCTTGTAGTGCTCGAGGATCGGCGCGATCTGGTTGGTCTCGCAGCCAAGCCCGATCATCAGGATCCCACCAAAGTTCGGATGCCGGGCATAGCCTTGCAGCGTGCGCGTGAGGTAGCGGTAGCCCTCGGTCTTGGTATTGATCGCGCAACCGCCGCCATGCGTCAGCGCCACGATACCGTCGACATTGCCGAAGCCCTCAAGCCCGCCGGTACGATTGAAGTGCGCGGCGATGTATTTGGAAACCGTTGCCGAACAGTTCACGGTGGTGACGATACCGATAAAGTTGCGCGTGCCGACGCCCCCCGCGCCGCGATCAAAGCCCATGAACGTACGCCGCTGGTCCAGCGGCAGCATGCCGGTCTCTTCGATATCGACGCTGAACTGGTGGCGGTGCTCCGATTCCACGACCGCCAGATTATGCAGATGCACATGGCTCCCCTGTGGGATGAAGATCGTTGCAACGCCGATCGGCTGGCCGAATTTGCGAACTTCCTCACCGGCCGCGATGTCGCGGATAGCAATCTTGTGACCGCGAGGAATCTGGTCAACAGCCACGAGACCCTCAATCCCCGTCAGGCCGCCCGCTCTTATCATGACACGTGCCACAGCGACGTCGTCGAGCGTATTGAGAAGGATCACCGGAGTGTCAGAACTGGACATGGTCATTTTCCAAGATGGCTTTCATTTCTCGTTACACGCTTTGGTTTCAGGGATACTGCGCGCCGTTCGTCGTTAAATAAATGGCGTAGACGGAGCGTGTCGCGGTGATGAACAGCCGGTTTCGGCGGGGACCGCCGAATGTCAGGTTGGCGACCGTCTGCGGAACCTTGATCTTTCCAAGCAGCGTAGCGTCGGGCGAGAAGCAGTGAACGCCGTCGCCGGCGCTTGACCAGAGATTGCCCTGATTGTCTACCCGGATACCGTCCGGAATTCCGGTATCGATGCTGCAAAAGACCCGGCCATTCGTCAGCGTCCGCCCATCCACGACATCAAAGACACGTATATGTCGGGGAGCCGCGGGGTCATGACTGGCACCGCTGTCGGCGATATAGAGTCTGGTTTCGTCCACTGAGAAGGCCAGCCCGTTCGGCTGCAGAAAATCGTCCACGACCGCTGTCAGCTCGCCGCTATCAGGATCCAGGCGATATACATTGCGCCGGGATTGCTCGGGGTCGGACTTGTAGCCCTCATAATCGGACAGGATGCCGTAGGTGGGATCCGTGAACCAGATGGTGCCATCGGAGCGCACGACCACGTCGTTGGGAGAATTCAGCCGCTTGCCCTCAAAGCTGTCGGCGAGAATGGTGATGCTGCCGTCGGGCTCCGTACGGGTGACACGGCGGGGGCCATGTTCGCAGGAGACCAACCGTCCCTGGCGATCGCGTGTGTTGCCGTTGCTGAAGTTGGACGGGCTGCGAAAAACCGAAACACCGCCGTCGGGAACCCAACGCATCATCCGCTGGTTCGGAATATCGCTCCACAAGAGACACTGCATGTCGTCGAACCAGACCGGTCCTTCCGCCCAGCGGCATGAGCCGTCGAGCACCTCCAGTTGAGCACTTCCAACGAACAGGGCCGTGAAGCGTGCATCATGGACTTCAAAATGTGAGGCATCAGGCATGGAACAATCCGCGTTCAGTGGTTTCTGAGCTTGCGGCCGCCGGCGATGACGATGACCGCAATGATGATGACCCCGGTCATGACGAGGCGGATGCCGGCGCCAAACCCGTAGGTGTTGAGCATCGAGACGACTAGGAACATGAACAGAGAGGCGCCCCAAATGCCAGGAACGTTCGAATCGCCACCCGCAACGGCGGTTCCGCCGATCACAACCACCGCGATCGACGTCAGTAGATATTCCTGCCCCATGTTGAGCGCCGCGCCCCCGGCGAAACTGGCCAAGAGATATCCGCAGATCGCCGCAAGGACCGAGCATAACATGTATGTCGCAAACCGGACGCCATCGACGGGAATTCCGGCCATGCGAGCGGCATTGATGCTTTGACCGATTGCCGCAACCCAGCGTCCGTAGACGCTCCGGTAGAGGAGAATGTAAGCCACACCCGACAGAACAAGGGCAACGATCGCCACGTTCGGCACGCCCAAGGTCGTTTCCGTCGTGAAACGCGCAAGTGCCTCGGGCGGCTTGATACGCAGGCCGCGATTCGTCCAGATTGCCGTAGACTGCACAATGAAACTCATCGACAGCGTTGCGATGATTGGCGGAATTCGCAGCAACTTGATCAGCAAATAGTTCCCGATACCGACGGCCACGCCCACCCCTATCGCGACGAGCAGCCCCGCCACGATCAAGGAGTTGTCGACATTCATGAACTTAAGGGCAACCGTTCCTGAAAGCGTCATGGTTGCCGGCACGCAGAGATCGATATTGCCCGGTCCGAGGGTGATGACGAGCATCTGGCCGAGCCCGACGACGATCGAGAAGGCTGCGAAGGTCAGCGCGGCCTGGCTGAGGCCGAGAGTGCTTGCCCCGCCGGTAAACAGGATGGTGACGAACCAGACCAGGAATGCGGCCACGAAAGACCACACCCAGGGCTTGCGCGCGATGATGGCAAGCGTCGTCATGCGCGCTTCTCCCTCTTTTCAATGCGGTTCAGCAATAGCCGCAGGCCGAGCACCACGATCAGGATCGCACCTTGCGCTCCGATCTGCCAATCCGGCGAGATGCGCAGGAAAGACAGGAAAGAGCCGGCCAGCGTCAATGTCAGCGCCCCGATCACGGCCCCGATCGGCGAGACGCGGCCACCCACAAACTCGCCTCCGCCCAGAATAACTCCCGCAATGGAGAGCAGCGTGTAGCGCAAGGCGATGTTGGCATCGGCGGAGGTCGTGAGGCCGACCAGCGCTATTCCAGCGAAAACGGCAAAGACAGCTGCCAGCGCATAGGCGCCTCCCCTGATAGTCAGAACCGACCAGCCGGCGCGCTCCACCGAACGCGCATTGCCCCCTACACCACGCAAAAGCACACCGAGCGAGGAACGCATGACGAGGAAATGGGCAACGACCGCGATAACGACACTTGCGACGATTGCCATCGGAATGAGGGGTGGCCGCGACGTCATCAGGCCGCGAGCCCATTCCGGCGCATGCCCGCCCGGCGCAGGCAGGAGGATTACGGCAAGTCCGCTCCAGACGAAACTCATCCCGAGCGTGACGACGATCGACGGCAGATCGCGAACGTGGATCAGTATGCCGAGCCCAGCATATGTGGCAATTGCGACGATCAGAATAAGCAGGCCAAGCAGCGGATTCGATTGAAGGACGGTCGCAGAGACGCAGGCGACGAAGCTGACGAATGCGCCCATCGACAGATCAAGGTCGTTCACGGTCATGATCAGCATCTGCGCGATCGTCGCCAGTGCGATCGGCACGGCCAGATTGAACAGCAGGTTCAGCCCGACGTAACTCATGGCGCGGGGCTGCAGGTAGAAAACCGAAAGCAACAGGATCGTGAGCGACAAGGCGGGAATGATCAGGCGGATGGTATCCGAAGACAGCCGAAGCTTCATGCAGCGGCTCCCGAAAAAGAGGCGGCCAGGATATTTTCCTCCGTTATGTCGGCACCGATGAGTTCACGGACGATGACCCCGCCGTTGAATACATAGACGCGGTCGCAAAGGCTGACCTCGTCCATCTCCGTGGAATACCAGACGAACGCGCGTCCCTTGTCCGCTTCCGCTCTTACGATGGCATAGACTTCCTGCTTGGTACCGATATCGACGCCGCGCATGGGATCATCCATCAAGACAGCCGGCGCGCTCGTGGCCAGCGCTCGCGCGAACAGCACTTTTTGCTGGTTGCCGCCGGAGAGTGAGAGAACGGGATTGTCCATATCCCTTGTCCGAATTTCGATGCGTTCCTTCCAGGAAGCGCCAAGCTCATCTTCCCTCTCTCGGCTCACCATGCCCCTGCGGGACAGATCACCGAGGTTGGCGATGGTCAGGTTGTTCAAAATGCTCCACAGCGGAAACACCCCGTTCAGGGCGCGGTCGCCCGCCACGAAAGTCACGTTGGGATTCGGACGGCGAAGCCAGCTGCCGGTTTGCGAGAGGTAAAGATCAAGGAGAATATCCGTCTGACCATGCCCGCCCAACCCCGCGAGACCGACCAGCTCGCCGGGGAAAGCGGCGAACGGCAAGCCCTTGCCCTTTCGCGGCGCAGCCGTCAACAATGGCGGCCCCTTGCCGCCACCGGAGCGGCGTGGTGACAGGTCGCGCGCCTTGACCACGCTTCCCATGGTAGCGACGAGGCTGCCATGATCGAAATCCGCGGATTGTTTCTCGGTTACGACCTTTCCATCCTTCATGACGATGATGCGGTCCGTCGCGGACAGGATTTCGCCGAGGATGTGGGAAATCAGAATGATCGAGCCGCCCTTCTTGATGAAGGTGCGCACGTAGGCGAGCAATTGAGCCGCAAGGCTCGCGTCGAGCGAGGATGTGGGCTCATCGAGGATCACCAGCTGGGCCGGATGGGATATCGTCGAAAAAGCCATGGCGATCTCGACCATCTGGCGCTCTGAAATGGACAGATCGCCGACCACGGCTTCGGATTTTATGGCATGGCCGGGAAATATCTCGTCCAGCGTCTTGCGGATCATGTCGGCGGCGCGGCTGCGCCAGCCCCACCCCTTTAGCTCTGGGTGCATGACTCGCGTGTTTTCGATCACCGTCAGATTGGGACACAGCGACAGTTCCTGGAAAACGCAGCGCACGCCGTTGGCGCGCGCGGTGCCGATGCCATGGCGCTCAACGTCAGTTCCGCCGTAGCGGACCGTTCCCGCATGGGGCGTCAGCCCGCCGTTGATGATGTTGACGATCGTCGATTTTCCCGCCCCGTTGTGACCGACGAGACCGATACACTCACCAGCGGCAATTCGGATCGTTACGCCGTCCAGGGCCTTAACAGCACCGAAATGTACCTTGACGTCCCGGACCTCGACGACGGCCGGACCTTGAGCTTCAACGGTCAAAATTCAATCTCCCAATAAATGGAGGATCCGCCCGACGAGTCGGGCGGAGCAATGCGTTGGGAGGACCGGTTACTTGCTGTCGGCGATGATCTTCTCGGCGTCAGCCTGCGAATACTCAACGTTTGCGACACCGCCAGCCTGGGTGGTGGCAAGGTTGGCTTCGAGATTGTCCTGGTCGATGCGCAGGAAAGGCACGACAAGATCTTTCTTGACATCCTTGCCGTCGAGGATTTGCTGCGCCACCCAGAACGCCAGCGTCGAGACGCCGGGCGCGATGGAGACGGACATGGTCTCGTAGTTGTTGGCGTCCTTCTGCTTCTTCCACCAGACGAGCTCATCCTGGCGGTTGCCCATCACGACTGTAGGCGTCGGGCGCTTAGCGGCTTCGAACGCCTGGGCGGCGCCGTAGCCGTCACCACCCTGGGTCACCACGGCGGCGATCTCGGGCAAGCTTGGCAGGATGCCCGCAACCGCCTTCTGAGCGACGTCCTGAGCCCAGTCGCCGTGAACGGAACCGACGATCTTGAACTGCGGGTTCTTCTCCACGCCCGCATGGATGCCGGCCGAGATCTCATCGTCGACCGAAACGCCTGCGAGGCCACGGATTTCGAGAAGATTGCCGCCCTTCGGGAGTTTCTTTGCAAGATAATCGATCTGGCTTTCACCCATGGCCTTGAAGTCGACGGCAATGCGCCAGGCGCAGGGCTCCTTCACGATGCCATCGAACGAAACAACGACGATTCCGGCATCGCACGCTTCCTTGACGGCGCCGTTGAGCGCTGTCGGAGAGGCTGCGTTGATGACGATTGCATCGTAGCCCTGCAGGATCATGTTCTGGATCTGCGCGGCCTGTTCAGTGGCCTGGTTTTCCGCCGTCGTGAAGGGATCTGCAGAAGCAACGACGCCGGCCTTCACGGCTTCGCCGGTCACCTTTTCCCAGCTCGTCAACATGGCCTGACGCCAGGAATTCCCTGCGTAGTTGTTGGACAGTGCGATTTTTTTTGCCGAAGTATCGGCCATGGCCGTTACCGGAATCGCCGCGCAGGCCACAGCCGCGGACGTCAGAAGCAGTTTCCTGAAATTCATGTGCTCTCTCCCTGTTGCTCGCGGCCCCACTTCCGGGGCGGATGCAACTTTGCAATAGTGTCGAGTTTCCTCCTCTCGACGAGCGGGAGAATGTTATAGATCGACAGGCCTGTATAGTAAGAAAGAGGCACCCAATTTGCGGCATTTGCTCTAATTGATGCGGGATCCTGCAGGACGCAACCATACCATCTGGCGCTTACTAGAGCTGGCGCGCGCACGGAACCGCGCGAGGAGGAAACTATGCTCAAGCTGGCGCCTTCGGCGCTTCTCGACCATTATCTGGCGATTTCCCGACTTCTGGCGGGACAGCTGGAATTCCGGTCGGCCATCCGCGCGGTTGCCGCTGAGATTTCCCATATCATCCCGCATGACCATCTTGATGTATGCATCATGACCCATGGCGGAAAATATCATACCGCCTATGAAACCGGCATCGAAACGGCGTGGGGAAACCGCCCATCGGCGCTCGTCTTAGAAAGCCCGATCCGCACCCTGCTTTGGGGCGAGGTCGGCTATCTTCTGACCGACGACGCCTGTGTCGATCCACGGTTCAATTTTGATGGTGCCTTCTCCCGCCCCATACTCGAAGAGGCGCTGCGAAGCCGCATTCACGTTCCACTCAAGGTCGAAGGCGACGTTATCGGCGCGCTCAGCTGTTCCGCCCATGATGCGGCGTTGTACACGCTCGACGACGTTTCCAACGCCCGATCCATTGCCGATCTGCTGTCGCCCTATTTCTTCGCCCTGCGCGCCGCCGAGCAAGCCCAGCAGTCGGCAATCGTCGAGGCGGAAGCACGGGCACGAGAGGAAGGCTTGCGTCTCGGCGCGCTCAAGCTGACCGAGGCGCTTGAAGCCGAACGGCAGCGCATCGGCATGGACCTGCACGATCAGACGCTCGCGGACCTGACGCGCCTGTCGCGCCGTCTGGAACGGCTGACCCGCGAGCCGGATATTTCGGGGGAAACGCTGGAGCCGCTTGCACGCAGCCTCCAGCACAGCATGCAGGATCTCCGTCAAATCATCGACGAGGCGAAGCCTTCGATATTGCAGCTGTTCGGATTTGCCCAGGCAGTCGAAAACCAGCTGGATCGCGCCATCCGTGATAGCGGCCTGTGCGTGACGCAACGACTTGTCGACAACACCGCCGGCATCATCGACAAGCTCGAGCCGACCGTCCGCATTGCACTTTTCCGCATCACGCAGGAAGCTATCAACAACGCCGTGCGGCACGGGCAGCCCGATCACATCACCGTCACCCTAAGCGGGAAGCCCGACGGCATTTCGATCGAGGTATGCGACGACGGCATTGGCATTGCAAAGCTGAGGCGCCGTAATGGCTCGGGCATCGACAACATGAAAACGCGCGCACGACTGATTTCTGCCAGGTTCACGATACTGGACGCACGGGATGCATCTGGAACCATCGTTGCAATTCATCTACCGACGACTGCCCAGTCGATCCAATCGGGGAATCAAGCATGAAGGTTCTGATCGTCGAAGATGACCCTCTCCACCGGTCCTATCTGCATGAGGCCATCTGCGCCTCGCTGCCGGAGTGCGAGATGGTCATCGAGGCGCAAAATGGCAAAGAGGGAGAGAAACTTGCGCGCGACCACAAATCCGCGCACGTCGTCATGGACCTCCAGATGAACAACCGCAACGGTATAGAGGCTGCGCGCACGATCTGGAACGAGCGGCCTGATACCCGCATTCTCTTTTGGTCCAACTATTCCGACGAAGCTTATGTACGCGGCGTATCGCGCATCGTTCCCGACGGCGCTGCTTACGGCTACGTGCTGAAGTCTGCCTCGGACGAACGCCTCAGACTTGCGTTGCGGAGCATTTTCATCGAGGCGCAGTGCGTGATTGACCGCGAGGTTCGCGGGATGCAGCAGAAGAGCCTTGGTCACGCAAAAGGCTTCAGCGATAGCGAGTATGAAATCCTTGTCGATATCGCGCTCGGCCTTACGGATCGCGCGATCGCCCGCCGGCGCGGTCTTTCTCTGCGCAGCGTTCAAAACAGACTACAGCAGCTGTATGAAAAGCTCGAAGTCTATCAAAACTCATCTGAAGACAATGAGGACGGCCGCTTTAATCTGAGGGCCAGGGCAGTGACCGTCGCGCTGTTGCGGAAGCTTTTGAACTACAGTGCTCTGGAACGGGCCGAAACCGAACTCTCAGAATGGTTGTCGTCACTTTAATTCTTGCTTTCGCCTATACTTGACGGCCCTATGCAAAGGGCGCTATCAATTTCGAACATCGAAAAAAATCAGGCGGTTCGGCCTCACCGGGATGACATCCCGCGTGGGGCTTTTTCGTTCATAGGTGCTTTTTGGACACTCGGACGGTTGTTCAGGTCGGCGTATTGTTTTCCCGCTCCGGTCCCTACGCGGATCTGGGCGAGCAGGGCTACGCTGGCACAATGGCTGGGATCGCCGCAGTCAATGCACGCACCGGCCTGCCGTTCCGGCTTGAGGCCAGTGTTGCCGATCCGAAGGGAAATACCGATCGCTATGCTGCGCTTGCCGCCGAGCTGGTGAGCGGTGGCGAGGTCCGACATATTGTCGGCTGCACGACATCCTGGAGCCGCAAAGAGGTCATCCCGGTCCTGGAAAAGACGCAGGCACTCCTCTGGTACCCCTGCGTCTACGAGGGGTTCGAGGCGAACGAGAATGTTGTCTATGTCGGTGCCTGCGCCAACCAGCACATTCTACCGCTTCTGGAATTCGCCCTTCCTGCCTTCGGCCGCCGGGGTTTTCTCCTCGGCTCCAACTACATTTGGGGCTGGGAGACCTGCCGTATTGCTCGTGATGTGATCCTGCGTTCCGGTGGCGAGGTCCTCGGCGAAAGGCACGTTCCGCTCGGCGACGCCGATATCGACCGTATCATCGATGAAATTCGCCGCAAAAAGCCGGATTTCATCCTTAATTCCCTGATCGGACCCTCATCCTATGCTTTCCTGCGCGCCTATCGCGCGCTCGGCGAGCGCGACGGCGATTTCGCGCCGGGCCGTCGCCCGGTGCTGAGCTGCAATCTCGGTGAGAACGAGATCGTCAAGATCATGCCCGCGGCCGAAGGGCACTACACCACAGCCACCTATTTCGAAACGCTGGAGACGCAGGAGAACGCGCGCTTTCTCGCGGGACTTCCAGAAGACGCTCGCGCCGCCGGCATTTCGGCCTTCTTCGCGCAGGCCTATTCGGCGGTTCTGCTGATCGCTGCCGGGATCGAGGTCGCAGGCGAAGCGGCGGCACTCGATGTGCTCGAAGCGGTCAAGGCACGCGCGGTCGAAACGCCCTTCGGCCCGTTGCGGATCGACCCGGCCAACAACCATATTCACGTGGTCGCGCATGTCGCTCGGGCGACTGCCGGCGGCCGTTATGATATCGTCCGGCAAGGACGCGACGCGATCGCACCGGATCCCTTCCTCATCCGCTCGGCGCTTGCCGTTCCCGCAATCGAAACCGCGACGACGCCGTCCCGACCACAGCTGAGACTCGTCTAATGAACAATGGCTTCATGACGCCTTCCTTCGAAGGCCTAAGAGCGCTGATCCTGCACCGCCAACACGCCAATACCGAGGCGCTGGAACGCCAGTTCGCGCGCATCGGCGTCAGCGCCGTGACCGTCTGGCCGGAGCTTGCGGCCGAACAGTCGTTTCAGGATTTCGACGTGCTGATGTTCGACGCAGACATGGGCTATGATGAGCAGTTTCCCTGGAGCGCCGGCGAGGCGCCCATTCCAACGATCGCCCTGATCGGCAGCGAAGCGCCGGGACGGATCACCTGGGCCGTCAGCCACGGCGCCGACGCGCAGCTGCTGAAGCCGATCGGCAGCTCGGGCGTCTATAGCGCGCTGGTCATTGCCACGCATGCGTTTAAACGCCGCAAGTCGCTCTCAAGCGAGGTCGCAACGCTCTCCGAACGTTTGGCGAACCGGGAAAACCTTGCCGAGGCCACCGCGATCCTGATGGTGCGGGAGCGGCTGCCGGCCAACGCCGCCTATGCGCTGCTTCGCCGCCGCGCGATGGACGAACGCCGAACGATCGACGAGGTCGCTCAAATCATTCTGGAGAAAACCGGGTTGAACGAGGGCAAGCGCCGTGGCTGAGGTCGCCATCTCCGTCCCTGTTGCCCCGACACCTGGCGTCTTTCGCCGCCTCCTGAAGCGCAAACTTGCCGTTTTCGGGCTGATCGTCATTGCACTGATCGTTTTCGCTGCAGTGTTTGCGCCATGGATCGTTCCTTACAATCCGGATGAACAGTTCTTCGAAGGACTGACGCTCGAGGGCGCGCCGCTCGCGCCGACCGCGCAGTTCTGGTTCGGCACCGATCTGGTCGGCCGCGATCTCCTGAGCCGCATCATCTACGGCGCGCGAACCTCGCTGATCATTGGCGTCATCGCCAACGGCGTTTCCGTCCTCATCGGCTCGGCGATCGGTATCACTGCCGGCTATTTCAAGGGCTGGGTGAGTACTGTGCTGATGCGTTTCACCGATCTGATGATGGCATTTCCGGCGCTGTTGCTTGCCATCGTGCTTGCGGCGATCTTCCGCCCGAGCCTCCTGATCGTTGCCATGGTGATCGCCATGGTCAACTGGGTGCAGATCGCCCGCGTGCTCTACACGGAAACGCGTTCGCTTGCCGAGCGGGATTTCGTAGAGGCTGAACGGGCGCTCGGAGCAGGGACTTTCCGCATCCTCACCCGCCACATTTTCCCGCATCTGGTATCGACCATCGTCGTCTATGCGACGCTCGGCATTGCAACGACGGTGCTGCTCGAGGCGACGCTCAGCTACCTCGGCATCGGCGTCCAGCCGCCGACCGCCTCCTGGGGCAACATCATCTTCGAGAACCAGACCTATTTCACCAGCGCGCCCTGGCTCGTCTTCATTCCGGGTTTTGCGATCATCTTGCTCGCGCTCGCGTTCAATCTCGTCGGCGATGCGCTGCGCGACATCCTCGACCCGACTCAGCAGGGGCACCACTGATGATCTCCTACATCGCCCGCCGCCTGCTGCAATCGGCGCTCATTCTGGTCGGCATCAGTCTGGTCACCTTCGTGCTGCTTTACCTTTTGCCGGCCGATCCGGCCCGCCAGATCGCCGGGCGCAGCGCGACGGCCGAGACAGTGGAAAGCATCCGTCAGCAACTCGGGCTCAACCTGCCATTCTACCAGCAGTATCTGCGCTATGCGACCGGACTGCTGCACGGCGATTTCGGCCGCTCCTACCTGCAGAAAACCGAGGTGGTAGAGCTGATCGCCTCGCGCCTGCCGGCAAGCCTGCTTCTGATGGCAGGGGCGATCACCTGCGAACTCATTCTCGGCATCGCCATGGGTCTCGTCTCGGCGCTGCGCCGTGGCTCGGGGCTCGACAACGGGCTGATGCTCCTTTCCTTCGTCGGCGTTTCGGCGCCGCAATTCGTTATCGGCATCCTGATGCTCTACGTTTTTTCCGTGCAGCTCGGCTGGTTTCCGATCGGCGGCTACGGCACCTTTTCGCATCTGGTGCTCCCGTCGCTCACTCTCGGAGTGCTGGGAGCGGGGTGGTATGCGCGCATGATGCGTTCCTCGATGATCGACGTGCTGCGCCAGGATTTCATCCGCACGGCTCATTCCAAGGGGCTTGGCCGCGCCACGGTGATTTTCCGCCACGCGCTGCCCAACGCCATTCTGCCGGTAATTGCGATGATCGGCATCGACATCGGGATGTTCATGTCGGGCATCGTCGTCGTCGAAAGCGTATTCGGGTGGCCCGGTATCGGCCAGCTTGCCTGGCAGGCGATCCAGCGGGTGGACATTCCGATCATCATGGGAGTCACGCTGGTCTCGGCCCTGGCCATCGTCGTCGGCAATCTCATGGCGGACCTCATCGCTCCGATGATCGATCCGCGCATCAAGCTTCGCTGACGATCGTCGGCGGATAACGTGAACAGGTACAAAAAAACCAGAGGAGAATTGCAAATGCGTAAGACACTTCTTGCAGGCGTGGCGTTCTTTGCCATTGCCGCAGCGGGCATGACGGCGGTACACGCCGATGACATCAAACAGGGCGGCCAGATGGTCGTGACCTACAAGGACGACGTGTCGACGCTCGATCCGGCCATCGGCTATGACTGGCAGAACTGGTCGATGATCAAGAGCCTGTTCGACGGTCTCATGGACTACGAACCCGGCACTTCCACACTTCGGAAAGATCTCGCCGAGGACTACACCATCTCCGACGACGGCAAGACCTTCACCTTCAAGCTGCGCAAGGGCGTGAAGTTCCACAACGGCCGCGAAATGACTGCCGAGGACGTGAAATACTCGCTGGACCGCGTCACCAACCCGGCGACCCAGAGCCCCGGCGCCGGCTTCTTTGGCTCGATCAAGGGCTTCGACAAGATGGCCGACGGTTCGGCCAAGTCGCTGGAGGGCGTCACTGTCGTTGATCCCTACACGATCAAGTTCGAACTGACCCGTCCGGACGCCACCTTCCTGCATGTCATGGCGATCAACTTCTCCTTTGTCGTCCCGAAGGAAGAAGTCGAAAAATGGGGCGCCGATTTCGGCAAGCATCCGGTCGGTACGGGCGCGTTCAAGCTGGGCGAGTGGACGCTCGGCCAGAAGCTCGTGTTCGAGCGTAACAAGGATTACTGGAACGCTGGCCTTCCGAAGCTCGACCAGATCACTTTTGAGGTTGGCCAGGAGCCGGTTGTGGCACTTCTGCGCCTGCAGAAAGGCGAGGTCGACGTCGCCGGCGACGGCATTCCGCCGGCGAAGTTCCTCGAGGTGAAGAACGATCCGACCTATGCCAAGCTGATTGTCGAGGGCGGTCAGCTGCACACCGGCTACGTCACCATGAAGACGACGATGAAGCCCTTCGACAACGTCAAGGTGCGCCAGGCCGTCAACATGGCGATCAACAAGGATCGCATCATCCGCATCATCAACGGCCGCGCCGTTCCGGCGAACCAGCCTCTGCCGCCGACCATGCCGGGCTTCGCCAAGGACTACGAAGGCTACAAGTACGACGTGGAGGGCGCCAAGAAGCTTTTGGCGGACGCCGGTCTGGCGGACGGATTCGAAACCGAACTCTATGTCTACAACACCGACCCGCAGCCTCGCATCGCCCAGGCGATCCAACAGGATCTCGCCGCCATCGGCATCAAGGCTGAAATCAAATCGCTGGCCCAGGCCAATGTCATTGCCGCCGGCGGTGAGCCGGACCAGGCGCCGATGGTCTGGTCGGGCGGCATGGCCTGGATCGCCGACTTCCCGGATCCGTCCAACTTCTACGGCCCGATCCTCGGCTGCTCGGGCGCGGTCAAGGGTGGTTGGAACTGGTCCTACTACTGCAACAAGGCGCTGGAAGAGCGCGCAACCGCGGCCGATTCGATCACCGATCCGGCCAAGAAGGCTGAGCGCGAGGAAGCCTGGCGGTCGATCTTCCTCGACATCATGAAGGATGCCCCGTGGGCACCGGTCTTCAACGAGCAGCGATTCACCATCCGCTCCGAGCGGCTCGGCGGTCCGGACGCGATTTTCGTCGATCCGGTCCACATCCCCATCAACTACGAGCAGGTTTACGCCAAAGATGTGCAATAACTGTAACTACACCATCCACGGCGCGCATCATCACTTCGGGTGGGATCGTTCGATCCCGCCCGTCGAGAAAGTCGCGCCAGGCTCGACGATCCGCTTCGAATGCATGGATAGCGGCAGCGGGCACTTCAATCCCAACAGCACCGCGGCCGATGTCGCGACGCTGGATTTCTCGAAGGTCAATCCGGTCACCGGTCCCGTCTATATCGACGGGGCCGAGCCCGGGGACGCGGTCAAGATCACCATCCACGAGTTCGAGCCGTCCGGTTTCGGCTGGACAGGGATCATTCCGGGTTTCGGACTTCTGGCGGATCAGTTCACCAGCCCGGCCCTGACGGTATGGAAATACGATCCCGTCAGCATGGAGCCGGCCATGTTCGGCAAGAACGGCCGCGTGCCGTTGAAACCGTTCGCCGGCACGATCGGGCTGGCGCTGGCGGAAGAAGGGCGTCATTCGGTTGTTCCGCCGCGGCGGGTGGGGGGCAACCTCGACATCAGGGACCTGTCCTCCGGCTCTGTGCTTTACCTGCCGGTTGAAGTCGCTGGCGGCCTGTTCTCGATCGGCGACACGCACGCTGCACAGGGCGATGGCGAGGTTTGCGGCACGGCGATCGAAAGCCAGATGAACCTCACGGTGACGCTGGATCTCGTCAAGGGCGCCAAGCTGTCCATGCCGCGCTTCACCACGCCCGGCCCGGTGACCCGTCATCTCGACGCCAAGGGCTACGAGGTGACGACCGGGATCGGAGCGGACCTGATGGATGGGGCCAAGGCCGCCGTTTCCAACATGGTCGATCTGCTCGGCAAGCTTTACAACCTCTCCGCCGACGACGCCTATATGCTCTGCTCGGTCTGCGGCGACCTGCGCATCAGCGAAATCGTCGACATGCCGAACTGGGTCGTGTCGTTCTACTTCCCGCGGATCGTGTTCGAATAAGCCATGCGGAGCCGCGTTTCAGACGCGGCTCCGCTTCTTTCACCCTTATTGATCGCAAGCCATGACGACGACGCACAAGACATCCTCAGAACCGCTACTTTCTGTTCGCGATCTCGTGACACAGGTGGCGACCCCCATGGGCGCGAAGACCGTCGTCGACGGCCTGAGTTTCGATCTCATGCGCGGCGAAACGCTGTGCATCGCCGGCGAAAGCGGTTCCGGCAAGTCGATGACGGCACTGTCGCTGATCCAGCTGCTGCCGAAACCGATGGCACGGGTCGCTTCCGGCCTGGCTCTGTTCAAGGGCCGTGATGTCTTCGCGCTCGACGACGAGGGATTGCGCAAGCTGCGCGGCAAGGAAATCGGAATGATCTTCCAGGAGCCGATGACCTCGCTCAATCCGGTGCTGACGATCGGGCGCCAGCTCGTCGAAGCGATCACGGCGCAACGGCCGATGAGCCATGCCGAAGGCATGGCCGAGGCCCTGCGGCTTCTCGAACAAGTGCAGATTTCAGACGCGGCACGGCGGTTAAGCCAATACCCGCATGAACTTTCAGGCGGCATGCGTCAACGTGTGATGATCGCGATCGCGCTGTCGCAAGGCCCCGATATCCTGATCGCCGACGAACCGACCACGGCGCTCGACGTAACCGTGCAGGCGCAAATCCTGAGCCTGATCCGCCACCTGCAGAAGGAGCATGGAACCGCGGTGATCATGATCACCCACGACATGGGCGTCGTCGCGGAAATGGCCGACCATGTCCTGGTGATGAAGAATGGCAAAGCCGTGGAATACGGCACCGTGCACGATATCTTCGAAAGACCGGGCGCGCCCTACACCCAGATGTTGCTCGAGGCGGTTCCAACGCTCGGGGAAATGCACGGCATCGACACGCCGAAGCGTGCAAAACCGATCCCGGCGGTTCCCGCTTCTGCCGCCACGGGGGCTGCGGCACGGACCGACGGGGCGCTGGTGGAGGTGAGGGATCTCACCGTCCGCTTCGACATCAAGGGCGGTATCCTCCAGCGTCCGGTGAGCCGCGTCCATGCGGTCGAGGGCCTGAGCTTCGAGATCGCGAAGGGCGAGACACTCTCGCTGGTCGGTGAAAGCGGCTGCGGCAAGTCGACGACCGGCAAGGCGCTGATGAACCTGATCCCGTGGACAGGCTCGATCCGGGTTGCCGGAAAGGAGACGAGCGGGCTCGGTCGCCGGGCGATGAAGCCGATCCTCCGCGACGTGCAGATGGTGTTCCAGGATCCCTATGCCTCGCTCGATCCGCGCTATCGCGTTGGCGATCTCGTGGCCGAGCCGTTGGTAATCCATGGCCTTGCCAAGGGGTCCGAGCTCAAGGACCGGGTGGAGTACTTGTTCCGCCGGGTTGGTCTGTCGCCGGATCAGATCAACCGCTATCCGCACGAATTTTCAGGCGGCCAGCGCCAGCGCATCTCGATTGCGCGCGCCTTGTCGCTGTCACCGAAGGTCATCATCGCGGACGAAAGCGTCTCGGCGCTCGACGTGTCGATCCAGGCGCAGGTTCTTGATCTACTGCAGGATATCCAGAACGAGACCGGCATCGCCTATCTGTTCATCTCCCACGACATGGCCGTGGTCGAACAGATCAGTCACCGCGTCGCGGTGATGTATATGGGCCAGTTCGTGGAAGTGGGAACCCGCCGGCAGATCTTCGAAAACCCGCGGCACAGCTATACCCGCCAGCTGCTCAGCGCGGTGCCGGTACCGGATCCACGCCGAGAGCGCCGGCTTTATGACGCCGCAGCGCGCGAGATCAAAAGCCCGATCCGGCCGCTCGGATACCAGCCGGTCTACAATCAGCTGACGGACATCGGCGATCGGCATCTGGTCGCGGCGGCCTGAGGCGATCACGGGCAGGGGACGGTGTTGCCCGCATTGCTGGGCGTCCGCCCACTTTGGTCATGAGGGATGACGAGTGGCGCACCTCACTCCAATAACCCTCCGCGACGACGTAACCGAAGATTTTGAGTGGGAGAGAAATCATGGATTGCGGCTCTCACCCCAGACCGGCCGCCGCGGCGATTTGCTAGACCGCCTTCAGATCCCCGAGCAATGTCGGAATGAGTTCGGACACGGTTGGATGGATCGGCACCGCCCATTTCAGCACCGGATAGGGCGCCTTGGCATTCATCGCGTCTATGAAACCGTGGATCGCCTCGTCACCCTCGATCCCGAGGATTGCAGCACCCAGGATCTGCTGCGTTTCGGCATCGGCGATCACCTTCATGAAGCCCTTGGTCTCGGCGCGCTCGTTGGCGCGGCCGACACGGCTCATCGGCCGTGTGGAGATCATGATGGTGCGGCCCGACGCCCGTGCTTCCTTCTCGGTCATCCCGACGCGACCGAGCGGCGGGTCGATATAGAGCGCATAAGCAGGAATGCGATCGCTGACCTTGCGATCCTCGCCGTCGAGAAGGTTCGCGGCAGCGATCTCGAAGTCATTGTAGGATGTGTGGGTAAAGGCGCCTCGGCCATTGCAATCGCCGAGCGCGAAGATCCCCTCGACATTGGTGGCAAGCTTGTCGTCAACGGTGATGTAACCGCGCCGGTCGGTGGCGACGCCTGCCTTGTCAAGACCGAGGTCGTCGGTGTTCGGCGTGCGCCCCGTGGCAACCAGCACGTGGCTCGCCTCAATGGCCGGCTGACAATTACCGATGCTGACACTGATGCCGTTGGCCGTCTTGGCAAATCCGATCCCGTCGGCATCCGTGTGTACGGCAATGTCTTCCGAGCGCAGGATGTCAGCGATCGCGTCTGAAATGTCGGCATCCTCACGCGAGGCAAGCTTCGGCCCGCGTTCGATCACCGTCACCTCAGCGCCGAACCGGCGGTACATCTGCGCGAACTCAAGCCCGATATAGCTGCCGCCGATGACAGCAAGGTGCCTCGGAAGACGGTCAAGATGGATGATCGAGGTGCTTGTCAGGTAGTCTATGCCGCCAATGCCGGGCATATCGGGAATGGTCGGCCGCGCGCCGACATTCAGGAAGATCTTTGGGGCCGTCATGATCTCGCCGTTGACGATCACGCTATGGGCGTCCTCGAAGCGGGCATGCCCATAGATGACGGTCATGCCGTCCATCCCGGCGAACCAGTTGATCAGGCCGTTGCGGGCGTTCATCGTCACGGTTTCGGCACGCTTGCGCACGACAGTCATGTCGATGCCCACGCCACCCGGCAGCACCACGCCGAAGTCCGCGCCGCGCCGCGCCATGTGGGCGGCACGGGCACTTGCCACCAGCGTCTTGGTGGGCATGCAGCCGGCATTGACACAGGTGCCGCCCAGGAACTTGCGTTCGATCAACGCCACCTTCATGCCATTGGCGACCATGCGCGCGGCGAGGAAGGGACCGGATTGGCCGGCCCCGATGACGATGGCGTCGAAACTAGGCATCACACTGCTCCCACGATGATGAGCGCGCCGATGATCGCAACCGCATCCTCGATCAGCGCTGCCGGTGTATCCTTGCCGAAGGCGGCGGCGAGTTTACCACGAGCCGCCGCTCCACCGAACGTGCCAATCGCTGCGCCAACGACGCCCGCAATCAGTCCGCCAATGAGTGAGACGCCGGTAACCCCGATCGTGGCGCCCGCCAGCCCGCCCATGATCAAGCGGGCGGCAAATTGCATCGGAACCTTGCGGGACGGGGTCGAGGGCAGCTGGTCGGTGATCAGCTCGACCACAGCGAGCAGGGTGAATACCCATGGGGCCCAACGGTATCCCATGAAGGCAAGCGGCGTCTGCGAAACGTCAAGCCAGCCGAGAGCAGCCGCCCAGGCAACGGCGGCAGGCGCCGTCATGGCCCTGAGACCCGCGATAATTCCAATCAGAAATGCAAGAAGCAAAAGCATGTGCAATCCCCCATGCCGCGCACAATCTAAGCGCGGTCATGGGAAGCTTGCACATTGTCGCGCAGGTTTCAATTTGCGCGATGGTTTACGTGTTTCAATTGGCGAAGGCGGCGATGCCCGTGACGGCGCGGCCGAGGATAAGGGCGTGGACGTCGTGGGTCCCCTCATAGGTGTTGACCACCTCGAGGTTGACGAGATGGCGGGCAATGCCGAACTCGTCGGAAATGCCATTGCCGCCGAGCATGTCGCGCGCCAGCCTTGCGATGTCGAGGGCCTTGCCACAGGAATTGCGCTTGACGATGGAGGTCAGTTCCACGGGCGGGTGCCCGTCCTCCTTCATGCGGCCGAGCCGGATGCAGCCCTGCAGGCCGAGCGCGATTTCGGTCATCATGTCGGCGAGCTTCTTCTGGATGAGCTGGTTGGCAGCCAGCGGCCGGCCGAACTGCTTGCGGTCGAGCACATATTGACGTGCCTTGGCATAGCAGTCCTCGGCAGCGCCGAGCGCCCCCCAGGCAATGCCGAAGCGGGCCGAGTTCAGGCAGGTGAACGGGCCCTTGAGGCCCGAGACATTGGGAAGCAGGTTCTCCTCCGGTACGAACACCTCATCCATCACCACCTCACCGGTGATCGAGGCGCGCAGGCCGACCTTGCCGTGGATCGCCGGCGCCGACAGGCCCTTCCAGCCCTTCTCGAGGATGAAGCCGCGTATGACGCCGTCTTCGGTCTTGGCCCAGACGACAAATACGTCGGCGATCGGGGCATTGGAAATCCAGGTCTTGGCGCCGGTCAGGCTGTAGCCCCCATCAACCTTTCTCGCCCGCGTCACCATCGAGCCCGGATCTGAGCCGTGGTTGGGTTCGGTGAGGCCAAAGCAGCCGATCCACTCGCCGGTCGCAAGCTTCGGCAGGTACTTCTGCTTCTGCGCCTCGGAGCCGAAGGCGTCGATCGGCACCATGACGAGGGACGACTGCACGCTCATCATCGAGCGGTAGCCGCTGTCGACGCGCTCAACCTCGCGGGCAATCAGACCGTAAGCGACATAGCCCAGGCCGGCGCCACCATACTCCGGCGCGATCGTCGGCCCGAGCAGTCCGAGTTCGCCCATTTCGCGAAAGATCTCCGGATCGGTCTTCTCGTGACGGAAGGCTTCGAGCACGCGCGGCGCCAGCTTGTCCTGTGCGTAAGCCTGCGCCGTCTCCTGCACCATGCGCTCCTCGTCGGTCAGCTGCTCGACAAGGCGAAACGGATCGGCCCAATCAAAGATCTCGCGGGTATGCTGCATGGTCACTTCTCCTCATTTACCTGCTGGCACCAACATCCTTCGGGCATAGACCCGGCCGTCGAATGGGTCAACTCGCCAAGAACACTGCTCGGTGGCGCCTTATCGCTTCACCCAGGGCGGGATGAACCTGACATCCTCGCCGGTCACCGCCTCGCGCAGGAAATCGATGACCGCACGCACCCGCGGCGACTGGCGAAGATCGCGATGGCAGGTGATCCAGTAGTGCCGCCTGAGATCGACCTCTTCAGGCAGAACCCGCTCGAGTTCGGGGTAGCGACTTGCGAAGAAATAGGGAAGCACGCAAAGCCCAAGACCGTTTCTGGTCGCCGTCAGCTGCGCAAAGATGCTCGAGCTCTGGAACTGCGGCTTGATGCGCGGATGCACGTCGCCAAGATAGTCGAGGCCAGGGGCGAAGATCATTTCCTCTATGTAGCTGATGAACGGGTGCCCCAGGAGGTCGTCGCGGCAGGTGATGGGCGCGCTTCGGTAGAGATAGTCCCGCGAGCCATAGACCTGAAGGTGGTAGTCGGTGAGCTTGTCGGAGAAATACGGTCCGCCCTTAGGCTCATCGAGAACGACGGTGATATCGGCCTCCTTGCGCGACAGCGACATGATCTGCTGGATCGTCACAAGTTCGAGCGACAAATTCGGATGCCTTGCGACGAACTGCGGCAACACACGCGCGAAGAAGAAATTGGAGAAGCCCTCGGGCGCACTGAGGCGTACCACGCCGCGTTGGGCCGTTGCGCCGTCGGTGAGGTCGGCGCGCAACCGCTCGGTCTCCTGCTCCATCTTCTCGGCTGTCTCGACGAAGCGGGCGCCCATCGCCGTCATCACATAGCCGCGAGGGTTGCGTTCGAAGAGCTTGACCTTGAGCGCAAACTCCAGCCGGTCGATGCGGCGCGACACGGTGGCGTGGCTGCTGCGCAATTGCCGCGCCGCAGTCGACAGCTGTCCGGTGCGGGCAACCGCGAGAAAGAACTGCAGGTCATCCCAGGTAAATTGCGGCGGATTGTTCATTCGGATCCCCCAAATCGGCGCTTGCATCATCCAGCCGTTCGATATTGGTCTTTCGTCTAATGCACCCCAGCCTGCACGTCGACGTCTTCCGCCCTAGGTTCCAACGCAAGCGCCCTAACGATCTGCATTCATTGGGGAACCGCGACAGACCAATAGTTCTGTTCAAAAACGAACAGATACTGTTTGGAATTAGTTGTAAAGCGGCCTTGCCTGATTGGTGCAATTCCTTGATCGTGGGGCATGCGCTGGCGGCCTTGAGGAGGGCGGCTGGCCAAATTTGAACAGATCCGCATTCTGGCCAATCTCTGGGAGGAGAGACATATGCGAAAGAATCTCATTGCGTCGCTGGCATTCCTGCTTGCAAGCAGCACTGCCGTGCTTGCCGATGGTGCATCCGACGGCAAGGTGAAGATCGGCATCCTGAACGACCAGTCCGGCGTCTACGCTGATTTCGGCGGCAAGTCCTCCGTCGAGGCGGCCAAGATGGCGGTCGAGGATTTCGGCGGCAAGGTGCTTGGCGTGCCGGTGGAGATCGTCGACGCCGACCACCAGAACAAGCCTGACATCGCCTCCAACATTGCCCGCCAGTGGTACGACACGGAGCAAGTGGACGCGATCATGGAATTGACCACCTCGTCGGTGGCGCTCGCGGTTCAGGCGATCGCGAAGGAAAAGAAGAAGATCAACATCGTCACCGGGGCCGCGACCACGGATCTCACCGGGAAGGCCTGCTCGCCCTACGGCTTCCACTGGGCCTATGACACGCATGCGCTTGCCGTCGGCACCGGCGGTGCGCTCGTCAAGCAAGGCGGCGACAGCTGGTTCTTCCTGACGGCCGACTACGCATTCGGCTACTCCCTGGAGCAGCAGACGAGCGATTTCGTCAAGTCCGCCGGCGGCAAGGTCGTTGGTTCTGTCCGCCATCCCCTGTCGAACCAGGATTTCTCGTCCTTCCTGCTGCAGGCACAATCCTCCGGCGCCAAGGTGATCGGCCTCGCCAATGCCGGCCTTGATACGTCCAACGCCATCAAGCAGGCTGCCGAGTTCGGCATCACTCAGGGTGGCCAGCATCTGGCGGCACTGCTCTTCACGCTGGCCGAAGTTCACGGCCTGGGGCTCGAGGCAGCGCAAGGCCTGACGCTGACGGAAGGCTATTACTGGAACCTCGACGACAAGAGCCGCGAATTCGGCAAGAAGTTCTTCGCCCGCACCGGCAAGATGCCGAACATGATCCACGCCGGTACCTATTCGGCCGTGCTCCAGTATCTCAAGGCGATCGACAAGGCCGGCACCGACGACACCGAGGCTGTTGCCAAGCAGCTGCACGAACTGCCCGTTGACGACGTCTTCGCTCGCGGTGGCACCGTCGGCCCGAATGGCCGCATGATCCACGACATGTACCTGCTGCAGGTCAAGAAGCCGGCCGACAGCAAGGAACCGTGGGACTACTTCAACGTTCTCGCGACCATTCCGGGCAAGGAAGCCTATATCGATCCCGCCAAGAGCGGCTGCGCCCTGGTGAACTAGGCGATGGCGGTTTCCGCGACCCAATCGAACGCTATGCCGCGGGTGGTCCTTTCCGCTCGCGGCCTGCGTCGTGACTTCGGCGGCTTCACTGCCGTCAAGAATGTGGATCTCGACGTCCATGACGCGAGCGTGCATGCCCTGATCGGCCCCAACGGCGCGGGAAAGACGACGGTATTCAACCTGCTGACGAAGTTCCTGCAGCCGACATCGGGCACCATCACGCTGATGGGTACGGATATCACCAGAACGGCACCCGACAAGGTGGCGCGCATGGGGTTGGTGCGATCATTCCAGATCTCGGCCGTGTTTCCACATCTCAGCGTTCTCGACAATGTGCGGGTAGCGCTGCAACGGCCCAACAAGCTGTCAACGCAATTCTGGCGCCCACTATCAGCACTCGACGCATTGAACGATCGCGCCGAACAGCTGCTTGCAAAGGTCGGCCTCTTCAAGGAGCGCGACGCCATCGCCGCCGATCTTTCCTATGGCCGCAAGCGTGTCCTTGAGATCGCAACGACCCTGGCACTTGATCCAAGAGTGCTCCTACTCGACGAACCGATGGCCGGCATGGGGCACGAGGATGTCGGCGTCGTCTCCGCTCTGATCCGCGAGGTGGCGCGCGACCGCGCCGTCCTGATGGTCGAGCACAATCTGTCCGTCGTCGCCAACATCTGCCAGCATGTGACCGTGCTGCAGCGTGGTGAAATCCTTGCCGAAGGCGACTATGCGACCGTCAGCGCCGATGAGCGGGTTCGCCAGGCCTACATGGGCACGGAGGAGGGCTGATGGCGACACTTCTGGACGTCCAGGGGCTCAACGCCTGGTACGGCGAAAGCCACATCCTGCACGGTGTCGACATGCGTGTCGGCGAGGGTGAGACGGTTACCATTCTTGGCCGCAACGGCGTTGGAAAGACGACGACGCTGCGCACCATCACCGGCATCGTCCGCACCCGCAAAGGCAAGCTGACATTCGCAGGTAAGGACATGATGCAGGTGCCGTTACACAAGACGGCGCATCGCGGTATCGGCTTCGTGCCGGAGGAGCGCGGCATATTCTCGACGTTGACGGTGTCCGAGAATCTGCTGCTGCCGCCAGTCGTTGCCTCGGGCGGCATGACGGTCGAGGAGATCTACGAGCTGTTTCCAAACCTTTACGAGCGCCGCAACAGTGCGGGCACGAAGCTGTCGGGCGGTGAGCAGCAAATGCTGGCAATCGCCCGCATTTTGCGCACCGGTGTTCGCATGCTCCTGCTCGACGAACCCACGGAGGGGCTGGCGCCCGTCATCGTCCAGCGCATCGGCGAAGTGCTGAGGCAATTGAAGGAGCGGGGCATGACGATCCTGCTTGTCGAGCAGAATTTCCGTTTCGCTAGCCGGATCGCCGATCGCTTCTATCTTATGGATCACGGGCAGATGGTTTCGGAGTTCCCGGTGGGCGAGTTGCCCCAGAGGATGGATACGCTGCACAAGGTTCTGGGAGTGTGATCTGAATGACAATGATCTTCGGCATTCCCCTGCAGGCGTTCATGGGCCAGTTGCTGATCGGTCTGATCAACGGCTCTTTCTATGCGCTCTTGAGCCTCGGGCTCGCCATCATTTTCGGCCTGTTGCGCGTCATCAATTTCGCGCACGGCGCGCAATACATGCTCGGCGCCTTCGCCGCCTACCTTCTGCTTGCCTATGCCGGCATAGGTTACTGGCCATCGCTGATCCTTGCCCCCGTGATCGTCGGATTGGCCGGCGCGGTGATCGAACGCTTGTTCCTCCGTCGGCTCTATGATCTGGACCCACTCTACGGGCTGCTCTTCACATTCGGTCTTGCCCTGACGGTCGAAGGCACCTTCCGTTACCTCTACGGCTCATCCGGCCAACCCTACGCGCAACCCGCTGCGCTCACCGGCGCCGTCAATCTCGGCTTCATGTTCCTGCCGATCTATCGCGGCTGGGTGGTCGTCGTGTCGCTTGTGGTCTGTCTCGGCACCTGGCTCCTGATCGAGAAGACAAAGCTCGGCGCATATCTCAGGGCCGCCACCGAGAATGCAACGCTCGTCCAGGCATTCGGCGTCAACGTGCCGGTTCTCCTGACATTGACCTACGCACTTGGAGCCGGTCTTGCAGCCTTTGCGGGTGTACTGGCCGCGCCGATCTATCAGGTGTCGCCGTTGATGGGCTCCAGCATGATCATCGTCGTGTTCGCCGTCGTCGTGGTTGGTGGCATGGGCTCGATCATGGGCGCGATCATCACCGGTTATGTACTCGGCATCGCGGAAGGCCTGACCAAGGTCTTCTATCCGGAGGCGTCCAACATCGTGATCTTCGTCATCATGGCAATTGTTCTTCTCATCAGGCCCGCGGGCCTCTTCGGCCGGGATGCCTGACGATGACAGAGATCACCGAAACCATCCGTCCGGAAAAAAGCCGCACCGCGCTATCGGTACAGGCGGCATTCCTGATCATCGGCCTGCTGCTCCTGCTATTGGCGCCGTTCTTCTTCTACCCGATTTTCCTGATGAAGCTCTTGTGCTTTGCGCTGTTTGCCTGCGCCTTCAACCTGCTGCTCGGCTATACCGGCCTGCTGTCGTTCGGTCATGCGACCTTCTTCGGCGGGGCGGCCTATTTTACCGCCCATGCCGTGAAGGAATGGGGGTTTTCGCCGGAACTCGGCATCCTGGTCGGCGTCGCAGGTGCGGCCATCCTCGGCCTCGTCATGGGTTTCTTCGCGATCCGCCGTCAGGGTATTTATTTCGCGATGATTACGCTTGCCCTCTCGCAAATGTTCTTCTTCTTCTGCCTGCAAGCGGCGTTCACGCATGGCGAGGACGGTATCCAGTCCGTGCCGCGCGGTCAGCTGTTCGGCGTCCTCGATCTCAATAGTTCGACCAACATGTATTATTTCGTGCTGGCCGTCTTCGTCGTCGGCATCCTGATTATCTGGCGCTTCATCAATTCGCCGTTCGGCATGATCCTGAAATCGATCCGCGAGAACGAGCAGCGGGCGATATCGCTCGGTTATTCCGTCGCGCGCTACAAGCTGGGCGCCTTCGTGATGTCGGCGGCACTCGCGGGCCTGGCCGGGGCAGTAAAATCCCTCGTCTTCCAGTTCGCGACCTTGACCGATGTCGCCTGGCAGATGTCGGGCGAGGTGATCCTGATGACCCTGCTTGGCGGTATTGGTACCTTGATCGGTCCGCTGTTTGGCGCGGGCCTTGTCGTCACGCTGGAAAACTACCTTGCAACATCGGAATTCCCGGTGACGATCATCACGGGCATCGTGTTCATGGTATGCGTGCTGATCTTCCGCCGCGGCATCATCGGCGAGTTTTATGCGTCGCGTCTCGGTCGGAAGCTCGGCTTCGTCTACCGCCGCTAACCTGCGGGGTGGCATTTGCATGGATCGCTTCGACTACATCATCATTGGTGCCGGCAGCGCCGGCTGCGTTCTCGCCAACCGGCTGTCCGAAGATCACAACACGCGCGTTCTGCTGCTGGAGGCCGGTGGCAGCGACAATTACCACTGGATCCATATTCCTGTCGGCTATCTCTATTGCATCAACAACCCGCGCACCGATTGGTGCTTCACGACGGTTCCGCAGCAGGGATTGAACGGGCGCGCCCTCAATTATCCGCGCGGCAAGGTGCTCGGCGGCTCATCCTCGATAAACGGCATGATCTACATGCGCGGCCAGGCACGCGACTATGATCTCTGGCGGCAGATGGGATGCTCGGGCTGGAGCTGGGACGACGTGCTTCCCTTCTTCCGCAAATCGGAGGACTACTATCGCGGCGAGACCGAGATGCATGGAACAGGCGGCGAGTGGCGGGTGGAAAAAGCCCGCGTTCGCTGGGCGGTACTCGATGCGTTCCAGGCCGCCGCCAGGGAGGCCGGCATTCCGGAAACGCCCGACTTCAACACCGGCGACAACGAGGGATCAGGCTACTTCGACGTCAACCAGCGGTCCGGCATTCGCTGGAATACGACCAAGGCCTTCCTGCGTCCGGCCATGCGGCGAGGCAATCTGACGGTTCTGACGAAGGCGCAGGCGCGCCGGCTGCTGATCGAGGAGGGCGCTGTCACGGGCGTCGATTATCAGCATGCGGGTGCTACCAAGCGCGCCTACGCGAGGCGGGAAACGATCCTCGCGGCGGGCGCGATCGGTTCGCCACACATCCTGGAGCTGTCCGGTCTGGGCCAAGGCGAGGTGCTGAGACGCGCGGGCGTGGAGGTCATTGCCGAGGTAAAAGGCATCGGCGAGAACCTTCAGGACCACCTGCAGCTTCGTATGGTCTACAAGGTCACCGGCGTTGCGACGCTGAACGAGAAGGCAACAAGGTTCATCGGCAAGGCTCAGATCGGCCTGGAATATCTGATCAGACGTTCCGGGCCGATGGCAATGGCGCCAAGCCAGCTTGGCATCTTCACCCGCTCCGGCCCCGACAAGGAGACACCGGACCTTCAATACCATGTACAGCCGGTGTCGCTCGACAAGTTCGGCGATCCAGTTCACCCATTCCCTGCCATCACCGCGAGCGTCTGTAACCTCAGACCCGAAAGTCGCGGTTCGGTCCATGTGGCGAGCCCGGATTTTGCTCTCCAGCCGACGATCAGTCCGAACTATCTCTCGACCGAACGAGATCGCGACATAGCTATTCGCGCGATACGCATGACGCGGAAGATCGTCGCGCAGCCGTCCTTTGCGCGGTTCCGGCCCGAGGAGTTCAGGCCTGGCCCGAATTACCAAAGGGACGCGGAACTGGCGCAGGCAGCCGGGGATATTGGCACGACGATTTTCCACCCTGTCGGAACATGCCGGATGGGTTCCGATCGCGAAAGTGTCGTCGATCCTCGCCTCAGGTTCCGGGCGTTGGCGAAGCTCCGGATTGCAGACGCCTCCGTGATGCCGGCCATCACGTCGGGCAATACCAATTCGCCGACGATCATGATTGCCGAAAAGGCAGCTGCGATGATCCTGGCGGACAACAGATAGGAGAACGGCATGGCACGGATTGCATTTATCGGGCTTGGCAACATGGGCGGGCCGATGGCCGCCAACCTCGTCAAGGCTGGCCATGACGTCACCGGTTTTGACCTCGCCGCCCCCGTCCTGCAGGCTGCGGAAGAGCACGGCGTGAAGGCGGCAGGCCATATCAGCCAGGCTGTTTCGGACGCCGAGATCGTCGTGACGATGCTGCCGCAGGGCAAGCATGTGCTCAGCGCCTGGACTGACATCCTTCGCTCCATCCCCGCCGGGACGCTTGTCATCGATAGTTCCACGATTGACGTCGACAGCGCCCGCCAGGCGCACGTAATGGCAAGCAATGCCGGTTGCCTTTCCCTCGATGCACCTGTGTCCGGCGGCACCGGCGGGGCCGGCGCAGGTACACTGACCTTCATGGCCGGCGGATCGGACGAGGCGTTTGCGAAGGCAAAGCCGGTCCTGGAAGCCATGGGTAGGAAAATCGTCCATTGCGGGGACGCGGGCGCAGGGCAGGCAGCGAAGATCTGCAACAACATGATCCTTGGCATCTCGATGATCGGCGTCTGCGAAGCTTTCGCGCTTGGCGAAAAGCTCGGTCTTTCGCATCAGGCGCTGTTCGACGTCGCCTCGACCTCATCGGGACAATGCTGGTCGATCAGCACCTATTGCCCTGTCCCGGGACCGGTTCCGACATCGCCCGCGAACAATGACTACAAGCCTGGTTTTGCGGCCGCACTGATGCTGAAGGACCTGCGCCTGTCGCAGGAGGCGGCACTGTCGACCGGCGCCTCGACGCCGCTCGGCGCCGAAGCTTCTCAGCTCTATGCGCTTTTTGAGAAGCAGGGGAATGGCGCGCGCGATTTCTCTGCAATCATCGAAATGCTGCGGGGCAAGACCGAATAGCCCTCTGCCGTGGCTTGACACTCCCGCTGATATGCGCGACGCCGCCGGCTGCCGCGATGCGGCGACCGGCAACAGGAATTCCGACATGCAACCGCAGCCTACCGAGACCGGCCTCAAGAACTTCGTGCTACTGGGCGTTGTTCTGATGCTTCTCGGGGACTTTCTCTTCGCGCTCAATGACGCGATGGGCAAGTGGCTCGTGACGAGCTTCTCTGTCGGCCAGGTGTTGCTGATCCGCTCGTTTGGATGCTTCATCATCCTGGGACCCCTGATTGCCAGGCAGGGCCCAGCCCAACTGTTCAGGGTAGAGCAGAAGGGGCTGCAGTTTCTTCGCGTGCTCTTTGCAACACTCGATGTCGGCCTGTTTTACGCTGCCGTCGCCTACCTGCCGCTCGCTGACGTCATGACCTTCTACATGGCCGGACCGATCTATGTCGCCGCGCTCTCGCATTTCTTCCTCAACGAACGGATTGGCTGGCGCCGTTGGCTTGCGGTCTTCGTCGGCTTCTGCGGCGTGGTGATCGCGCTGCGTCCGTCCTCGGCGATGCTTTCGCTGCCCTCGCTTTTCGGCATTGTCGGCAGCCTGTCCTTTTCAATGGCCCTGGTGCTCAACCGATACCTCCGCAGCACCAGTGACACGACCCTTGTTACCTGGCAGATGGTCGCCGCACTCATCGTCGGGGCGGTGCTTTCCATCGGCGCCTGGCAGCCAACAACCCCGGTCGAACTCACCGGCATGCTCGCCCTCGGCGTCGTTGCATCCTGTGCGCACCTTCTGATCACACGTTCGCTGAAGCTCGCCCCGGCATCCCTGCTGGCGCCGCTGCAATACAGCCTTCTGATCTGGGCGATTGCGCTCGGATATCTGTTCTTCGGCGACGTTCCGGATCTCTATGTGATCTCAGGTGGCACGATCATCGTCGTCGCCGGCCTGTTCATCTTCCATCGCAAGAACCTGCTGGAAACAGTGCCGCCGGAGGCTGTTGCCCCCGACGGCCACTAATTCGCAGTTCATTTCCGCTATGCGGCAGCGGGCTTGATGACACCGCGGCGTATCTGGTCGGCTTCGATCGATTCGAAAAGCGCCCGGAAGTTGCCTTCGCCGAAACCTTCGTCGCCCTTGCGCTGGATAAACTCGAAAAAGATCGGACCAATCACCGTCTTCGAGAAGATCTGCAAGAGGATCTTCGTCGTGCCGCCGTCGAGCACGCCTTCGCCGTCGATCAGGATGCCATGCCTGGCCATTCTTTCGATCGGCTCGTCATGTCCATGAACGCGCTCGCGTGACATATCGTAGTAGGTCTCCGGAGGACCCGGCATGAAGCGCAGGCCGTTTTCGGCAAGCTTGTCGGTCGCCTCGTAGATGGCGTCGGTACCGACGGCAATGTGCTGGATGCCTTCGCCTCTGTACTTCTTCAGATACTCCTCGATCTGGCTGGTCTCGTCCTTCGATTCATTCAGAGGAATACGGATCTTGCCACAGGGAGAGGTGATTGCACGGCTCATCAACCCCGTGATCCGGCCGTCAATATTGAAGAAGTGGATCTGCTTGAAGTTGAAGAGTTCGCGATAGAAGTCCCACCACTTGTCCATGTTGCCGCGATAGACGTTATGGGTCAGGTGGTCGAGATAGAAGAAGCCGACACCCTTGGGCCGCGGATCACGCTCGGCCAGCCAGTCGAACTCGAGATCATAAGCCGAGCCCTTTGCGCCGTAGCGCTCCACGAAGTAGAGAAGCGAGCCGCCGATGCCGACGATCGCTGGCACGTCGAGGGTCTTGTCCTTGCCCTCGTAGGGTGTCGCGCCCCTGGCAACGGCATGGTCGAAGGCATGCTTGGCATCGACGACACGCCACGCCATCGACGGCGCGCAGGGCCCATGATCCTCGACGAAGCGCATGGCATGGCTGCCCGGCTCGGCATTGACGATATAGTTGATGTCGCCCTGACGCCAGACCGTGATGTTCCTGCTCTTGTGCCTGGCGACGGCGCGATATCCCATACGGTCGAACAGTTCCGCCAGCTTCTCGGGCGCTGGATGTGCGAATTCGACAAACTCGAACCCGTCCGTGCCGGCAGGATTGTCAACGGTGATCTGAGACGGCGGTGCGTCGTGCGGATAGGGGCCCATTTTTCCTCCTCAGGCAGTAGCCAGTTGGATGCAAATTATGGACCTGTCCTTGTGCAATGTGCTTGCATTGTGGTGGCTTATGACCAAGTATCCGCACGGAATATGCATAGGACGAGACAATCGTACAATGCCTGAGCAGCTGGATGGTTTCGACCTGAAGATCCTCGCCGAACTTCAAAGAGACGGACGGTTGACCAATATCGAACTGTCCGAACGCATCAGCCTCTCGGCCTCCCAATGCTCGCGACGGCGAACGCGGTTGGAGGCAGAGGGCTTCATTCGCGGCTATCAGGCAAATCTCGATCCGGACAGGCTGGGGCTCAATCTGCTGGTCGTCATCTCGGTCACGCTGGCAACCCATAATCGCGACAATGCCCGCCGCTTTCAGCAATTGGTCAACGGCCTGCCAGAGGTCCTGGAGGCCTATGCGCTGACGGGCGAGATGGACTATCACCTGAAAGTCGCGACGCGCGGCCTGTCGGGCCTTTCGCGGTTCGTCAACGACGTTCTGTTGCCGCACGAATCTGTCCAGCACGTGAAAACCTCGATCGTGCTCAACACGTTGAAGCACTTTGAAGGCTACCCGCTCACCGGTTCATAGGTTTATTTCGATTTGCGCCGCAGTCCTGCGGAAGCCTCAATCGCCGAAAGCGCGAGGTCGAGGTGGCGGATCGCCTCTTCGCCAAGCTTCAGGCACACCGTCTCCTGGTACTTGTGCGCAAGGACTGTGATCCTGCGGTAGTATTCGCGCCCGAGCGCCGTGAGTTCGATCTCTTCGAAACGTCTGTCTGTATAGCTCGGAATTCTCTTCAGCCAATGGCGCTGCTCAAGCGCATGGACGGCCCGGCTCACCTTGGTCTTGTGCATGTGTGAATGAGCGCCGATGTCCTTTGCCGTCATCACGCCGACACTGCCGAGTGCTGCAAGCGTGCGCCATTCGGGCCGGGTCAGATCGAACTCCTGCTTGTACTGCCGCGCGAATGACAGGCTGATGAGTTCCGACGCCCGATTGAGCCGGTAGGGAATGAAGCCGTCGAGCTCGAATCCACTCTCCATGGCTGCTCCTTGATAGTTACAAAATCGACGGTTACGTTTGTAACTATATCGATGGAGGAGACGCAAGCATGGACACCACCGAAGCACCAGGTTCCCGTGCGCGGGCGGGGACCAGCAAGCTGGCCTACATGCCGGGGTTCGGCAACGACTTCGAGACGGAGGCGCTGCCAGGGGCATTGCCACAGGGCCAGAACAGTCCGCAAAAATGCAGCTATGGCCTTTATGCCGAGCAGCTGTCCGGCTCGCCATTCACGGCTCCGAGAGGAACGAACGAGCGTTCCTGGCTCTATCGCATCAGGCCGAGCGTTCGCCACACGCGCCGCTTCGCCAATGCGAGCTACCCCTTCTGGAAATCGGCGCCATGTCTCGACGATCACTCCCTGCCACTTGGTCAATTGCGCTGGGACCCGATCCCGGCTCCAATGGCAAGCGCCGACTTTCTTGCCGGAATCCGAACGATGACGGCAGCCGGCGACGTCATGACCCAGGTCGGGATGGCCGCGCATGCCTATGCCTTCAATGCGGACATGGTGGATGAGTATTTCTTCAATGCCGACGGGGAACTGCTCATTGTTCCGCAACTTGGCGCCATCAGCGTCTTCACCGAGATGGGTGTCATGGAGCTCGCACCGGCGGAAATCTGCCTCATCCCCCGTGGGATGATGTTCAAGGTTTCACGTCTCGGCGACGGGCCCGAGTGGCGCGGCTACATCTGCGAAAACTACGGAGCGAAGTTCACCATGCCGGATCGTGGACCGATCGGCGCCAACTGCCTGGCGAACGCCCGCGACTTCAAGACGCCGGTCGCCGCCTTCGAGGACAAGGAGACAGCGTGCCGCGTGCATGTGAAATGGTGCGGCAAGTTCTATGTGACCGAGATCGATCACTCGCCGCTCGACGTCGTCGCCTGGCACGGAAACTACATCCCGTTCAAATATGACCTAAGGACTTTCTCCCCGGTCGGGGCCATTCTCTTCGATCACCCGGACCCGTCGATTTTCACGGTCCTGACAGCGCCGAGTGGCGAAGAAGGGACGGCAAATGTCGACTTCGTGATCTTTCCGCCCCGCTGGCTCGTTGCCGAGCACACGTTCCGACCGCCGTGGTATCACCGCAACATCATGAGCGAGTTCATGGGGCTGATCCATGGACAATACGACGCCAAGGAAAAGGGCTTCGTCCCAGGCGGGATGAGTCTGCACAACATGATGCTGCCCCATGGGCCGGATGCCTCCGGCTTTGAAAAAGCGTCCAACTCCGAGCTGAAACCGGTCAAGCTCGATCACACGATGGCGTTCATGTTCGAGACGCGCTTCCCGCAGCAGCTGACAAGATACGCTGCAGAACTGGAGACGCTGCAGGATGACTATATTGATTGCTGGGACGGTCTGGAGCGCCGTTTCGATGGGACGCCTGGCATCAAGTAGTCTCGAACGCGGAGGATCACATGAAACTTGCCACGCTCAAAGACGGTTCGCGCGACGGCCGGCTGATCGTTGTCACCCGTGACCTGACGCAGTTTGCCGATGCGGGCGAGGTCGCCCGCACCCTGCAGGCAGCGCTGGACGACTGGCCGGCAACCGCGCCAAAACTTAGCCACCTCGCCGAAAGCCTCGAAGCCGGCTCAGTGCCATCCGAGCCCTTTGATCCGCGCCATGTGCATTCCCCACTGCCACGCGCCTACCAGTGGGCGGACGGATCGGCCTACGTCAACCATGTCGAGCTGGTGCGAAGGGCCCGGAATGCCGCCATGCCGACGACATTCTGGACCGATCCCCTGATGTACCAGGGCGGCTCCGACAACTTTCTCGCCCCTTGCGACCCGATCCTTGCCGCCGATGAACGCTTCGGCATCGATATGGAAGGCGAGGTTGCCGTTATCGTCGATGACGTTGCGATGGGCGCAACGTCTCGGCAGGCACATGAAGCAATCCGGCTCGTGATGCTCGTGAACGACGTGTCGCTGCGGGGTCTCATTCCCGATGAGCTCGCCAAGGGATTCGGCTTCTTCCAGTCGAAACCCTCGTCGTCTTTCTCGCCCGTCGCCGTAACAGTGGACGAACTCGGCGACGCCTGGAAGGACGGCAGGGTCCATCTTCCATTGCTCGTCAGCTTGAACGGCATTCCGTTTGGCCGCGCCAACGCCGGCAGAGACATGACGTTCGACTTCGGACAGCTCGTTTCGCACGCGGCGAAAACACGCGCGCTGGCGGCAGGCTCGATCATCGGTTCAGGCACGGTTTCCAACAAGCGTGACGGCGGCCCCGGCAAGCCGATCGTTGAAGGCGGAGACGGCTATTCCTGCATCGCCGAGATCAGAATGATCGAGACCATTGAGCACGGAGGCCCCAAAACGCCTTACCTGCACTTCGGCGACAGGGTTCGCATCGAGATGAAGGACAAGCACGGTGCATCGATTTTCGGCGCGATCGAGCAGACCGTACGACGCTACGCCGGGGACGAGCGGCAATGACCGGGATCGTGCTTTACGACTACTGGCGCTCCTCGGCCAGCTACCGGGTCCGCATCGCGCTTCATGTGCTGGGGCTTGCCTTCGAGACCGTCCCGATCGACCTGCTTGCCTTGGCGCACAAGGATCCTGACTACCTGAAAATCAATCCCCAGGGTCTGGTCCCCACCTTGCGCATCGGCGGACGCACGCTCACCCAATCCCTGGCCATCATCGAATACCTTGCCGAGACCTATCCCGAAAGCGGGTTCCTGCCCGACACCGCGGTGGGGCGGCAGCGGGTGAGGGCACTGTCTTATGCCGTTGCGATGGATATTCATCCGATCTGCAACCTTAATGTCGTCTCGCACGTCGCTCACCTGATTGGAGAGGAGGGCGCCCGAGCCGAGTGGATGACCAAGTTCATCGGCAGCGGACTGCACGCGGTGGAACAGATGCTCGATGAGCCGACGACCGGTCGCTACACATTTGGAGACACACTGACGATGGCCGATTTCTGCCTGGTGCCGCAGGTCTACAACGCCGCTCGCTGGGGTATCGAAATGTCGGCGTTTCCTCTCGTCGCACGCATTGTCGACGCGTGCAACGCACTGCCGGCGTTCAAGGCTGCCCATCCGGACGCGGCAAAGCCGATCTAACCGATATCACAATACACACCGCAGGTTGTATTTCACCACTTGCAGCGGGTGACGATCCCTTCGTGGCGCCCGGCACAGGCCGTTGCCGGGACCTGCAATAATTCCTTCTTCCGATTGACGATCGCCAACGCAAGCTGATTAAATCAAATTGATTGATCAAATCGGAACAACACAGTCCCTAACCCTATCAAGAGATGATGATGTCGATACAGCGCCAACCCGCCCTGCGGCTCGAAACCTCATGGCTGCCCGCTTCGGAAGAACGAGACCAGGCCTACACGCTCAACCTCAAGAACCTTTCATCGAATTCCCTTGCCAACTTCACCCTCTGCATCAGCGGTCCGGGACGGGTGGATCCGGCTGTTCACATCGAGGGTGGCAGGATCGGCCGCCGGCTATCAAATTTCACCGAATTTCTTCCGCCCGAGAATTTCGAGCTTGAGGCGGGCAAGACCTGGACGCTGACCATCTCCGCTCTCAGCTGGCCGTTCCAGCATTGGACGGATGGGGCAACCGGCGCCTATGTGGCGTTCGCCGACGGCGGCACGCTTGCACTTTCTGTCGAGCCGACCCGCTCGCTTGCCAACAATGCCCCATTGAAGCGTGGCGCAGAAATCTATCCCGTGCCGGTCAGTCCACCTGTGCCTGTCGCGATCGTCCCGTGGCCTGACGTGGTGTCGGTATCCGGCAAGCGCTCGGTTCCTACCGGCTTTGCGCTCAACGCCGGCAATCCCCCGGCCATTGCGGCGGCAGCTGCCTTTACCGGCCTCGTCGAACAGCTCTTTGCGGTCGAAGGGATCGTTCGTCCTGCCTCGGAAGGCGGAATGCCCGTGATGCTTGACGTCGTCGAGGGCCTGGCGCCAGAAGCCTATCGCGTGTCCTTCTCGAGCGAGATCGTACACATTTCATCCGGCACACAGACCGGCCTGCTCTATGGCCTGATCACGCTTGGCCAGGTCTGGCGTGGTGCGCACCTTTATCCGCACGCCTTCCGTTTTCCGGTCGAAGGCGAGATCCGCGACGAACCATCCATGGGATGGCGCGGCCTTCATCTCGATGTTGCCCGTCAGTTCTACGGCAAGGCTGAAATCAAGAAGCTGCTCAGCATTCTCGCCTGGAACAAGGTCAACCGCTTCCATTGGCACCTCTCGGACGACGAGGCGTGGCGGATCGAGATCGACGCCTATCCTGCCCTGACCGAAGTCGGCGCCTGGCGGGGACATGGCCTTCCCATTCCGCCGCTTCTCGGCTCTGGCGCGGCCCGCACCGGCGGTTACTACACCAAGGCGGCGGTACGCGAGATTGTCGCGCACGCCAAGGAGCTCGGCATCGAGGTCGTGCCGGAGATCGATGTCCCTGGACATTGCTATGCCATGCAACAGGCAATCCCGGAACTTCGCGACCCGCAAGAAGCCGGGAGCTACCATTCGGTTCAGGGCTTCCCCGATAACTGCCTGAACCCGGCACGCGAGAAGACCTACGAAGTTCTGGAGACGATCTTCCGCGAATTGATCGAGCTCTTTCCCTTCAAGACGATCCATATCGGCGCCGATGAAGTGCCCCTCGGCGCCTGGTCGGGTTCGCCGGAGGCCTTGGCGCGTCTGCGCGAGATTGGCGGAGATGCAGTGGCTAAAGCACATGCCAAGCGGCTCAACGTCATCACCAATACTCACGGCGCCGACGACATAGACGGATCGGGAGCCGCGGTTCTTCAGTCGATTTTCCTCGCCCGGATCCAGAAGTTCCTCGCCGAGCAGGGCTGCATCACCGGCGGGTGGGAAGAGGCAGCGCATGGCAATGTCATCGACAAGGCAAAGAGCTATCTCTGCGGCTGGCGCAGTGTCGAAGTTTCGGCGGCGCTGGCCGGTCAGGGCTACGAAATGGTCGTCTGCCCTGGGCAGGTCTACTATCTCGACATGGCAAACAGCCCCGATTGGGACGAGCCGGGCGCCAGCTGGGCCGGGTGGTCGGAGCCCGAGAAGCTCTACAATTTCGACCCGGTCGAAGGCTGGAGCGACGAGCAGAAAAAGAAGCTGCGTGGCATCCAGGCCTGCATCTGGTCGGAGCCGATGACCGATCGCGCGGTCTTTGACCGTTTGGTGTTTCCAAGGATCTCGGCACTTGCCGAGAGCGCCTGGACGAAGCCCGCGGACAAGTCCTGGGAGCGCTTCAAGGCAGTCGCGGGATTGATGCCGGTCCTGTACGCCTATCCGTGAGGTTGTCAGCCCAGAGGTTTTTGAAGGACACCGAACTGCGGGTTCGTTTCCGAGAAGATCGGCAGTGCCGCGGCGCCCAGAAGCGCCGTGTCCCTGCCGGTCGCACCGATCATGATGCGCGGCAGGTTTCGTTCCTCCCCGGGATTGACCGGGCTATGCAGCGGATCCAGCTGACGAGCGAGGCGCTGCAGCAGTGACGGGGGCATCGAACCGCCAAGCACGATCGTTTGCGGGTCGAAGGCCAATTCCAGAACATCCATTGTCTGACGCATGGGCTTCGCGGCAGCCTCGGCCCAGGCATCAATCCGACTGTCCCCTTGCGCGATCAAGGCGGCAAGAGTTTCAGGGTCGTGCTGTCTGGGGTCGCCAATGTCGAGATATTCGTAGACTGCGCCGAGCGAGACATAGCGGTCGAGGCAACCACGCTTGCCACACACGCAGGCCAGCCCATCCGGCACCACGATCATATGGCCGATTTCGCCAGCATTGTTGCGGCTTCCCTTGTAGAGATGGCCGTCGAGAAACATGCCGGCCCCTATACCCCCGCCGAGAAACAGATAGACAAAGCTGCTCAAGCCCCGAGCGACGCCGTGGAGCCGCTCGCCGATCGCAGCACAGGTGGCGTCGTTCTCGACGAGAACCGGGACGCCAACATGTCGGGCAAGTTCCGGGGCCACGGGGAAACCCTGCCAGCCGGGAAGCGTCACTGGGCTCAGCGATGTCACACCTTCGGCCGCATACCGCCCCGGCATTGCGATGCCGACACCCAGCAGGCGGGCGCGATCGAGGCGAAAGTCCCGTTGCAGTTCGTCAGCGATACCGCCGAGGATCGGCATCGCCTCGGTCGGCGTCGGCCTGTCGACGGGCTTGTCGATCCTGGCACGGACACGTCCCGAAAGATCGGTCAGCACGCCAACCGCACGATCCCGCTCAAGCTCCAGGCCAATGGAGTAGGCACCGTCCGGATTGATCGAGTAGGGCGTGATCGGCTGTCCACGCGCCGCCTTTTTCGGGGCTTCGGCCTTCAGCAACTCGGACCGTTCGAGTTCTTCGACAATGTTCGATACCGTCTGCGTGCTGAGCGCCGTCAACCGGGAGAGGGCCGCCCGCGACAACGGTCCATTCGTCCGGACCGCTTCGATCACGACGCGTCGGTTGTGCGATTTTGCCTGTTCGAGATTGGTGCCTGAAATTGCCTTCATTGGCCTGACTTGCGAGCGTTCGAAACAATCACCTTGCTTACCGCATAAGCGGTTCCGTCATTTATATCCAGCAGATTGCACCCCGGCGGTCGGACCCTCCGCGTGATTGTGCGCAGGCGTTGCAACGAGCAAGAGCGAGCTTCAGGAACTTTGCGGGCGCTGGCGCCTGCGCCGTTTTCTGGTCGCCAGCAACGGGCCGGGTTGACAGCATCGGGAGCACATGGCACTTATGTAACTAAATAGTTATTTATGGGAGGAAGACGCAGATGGCGACGATTTCGCTTGGCATTATCATGCATGGGATCACCGGCCGCATGGGCTATAACCAGCATCTGGTGCGCTCCATTCTCGCGATCCGCGAGCAGGGGGGCCTTGAGCTTTCCAACGGCGACCGCCTGATGCCCGATCCGATCCTCGTCGGACGCAACGCCGACAAGATCGAGGCCATTGCCCGCAAGCACGGCCTGACGCGCACGACCACTGATCTCGACAGCGCCCTTGCGGATCCGAACAACAGGATCTTTTTTGACGCAGGCTCGACGCAAATGCGCGTCTCGCTCCTGAAAAAGGCAATCGAGGCCGGCAAGCATGTCTATTGCGAAAAGCCGATCTCGGAGACACTCGAGGAGGCGCTTTCCGTTGCGACGCTAGCCGAACAGCGCGGCGTCAAAAATGGTGTCGTGCAGGACAAGCTCTACCTGCCGGGACTGCGCAAGATCGCCCTGCTCAAGGACAGCGGCTTCTTCGGCAAGATACTCTCGGTACGCGGCGAGTTCGGCTACTGGGTATTCGAGGGTGACTGGGGCGTGAAGGCTCAGCGTCCATCCTGGAACTATCGCGCGGCCGATGGTGGCGGCATGATCCTCGACATGCTGCCGCACTGGCGCTACGTGCTGGACAACCTCTTTGGCGAGGTCAAGGCCGTCAGCTGCTACGCATCCACCCATATCCCGAGCCGCGTCGACGAGAACGGCAAGACCTACAGGGCAGATGCCGACGACGCAGCCTATTCGACTTTTGAACTCGAGGGCGGCGTCGTCGCCCACATCAACTCCTCCTGGGCGGTTCGCGTGCGTCGTGACGACCTCGTGACCTTCCAGGTCGACGGAACACATGGTTCGGCCGTCTGCGGTCTGACCAAATGCTGGACGCAGCATCGGGTCAACACACCCAAGCCTGTCTGGAATCCCGATCAGCCGCAGACGATCGACTTCTACAGGACATGGGACGAGGTTCCGGAAACCCAGGTTTTCGACAACGGCTTCAAGGCGCAGTGGGAAGACTACCTGCGCTACGTCGTCGAAGACGCGCCGTGGAGGTTCACGCTGCGCGAGGGCGCCAAGGGTGTTCAGCTTGCGGAACTGGCGCACCAGAGCTGGAAGGAACGCCGCTGGGTGGATGTTCCCTCGCTAGCCGATACATCAGTCCGCAAGGTTGCCTGACGGCCATGGCAAAGTCACTTCGTCTTCCCGTCTCCGGCGGCACGCTGGAGGATTATGCCATCGCCAACGCACCGCTTGCCGCGCCGGAACGCCCGGCCGGCGGCCATGCCTTCAACCGTGTCGCCTACGCGGCCGCTCATGTGGTCGTCGATCCATTGGCAGACAACGATCCATGGCTCGACCGCAACATCGACTGGGAACGCACCGTTGCATTCCGCGAGTATCTTTGGGATCTCGGCCTCGGCGTTGCCGAGGCGATGGACACCGCCCAACGCGGCATGGGGCTCGACTGGGCTGGCGCCAAGGAACTCATCGCCAATGTCCAATCGGCAGCGCGCAGGCGTCCGGATGCCCTCATCGCCTATGGCGCCGGCACCGACCATCTGCCACCAGGCCCTGGCGTTAGCATCGATGATGTCATCCACGCTTATGAGGAGCAGGTCGCCTACGTCGAAGGGCAGGGCGGCCGGATCATCCTCATGGCAAGCCGCGCGCTTGCGGCCGCCGCCAAGAGCCCCGAGGATTACGTGCGTGTCTATGATCGCATCTTGCGGCAGGTCCGGCAGCCGGTGATCATCCATTGGCTTGGCGATATGTTTGATCCTGCGCTCGCCGGCTATTGGGGTTCGCGTGATGATATGCAGGCCATGGAAACGGCCGTCGCCATCATCAATGACCACGCAACCAAGGTGGACGGCGTGAAGATCTCCCTCCTCTCCGCGGAGAAAGAGATCGTCATGCGTCGAAAGCTTGATCCGGCGGTCAAGATGTATACCGGCGATGACTTCAACTACGCGGAGCTTATCGCCGGCGACGAGAAAGGATACTCACACGCCCTGCTCGGCATTTTTGATGCCATCGCGCCCGCGGCCAGCGCTGCCCTGCAGAAGCTTGGCGCAGACGATCTCGCCGGATTCCACGAGATCCTGGCGCCGACCGTGCCGCTTTCACGGCATATCTTCAAGGCGCCGACGCGGTTCTACAAGACGGGCGTTGTCTTCCTGGCCTATCTCAATGGTTTCCAGAATCACTTCCAGATGCTGGGTGGCCAGCAAAGCACGCGCTCGATGGTGCATCTGGCGGAACTGTTCCGGCTTGCCGACGAGGCCCGCGTCCTGCGGGATCCGGATCTCGCGGTCAGCCGGATGAAGACGATCCTGGCGACTGCAGGCATCTGAAAATCACGGCATGCACTTCGCATCGCGAGGTGAGGGAGGAATATCAAAAATGGCAGTCAATGGCCTTTCCATCAACCTCGCGACGGTGCGAGAGCAGTACGACATGAAGCAGGCGGTCGAGGCCTGCCTCAAGCAGGATATTGTTGCGATCGCTCCCTGGCGTGATCAGGTGCATGCGATCGGCTTGTCCGAAGCTGCCCGGATCGTCGCCGACAACCAACTGCAGGTGACCGGGCTTTGCCGCGGGGGCATGTTCCCCGCCGCGGATGCTGCGGGGCGAGCTGCAGCAATCGACGACAACAAGAGGGCGATCGACGAGGCTGCTGCTCTCAACGCCGATTGCCTCGTTCTCGTCGTCGGCGGCCTGCCTGCGGGGTCCAGGGATATCGCCCACGCGCGCGATATGGTCGCAGACGGGATCGGCGCGATCCTTCCGCACGCACGCGCATCCGGCATACCACTTGCGATCGAACCGCTGCATCCGATGTATGCCGCCGACCGCGCCTGCGTGAACACACTTGAGCAGGCGCTCGATATCTGTGACCTGCTCGGCAACGGCGTCGGTGTGGCCATCGACGTTTATCACGTCTGGTGGGACCCGAAACTCGAGCAGCAAATCACCCGAGCCGGGGCGTCGGGCCGGATCCTGGCACACCACATCTGCGACTGGCTGGTTCCGACAACGGACCTGTTGCTGGACCGCGGCATGATGGGAGACGGCGTGATCGATCTCAAGGGGATCCGACGCTCCATCGAGGCTGCCGGTTATCATGGAGCGCAGGAAGTCGAAATCTTTTCGGCAGCGAACTGGTGGAAACGTCCGGGGGAAAAGGTGCTCTCCACCTGCGTTGATCGCTTCCGCAGCGTCTGCTGACACAGTCGTTGCGCCGCCGCTAAATCATTGACCAACCGTACGCTTTTTTTCACTTACGGCAGTCAACGACCCGTATGGTTCCGCTACGTGACATTGCAGGGAGGGAAGCCAAAGCCGAAGGATGCTGCTGAAATTGCCTCAATGACGGCTGCGGCATCCAGAATATGTCCTTGCGCCGCTTCCCGCAGGCGGCGCAAATGCTGAAGCCTGCCCACAGAATCTCGGACAAAACCATGCTTTGTCAACAACAATCGCCCGATCATCGGGGAATTGTCACCAAGGCACACCAATCACGCCGCGGTTATTTTGAACTGGTTCTGCGCCTCATGCCGGTGGATCAGCGGCGCCACAAATGATCTGACCCTGCTGTTCCCCGCGGGGAACTCCGCATGGCCGGGACCCTGCGAGGCTGGCAGCGACCCGATGGTCAGGGTGCCTCCTGATGCTGCGTCCTGACGATCTTCAGGCCAATGCGAGCGCGAGAAGGGCAGGCAACGCCGAGAGACTTGGCAACTCCGATCGCAGAACCCTTCATCTCCGAGCAAAGCCCCGCGACGACGCCCAACGATACCTTTCGAACTGATGTTTCCCCTCGCGCCGGTCGATAGCGGCACGACAAGTCATCTGGCCCATTGTTCCCCGCGGGGAACTCCGCTTGAACCGGGACTCTGCAAGGTTGGCAGCAACCGCTGGTCAGGGCATCTCCGGATGCTGCCCCCGACGGTCTTCCGGCCAATGCGAGCGCCAGACAGGCAGGCAGCGCCGAGAGACTAGGCAAGTCCAGTCGCTGATCCCTTCATGTCCGAGCCAAGTCCTGCGACAACGGTCAATCATCCCGCATGCACCAACCACCGTCACCGAAGGCGCCGACCGCATTGCCGTTCGCCCCCGAGGCTCTTCGCGAAAAGACCCCTCATGCTTGCCCGGCGAAGGCCTGTGGGTAGCGCCGCCGCCTCCACGCCTCGCCCGCGCACCTGCGAAGTGCGACGCCCGCACACAAGCGACAGCAGGTGCAACACCAACCACGCGCAAATCACAATGCCGACATGACCACAGAAGGTCAGCCCGCCATGGCGCCACGTTTCAGATGACGCAGGCCCGCGCGCCGCTCATCGACAAGAAGATCTCCGCAAACGCAACGGTGAAGCCACCATGATACGCACGAGCGCGCCAACTGGCGTGCCCAAGTCTTTACTTCCAGGACGAAATGTTGTCGCCGCCCAGCACGACCCGCCGAAGGAGGGTGGCGTCCGCCGACTACGGGCAAAGGCCGCACATCTTGCGCCGGCGGCTGTTGCCGCCAACGACGAAGAAGCCTTCAACGCGCTGTGCGCAACGGATCCTGGCGACAACGCCCAACCGTAATACAGAGATCCGACAAGGAGCCCTTCGGCCGTCCCGCGCCTCCCTGCATCCAACACAATCATTGCAAGATGGCGTTGGACGAATAAGACATTGTCCCGCGTCATGGCCCGACAACCAACGCGGCGTGACGCCGCCTTGGTGTCGAATGGACAAACAATCAGGGCCCGGCATTGCCGATCTTCGTGCCAGAACTTTGCAACCATTGCCGCATGGCGTCAAAATCGCCAGGAACCGCTGCAGGGCCAACCTACAAATCCACAGCCGTCGATGATACGCACCTCGACAGCATCGAGCGCAGGAACTATCTCTAAAATATGACTATTCATAACGACGACACGATAGCCGGCCGCATAAGTCGCGCGCTCGCGGAGCGCATCGTGACGGGCGCCTTGCCGCCCGGCTCGAAACTGAAGCAGGACCACATAGCCGAGGAATTCGGATCCTCGCACGTTCCCGTGCGCGAGGCCCTGCGCCGTCTGGAGGCGCAAGGCCTTGCCGTCAGCGAACCGCGCCGCGGCGTTCGTGTTGCCTCCTTCGATCTGAAGGAGGTGCAGGAGGTCGCGAAGATGCGCGCCGCCCTCGAGGGCCTTGCACTGCGCCACTCGGCAGAGCACCTGACGCCTTCGCGTCTCGACCAGGCCGAACAGGCAACGATCGACGGTGACAATGCGCGCGACGTTCGCACCTGGGAAGAGGCCAATCGCAGGTTTCACAAGCTCATCCTCGAACCCTGCGAAATGCCGCGTCTGCTTTCCGCCATTGACGACCTGCATGCGGCGAGCGCTCGATTCTTGTTCGCCACCTGGCTCACCGACTGGGAACCGCGAATCGATACGGACCACCGCACCATTCTCGCATTCCTTCGCGCCGGCAAGGTCGAGAATGCCGTGACCGCGCTGGAGCGGCATGTGCAATGGATCGGCGGCCCGTCGCGGCGAATGCAGCATGCCGTTCGCGAGCGATTTGCAATCGTCGGCTAGCCTCCGTTCCCACTTGCTCCGCGCGCGTTTCCTGCTCAGCGGTAGCCTGCGCTCCGAGCTCGGGCAATAGCGACGCGCGTCGGCCGAGCGATCGCAATCCCTGTTGCGCGCTGGAATGCAGCCTGATTTCTGAGAGTGGCATCGAAAACGCGAAGCCAGTCAGCCGATCGGGCGCTAGCCGACACTGGAGCGCCTGAGTCGGATCGCCAATCTTCCTCAGGCGAACAAACTGAAAAACGCACTTGCCTTATGTCGCATGAAATTATTATAGATAATTTTGATTTCTATCTACGACTCGACATCCCGCAGCGCAAAGGTTTTAGTCAAATGCAGCCACATACCGACTGTCCAACCGCGGAGAGCGGCAACAGGGGGCAACTAACCGCATCGGACGCCACTTTTATCTATAATTTGCCTTTCAGCGACCTTCTCTTTCGCGCCCACGGCATCCATCGAGCCAATTTTGATCCCAATGCCGTACAGATGAGCCGCCTCCTGTCCGTCAAGACCGGCGGATGCGCCGAAGACTGCGGCTATTGCAGCCAGTCGGCCCATTATCCGACCGGCCTCAAGGCTTCAAAACTCATGGAGGTCGACCGCGTACTTTCCGAAGCGCGAAAGGCGAGGGAAGGGGGTGCAACGCGCTATTGCATGGGCGCAGCCTGGCGCAGCCCCAAGGACCGGGACATGGATTCGATCGTCGCGATGGTCGAGGGTGTGCGGGCGCTCGGGATGGAAACCTGCATGACGCTCGGCATGCTGACGCCGCAGCAATCGGCAAGGCTCGCGGATGCCGGCCTCGACTATTACAATCACAACATCGATACCTCGGAGCGCTTCTATAGCGAGATCATCACAAGCCGGACCTTCGCAGATCGCCTTGATACCCTCGCCAATGTCCGCCAGGCCGGCATCAAGGTCTGCGCCGGCGGCATTCTCGGAATGGGCGAGACGGCAGAAGATCGGATCTCGATGCTTGTCACGCTTGCCAATCTTCCGGCGCCGCCAGAGAGCGTTCCGATCAATATGCTGATCCCGATCCCGGGTTCAAAGCTCGCCAATGCAAAGCCGATCGATCCAATCGAGTTCGTTCGGACGGTTGCACTGGCACGCATCCTGATGCCTGCTTCCCACGTTCGGCTGTCTGCGGGACGAACGGATATGTCGGACGAGATGCAGGCGCTCTGTTTCTTTGCGGGCGCCAATTCCATCTTTGTGGGTGAAACCCTCCTGACAGCGGAAAATCCCGGTGAGGATCATGACGCGGCTCTCTTTCGCCGCCTGGGGTTGAAAGCCGAACAGCTGGAACGGGCAGAGTGAGTGCCGGGGGCCTTGCAGTCTATGAGCGCAAGCTCGCTGGCCTTGATCGCAAGGGAAGGAGCCGCAGCCTTGTCGCCGCTTGCGGCGCGGATTTCGCCTCGAACGACTACCTTGGTCTTGCGCAATCGCAGCGGCTAGGAGATGCGCTTCGGTCTGCATTAGACCGCGGCGTGGCAGTTGGGGCCGGGGGTTCGCGCCTGCTACGCGGCAATCATCCGGAGCATGACGCGCTGGAGCGGGAGGCTGCCGCGTATTTCGGGGCAGCACGGGCGCTCTACTTCGCCAACGGTTATGCTGCCAATGTGGCGTTGTTCTCAACCTTGCCGCAGCGCCAGGACATCATCCTTCATGATGCGCTCATCCATGCCAGCGCTCATGAAGGCATTTCTGCCAGCCGAGCGCCATCGATCGCGACCTCACACAACGATGTCAACGCCGTCGCCGACGCCATCCGATCATGGCGCAAAGCCGGCGGCACCGGCCGACCCTGGATCGCTGTCGAAAGTCTCTACTCGATGGACGGGGATCGCGCGCCGCTTGCCGAGTTGGGCGAACTTGCGAGGCTCCATGATGGTTTCCTCGTCATCGATGAGGCACATGCGACGGGGGTCTTCGGAAAGGGAGGACGCGGCCTGGCGGAGCAGCTGGGGCATCCAGAAAACTGCATAACGCTGCACACCTGCGGCAAGGCGCTTGGTGCGTCGGGCGCGCTTGTCCTTGCACCGGCAGTCCTCTGCGATTTCCTCGTCAATCGCGCCCGGAACTTCATCTATTCAACGGCACCATCCCCGCTGATGGCTGCGACAGTTCGGGAGGCATTGAGGATCCTCGACGATGAACCGGAGCGACGCGACAAGCTCGCCGGACTTGTCTCTCTTGCCAATCGCGAGATGGAAAGGACGATCGGGATGCAATCCAGCGGCTCACAGATCCTCCCCATCCTTGTCGGCGACAATCGTCGCGCGGTGCGGATCGCCGAAAGCTTGCGGACCGAGGGTTTCGACGTCAGACCCATCCGCCCACCAACCGTGGCGGAGGGCACGGCGCGTTTGCGCATCTCCATCACCCTCAACGTCGAACCGGAGACAATTTCGCGGCTGTTCGAGAGGCTGGCCGTTGTCATGCGAAAGGAGCAGCAATGACGTCGCGCTTCGTCGTCACCGGCACTGACACCGGCATCGGCAAGACTGTTTTCGCCGCCGCATTAACCTGCGCACTCAAAGGGCATTACTGGAAACCTGTCCAGTCGGGACTGGACGAGGAGACCGACGCAGAAACGGTCGCCCGACTGGGCAACGTTCCGGCCGAACGGATTCTCCCGGAGGCCTACCGGCTAAAGACACCAGCATCCCCCCACCACGCAGCAGCGCTTGATGACGTGACGATCGAACCCGGCGCGCTTGAACTGCCGGCGCTCCCGCATTCGCTTGTCATTGAGGGCGCTGGTGGCGTTCTCGTTCCACTGACATCAGGAATCCTGTTTGCCGATATCTTCGCTCGCTGGCAGGCACCCGTCATCCTGTGCGCCAGAACCTCGCTCGGCACCATCAACCATACGCTGTTATCCGTAGAAGCGCTGCAGCGCCGATGTGTGCCCATCTTCGGCATTGCCTTTATGGGCAAGGAAAACGCCGAAACCCAGAGGATCATCATCCACATGAGTGGTGCTCGGGAATTGGGACGGCTGGAGCCGACCAACCCGCTTACCCACGACGGCCTGATGGCAGCCTTTCATCGCGGCTTCGACGTGTCGGTCTTTCGGAGTTCAAAGTCATGACGCGCTCCCCTGTCTGGCATCCATTCACACAGCACGGCCTCGAGCCGCCGATGAAAAAGGTCATAGAGACGGAAGGCGCCTATCTGGTCGACGAAGCAGGCAGTCGCATTCTTGATGCGATCTCCTCATGGTGGGTCATCACCCACGGGCATCGGCATCCGACGATCATGGAGGCGATCCGCCGTGCGACTGACAGTTATGACCAGGTCATTTTCGCCGAATACACGCATGCCCCTGCCGAAGAACTCGCCCGTGGTCTGATCAAAATAAGTCCGGCCGGGCTTGAGCACGTCTTCTATTCGGACAGCGGGTCGACGGCGGTCGAGGTTGCGTTGAAGATGGCGCTTGGCTTCTTCCACAACACCGGCAGGCGCCGCGATCGGATCGTCGTCATGGAGCACGGTTATCATGGCGACACGATCGGAACGATGTCCGTCGGCGAAAGGGGCGTCTTCAATGCCGCCTACGAGCCTCTGCTGTTTGGCGTCGATCGACTTGCCTTTCCGGAGCCCGGTTCGGAGCAACAGACGCTTGATGCCTTTCACCTCCTTTGTTGCTCCGGCCAGGTCGCGGCTTTGTTGATTGAGCCACTGGTACTTGGCGCCGGTGGCATGAAGATGTTCGAGCCATCCTTGCTCGGCAAGCTCAGGGAGATCGCCCGCTCCCACGATGTGCTTTTCATCGCAGACGAAGTGATGACCGGCTGGGGCAGGACAGGCACCCTGTTTGCCTGCGATCAGGCAGGTATTTGTCCGGATATCCTCTGCACATCAAAAGGGCTGACCGGGGGCGCCATGCCGCTCGCTGCCACACTTTGCACAAGCGAGATCTTTGACGCGCATGTTTCCACCGACCGCCGCAAGACCTTCTTCCATTCGAGCTCCTACACTGCCAACCCGATTGCATGCGCGGCAGCGGTCGCCAACCTGGAGATCTGGGCGAACGAGCCGGTTCAGGCGCGCATAGATCGCCTCGCTGCCCTGCAGGAGAAAGCGCTGCGACGCTTTGCACATGATCGGCGCTTCATGAACGTCCGCCAGATCGGCACCATTGCGGCGCTGGACATGGCTGTCGGCTCGGAAGGATATTTAGCCGACATAGGACCGCACTTGCGCGGCTTCTTTCGCGACCGCCACCTGCTCATCCGCCCACTTGGAAACGTCATCTACCTCATGCCACCTTATTGCGTGTCGGAAGCCGAAATCGATCGCCTTTATGACGCCATAGACGAGGCAGCGGACGAACTGATCGGAACAGCAGCATGATGAAGGTCCGCTCCGCGCGCATCGCAGGCTTTGGGCACGGTGTTCCGGGTCGCTGTGTCGAAAACGCCGAAATCGAGCAATCCCTCGGGCTCGAAACCGGTTGGATCGAGCGTCGCACCGGGATCCGCACCCGATACTGGGCAGAAGAGGGCGACACCCTCAGCGGCCTCGCCACCGAAGCCGGAGCCATGGCCCTCGACAATGCCGGGATCGATCGATCCGAGGTCGGCCTGATGCTCCTGGCAACCTCCACGCCGGATCAGCTGCTGCCACCGACGGCGCCACTCGTGGCACACAGGCTTGGACTCGAGCACTGTGGCGCGATCGACCTGGCCGGCGCCTGCTCCGGCTTTCTTTATGCCCTGACACTCGCAGACGCTTTCGTTCGCACTCAGGGGAGGCCGGTTCTTGTCGTTGCCGCCAATATTCTCAGTCGCCGCATCAATCCGGCCGAGCGTGCCAGTTGCGTATTGTTTGCTGACGCGGCGGGCGCAGTCGTGCTGACGCCCTCCAGCGATCCTTCCGTCGGAATTCTCGGCACAGAACTCTGCTCCGAGGGCAGCAACTATGACCTGATCTCGATTGCCGCCGGCGGCAGCAACAAGCCCTTCGCGCCGGGGCGCGCCGCCACGGACTATCTGATGACGATGCGAGACGGGCGTGAGGTGTTTTCCCGGGCGGTCGAGATGATGAGCACCGCCTCGCAGCGGACGCTCGACATGGCTGGCGTGGAAGCTGCAGCGATCACCCGATTTGTACCGCACCAGGCCAATGTCCGGATATTTCAGGCAGTTGCAACCAATCTCGGGATCGGGCCCGAACGGACCGTCTGCTCGCTGGACCGGTTCGGAAACTCTTCCGCCGCGACGATCCCGCTCACCTTGTCCCTGGATGCAGCCGCGCGGCCTCTCAGGGAGGGTGAAACCCTTCTTCTTGCAGCAGCCGGTGCTGGTCTCACCGGGGCGGCCGTCACCTATCGCGTCTAGTGCTTCCGGCAATCCAGGCTGCCCGCGAGATGCAGGTGCCCCTTAGCGGTTGATGCGCGTCGACAGGATGATCGAAGAGAGGGTTTTCTCGACGCCGTCGATATCACCGATCTTGTCGATGGCGGAATCGAGCTCGCTGATCGAGCCGGCGGCAACGATTGCGATCATGTCGAAGCTACCGCTGACCGAATGGACCGAGCGGACGTCCGCAATTGCCTGCAGCTCTTGGGTGACGCGTCCGAGCGCCTTGGCAGCAAGGGTGATCAGCACGTGGGCCTTTATCTGACCGCTCTCGAAGTTATCCGACAGCCGCACGCCATAGCCTGCTATGACGCCGTCGCGCTCCAGGCGCTCGATCTTGGCCTGCACTGTTGTGCGCGACAGGCCGAGCTTGCGGGCCAGCATGGCAGTCGGCATCCGGGCGTTTTCGCTGAGAATCGACAGAAGCTGCCGATCCTTGTCACTCATCGTCATATTGATCACTCCAGACGGCGATATGCCAAAGAATTTCAGTCGATTTTATCATTCTCGCGCTGTGAATCAACCAACCCGACAGGAATAAAGGGGGCATAAAGATTTCTCGAACCAATATGAGGGAACGCATATGAAAAACATTGTCGTCATCGGCGCTGGCAAGATCGGCTCGACGATCGCCCGTCTTCTCATCCATTCCGGCGACTACCACGTCACGCTTGCCGACCGCAGCAAGCAACAGCTGGATCACATGGAGGCCAACGCCGCGCTCAGCCTGGCGGAAGTGGACATTGCCGACCACGCAGCCTTGGTCAAACTCCTTTCCGGCAAGTTTGCCGTGCTGAGTGCCGCACCGTTCCATCTGACCATTGCCATCGCCGAGGCTGCGGCCGAAGCCGGCGTGCACTACCTCGATCTGACCGAAGACGTCGAATCCACCCGCCGCGTCAAGGCCATTGCCGCCGGTGCATCCACCGCGTTCATACCGCAATGCGGCCTGGCGCCGGGCTTCATCTCGATCGTCGCCAACGATCTTGCGAGCCGCTTCGACAAGCTCGACAGTGTTCGCATGCGCGTCGGCGCCTTGCCGCAGTATCCCTCGAATGCCTTGAACTACAACCTGACCTGGAGCACCGACGGCGTCATCAACGAATACATCGAGCCCTGCGAGGCGATCGTCGACGGCCAGCTTATCGAAGTGCCGGCTCTGGAAGAGCGGGAAGAGTTCTCCCTCGACGGCGTGACTTATGAGGCCTTCAATACCTCCGGCGGTCTCGGCACGCTGTGTGAGACGCTGAAGGGCAAGGTTCGCACGCTGAACTATCGTACGATCCGCTATCCCGGCCACGCCGCGATCATGAAGGCACTGCTCAGAGACCTCGGCCTGCGTCATCGCCGCGAAGTTCTCAAGGACATCCTCGAGCACGCCTTGCCGTCCACGATGCAGGACGTCGTCATCGTCTTCGTCACTGTGTCCGGTTGGAAGAACGGCCGTCTCGTGCAGGAAACCTATGCCAACAAGGTCTACAGCGCTGTTGTCGCCGGCCGCATGATGAGTGCGATCCAGATCACCACCGCCTGCAGCATCTGCGCCGTGCTCGACATGCTGGCCAAGGGTGAGTTGCCTGGCAAGGGTTTCATCCGCCAGGAAGATATTGGTCTCGACGCATTCCTCGACAGCCGCTTCGGCCACCACTATGCGCAGAAGGCGTACGGCGAAAAGATCGCCGGCTGATCGTCCGATCAAAGTAGGCAAGAAGAAGCGCCCGGAGATGATCCGGGCGCTTTTGCGTTGTCAGCCTGGCAACGAAAGCTAAACTCAATTCACTTTGCCTTGTGGCGGGAAAATGGCGACCCTCTCTCACTCAGACAATCAGCCGAGCCGCCTGCAAGCGGCTGCGATTCGCTCCAGGGCTTCCTTCAGGTCCGCTTCCGCTGAAGCGTAGGAGATCCTGAAGTACGGCGACAGGCCGAAGGCCGAGCCCGGAACGACAGCGACATTCGCCTCCTCGAGCAGATAGGCGCAAAACTCGCTGTCCGACGTGATCTTGCGGCCGTCTGGGGCAGTCCGGCCGAGAATGCCGCCACATCCGGAGAAGGTATAAAAGGCGCCCTCGGGAACGCGGCATTCGAGACCATCAATTGCGTTCAGACCGGAAACGACGAGATCGCGGCGCCGCTTGAAGCTCTGCGTTCGCTCGGCAAGAAACTCCTGCGGCCCGTTGAGTGCGGCAACGGCGGCAGCCTGGCTGATCGAAGATGGGCAGGACGTCGCCTGGCTCTGTACCACGGCCATAGCCTTGATAAGCGCCTTCGGGCCACCCGCATAGCCGATACGCCACCCGGTCATGGCATAGGCCTTGGAGACGCCGTTGATCGTCAGCGTGCGCTCACGCAGGCGCGGCTCCAGCTGCAACGGCGTGACGAACCGAAAATCGTCATAGACGATGTGCTCATACATATCGTCGACCATCAACCAGACATGCGGATGCCTGAGCAGTACATCCAGCAACGGGCGATAGTCCTTTGCGCTATAGGCCGCACCGGACGGATTGGACGGCGAATTCAGCAGCAGCCAACGCGTCCGCGGCGTGATCGCCGCTTCGAGTTTTTCGGCGGTCAGCCGGAAGCCGCTCTGCGCATCGCATGGGACAAGCACCGGCTTGCCTTCGCAGATCTGAACGATATCGGAATAGGACGTCCAGTAGGGCGTGGGAATGATAATCTCGTCGCCGGGATCGACGGTTGCCATCATCGCGTTGAAGAGGATCTGCTTGGCGCCGGTGGCAACGGTTATCTCGCCAACCTCGAAGGACACTTCGTTCTCGCGCTGAAACTTGGTGCGGATTGCTTCCTTCAACGCCGGCGTGCCGTCGAGCGCCGTGTATTTTGTGTCGCCGCGCTGCATTGCGTCCCATGCAGCCTGCTTGACATGGTCTGGCGTTTCAAAATCAGGCTCACCGGCTCCAAGGATGATAACCGGCTTGCCGTCCCGTTTCATGGCAGCGGCGCGCGCCCCGATCTGCAGGATCTCCGAGACGCCTATGGCAGATATCCGCGAGGCGGGACGAAAGCCCGCCTCTTCAATCTTCACATCGATCGTCATGGCAACACCTACTCGATCTCGAAGGAAACGCCCTGCGCCAGCGGCAGAGCCTTCGAATAGTTGATCGTGTTGGTTGCACGGCGCATGTAGGCCTTCCACGCATCCGAACCGGATTCGCGGCCACCACCGGTCTCCTTCTCGCCACCGAATGCGCCACCGATTTCAGCGCCTGATGTTCCGATGTTGACGTTTGCAATACCGCAATCGGATCCATCGGCTGACAGGAAGCGCTCCGCTTCACGCAGGTCCAGCGTGAAGATTGACGAGGAAAGCCCTGCGGCGACGGCATTGTGGTCTTCGATAACCCTGTCGAAGTCGGAGTATTTCATCACGTAGAGGATCGGCGCGAAGGTCTCTTCCAGCACCGGCCCGACCTGCGACGGCATTTCCACCAGCGCCGGCTTGACGTAATAGGCCTTGTCGTGGGGCATCGCGACGCGCTCGCCGCCGTTGACCGTGCCACCATGGGCTTTCGCCTCGCCGATCGCCTTTTCCATATTGTCGAAGGCAAGCTTGTCGATCAGGGGACCGACCAGAGCCGTGCTTTCAAGCGGATTGCCGACAGAGACATTGGCATAGGCCTTTTTCAGGCGCGGTACGAGTTGATCATAAACACTCTCGTGGACGAACAGGCGGCGAAGTGTCGTGCAGCGCTGGCCGGCCGTGCCCATTGCCCCGAAGGCAATTGCGCGCAGCGCCATGTCGAGATCGGCAGACGGGCAGACAATGCCGGCATTGTTGCCCCCGAGTTCCAGGATCGAACGGGCAAAGCGGCGAGCAAGTCGAGGACCGACTTCCCGTCCCATGCGCGTGGAACCCGTCGCCGAAACCACCGGCACCTTCGGATGGTCGACCAGGACCTCGCCGATCGCACGGTCGCCGATCAGCACTTCGCTCAGACCCTCTGGCGCATCGCCGAAGCGGGCAATGGCGCGCTGCAGGATGGCCTGCGATGCAAGTGCGGTCAGCGGCGTCTTTTCGGAAGGCTTCCAGACGACCGCGTTGCCGCAGACCAGCGCCAGAGCAGCGTTCCAGGCCCAGACTGCGACAGGAAAGTTGAAGGCAGAGATGACACCGACAACACCGAGGGGATGCCAGGTTTCCATCATTCGATGCCCCGGCCGTTCGGTTGCGATGGTCAGACCATAGAGCTGGCGGGAAAGACCGACCGCGAAATCGCAGATGTCGATCATCTCCTGTACTTCCCCCAGGCCTTCGGACGGAATCTTGCCGGCTTCGATCGATACCAGTCGGCCAAGCTCCGTCTTGACGGCACGCAACTCTTCGCCCAGGAGGCGGACAAGCTCACCGCGCTTCGGCGCCGGGACAAGGCGCCAGGTCTGGAATGCACGCGCAGCCTTGTCGATCTTCGCGCCCGCCGCGTCCTGGCTGTCTGTCTTCAAAGCAGCGAGCTGCTCGCCCGTGACGGGGCTGTAGGAGGCCAGGTCGCCGCCGGTGTAGAGCGCCTTGTCGACGCCGATCTTGTCGAGAAGCCCGACGGCTTCGTGGGCCACATTCACTGTTCTTGCTGCGATGGTCATTTGTGCACTCTTTGACGTTTTGAATTGTTGCTGGTTCGGTCTGTTGGCCTACTCGGCCGCCTGCGCCGCGGTCAGAAGGGCCCGGCATTCGGCGATTGATTGCGCCTCGATATCAGCATAGTGATCGAATTCGTTGAGAACCGAGGCGCCGAGGTCCCGCTCGAAGCGCTGCTGATTGGGGCTTGCAGTAAACTCCTGCGCAGCCTCGTCCCCGAGGTTGGACTGGAAGATGCCCGCCGCACTGACGGGCAGGAAGTCTTCGTAGACAATCGGGTCGAAGCAGATGAGGTCTTCCGCCACAAGTTGATCGACACTGGCATCAGCCGAGGCAATCGCGCTCCGGCCCTTCGGCGTGAGTGAGTAGCTGAAGTAGCCAAGACCCTGGTCGCGAATTTCGGCCCAGCTGTCCGGGAAAGGCGCGAAAGCCTCGGCGAGTGCTTTTTCGTAAGCCGCAGCGTTCGAGCCATCGGCGGCGGGGCGCACGACCTTGCGCGAATCAGCCAGAAGCTTGTCGTAGAGGGCGCGGCCCTTCGGTGTCAGGGCGATACCGCGGCTCTCAATCTCCCCAAAACGCGCGGTATGCGTGCCCTGCTGCCAGTTCCCGCCAGCATCCTTGAAAGAGACGGCTTCCTCGAGGGCCTTGAACGACGTCTGCCGCAGCAGAATCGCGCAACGACGGCTCGGCGGACCTTCGACAACTGCCTTCGGCGCAATGCCATATTCCGGCATCAGCCGCTGCACGTCGTCGATATCAAGCGTGCGGGGTGTCAGGTGATTGATGTGCGGTCCCTTGAAGGAGACAACGTCGGCTATAAGCCGGTGCGCATCATGCAAGCGCCTATACATGGCGAGGTCAACGTTCGCCTGATGATGCCAACGGAAAGTCTCCAGCACTTCTGCGACGAAGCGCTTGGCATCGTCCTCGCCCAGACCGCCCTCGCGCTCGGCCCTTTCAGTCAGTTCGATGGCGCCAGCAGTAAAGATATGGCGCTTCTGCAGGACCGTCTCTGCTTCGGCGCGCAGTTCTTCGTCGGCAATCAGGTCGAGGCGCAGCAGCGAGGTGAAAACACGGAATGGGTTGCGCTTCAGCGCTACATCGCCGACCGGGCGGAAAGCGGTGGAATGGACTGGCACGCCTGCCTCGCTAAGATCGTAATAGCCGACCGGGAACATGCCCATGACGGCAAAGACGCGTCTCATCATCGCAAGTTCGTCGGCAGTTCCGAGACGGATGGCGCCGTGGCGCTCTTCGGAAACACGCTCGAGGGAATCCGTTTCTTCCAACCTGCGCCTTAGGGCTGAATCGGCTGCAAGCGTGGCCGCATTCACTTTTGCAACAATGTCCATCAGGGTGCCGTAAGCGGGCACCTCTGTGCGATACATGGCCGACATTGCCGCCGAGAATGCAGAGCGGATGCTGCAGGAGGAAACGAAACTTCTGGTCAACATTTATTGCCTCACGCGCCATAGTTGGAAGAGTTCATTCTGGATTGCGATCATATCGCGCGTGGAGTACATGAATAACAATAAATCAAGCTTAGATGATGCGGTTTTGGAATGACATTGCCCCGAAAGCTGACGCCCGACCTGACAACGCTGCAGTCTTTTGAATCTGCCGCCCGACACGGCAATTTCACGCGCGCCGCTCTTGAACTTCATCTGACGCAAAGCGCCATCAGCCGCCAGATCAAGGACCTGGAAACCCAGTTGGGGGTCCTTCTGTTTGAACGCGTCCGCCAGCGGGCAATCCTGTCGGAAGCCGGACGGAGGCTGCTGCCTGAGGCAAGGCGGCTCCTCCATCAGACAGAAGAGATGATGATCCGTGCGGCATCGGGCGCCGATGCGACTGCGACGCTTTCGATTGCGACCTTGCCGACGTTCGGCAGTCGTTGGCTGACGCCTCGGCTGCCGAATTTCCTGGCTGCCCATCCCGGCTCCCTCGTTGACATAGCATCGCGCACCGAGCCTTTCGATTTCGAGCAGGAAAACGTCGATCTCGCCATCCATTACGGCCAGCCAATCTGGGCAGGGGCGACCTGCACCTTCCTTTGCGACGAGAAGATCGTTCCCGTTGCCAGCCCAACCCTTTTACAAGCGGATCCGGTTGCAACCCCGGCTGACCTCATGCGCAGGCCCCTGCTGCATCTGGCTACACGCCCCCGACTCTGGCGCCAATGGTTCGAATTTTGCGACGTCGACGCAGATCCTTCCTATCGCGGCAATCGGTTCGACCAGTTTTCGATGATCATCGAGGCAGCTACGATGGCGATGGGGTTCGCGCTTCTACCGCTCTATCTCATCGAACAAGAGTTGAGTGCTGGAAAGCTGCAAATCGTCTTTGACCGGCCGATGGCGACGGAAAACAGCTATTATGTCGTGATGCCAGACGGTAAGCGCGAACATGCCCTCGGCGTGGCGTTCACGACCTGGCTTCTTTCACAGGTAAGCACCAGGGGTGCGACTGAATCGTGAGCAATGATGAAGCACCATCGGACGTTCCCAGTGCACGGATGCTGAGTTGGGCCCGAAACTCCACCATCTATCGGCTCGAGCGGCGAATGATGACCGAAAGACAGCTGTACGATGCCATCATCCGGAAGGCGAAGCACAAATTCGAAAACATCACCGAAATGCAGCTCAGAGCGGTTGCAGAATCGGCCGTGACCTTCGCCTATGACAATGGCGGCCTGAACGATATCAGCTATGCCGAGATCAGCACGCGATCTGGTGTTCGCTGTGGCCGGTCGAAACGGCGCATCGCTCAGACCCTTACACAAAAGGGCGTCAATCAAGAGGTCATTACTGCCGCACTTGATGAGGCGGATGAACTGCTCGCAGCCGTGCATTTTGCGCGCAAGCGTGGCTTCGGACCGTTTCGTCGTGGCGACGTCGATCGGGAGCGCAACGCAAAGGAAATGGCGGCCTTCGGGCGCAATGGCTTCAGCTACGAAACGGGCAGGACGGTGCTCAATATGAGCCAAGAAGAAGCCGAAGATCTGGTGATCACGCGATCTCGCCAGGCTTAAATTTCATCTCTGAAACATTGCGCCGCCATGGCGATGCCGTCCTGTCCGACGATGGCGATATCATCCGGTGTGCTTCTGCCGAGCAAACGGTCCTTGCGATCCTGTTGTCATCCCGGGTGCCCTGCGTGGGCTTCCGCCTCCGGCAGCGCGAGCAGGCGGCGCAATGGTACGGCTGGCCGGGTCAAGTCGGCGAGCGTGTAGCCGTCGAGCACATCGAGAAATGCCGCAGCCGCCGAAGCGAGCGCCCTCTTCAATACGCACGCAGGCTGCACGACACAGACAATCTCGGTACCATTTTCCATGCACGGCACAATCGCAAAGTCGGGTTCGCAGGCCCGCACGATCTCACCGACGCCGATCTGTTCGACGGCACGTGCGAGCCGCATGCCGCCGTGACGACCTCGTACAGTGTCGATCAGGCCCTTTTGCCCGAGTTCGTGGGTGATCTTCATCAGATGCGCCTTTGAAATATCATAAGCTTCGGCGATTTCCGCAATCGTCGACAGCCGCTCTCCCTTGAGCGCAAGATACATCATGAGCCGCAACGCGTAGTCGGAGTAAACGGTCAAACGCATCACCAGATCCTCCCGGAAAAATCGGCGCAATCGCATAAAAGATATCGGCAACGTATATCAAATAGCAAGGCGGCCGTCGCCGGTCGCCTTGCATTTCCGAAAACCTATGCAGCAGCGAGTTCGTCGGCCGGACCGAAGAACTCGTAGTGAATACGATCCTGCGGGACACCGGCCTTTGCGAGCCCGTTCACAAAGACGGCGAGAAAGGGCCGCGGGCCGCAGAGATAGAAGTCGGCCTCTGCGATCGGCGTGTTCTTTGCCAGCCATTCAACCGTGATGAGGCCATCGTGGTCGAAGTGAACGCCCCTCTGATCCTGCGCATGCGGGCTTCCGTAGAAAATTGTCGTCTTGAGATGCTCCCGGTCCTTGGCAATATCGCGGACATGCGATCCCATCGCATGGACACGACCGTTCTCGGCACCATGGACGTAATGAACGGGAACCTCGCGTCCATCGTTTGCAATGGTCTCCAGCATGCTCACCATCGGCGTCAGACCGACACCGCCGCTCAGCAACACGACGGGCCTTTCCTGCCCGGTCGGCAAATGGAAATCTCCCGTAGGAGGGGCAACCTCGATGACCGCGCCTTCCTCAACCTGATCATGAAGGAACCTTGATACCAGCCCATGCGTCTCTCGCTTGACCGAGATGCGGTAGCTCTCGGCATTGGGCGCAGAAGAAATGCTGTAGTTTCGATGCTGCGGAGGAAGACCCGGAATATCGAACCGAAATGTCAGATACTGACCAGGCCGATGACTGATCACCGCCCCGCCATCAACCGGTCGCAGCACGAACGATGTGATGATGTCGCTCTCCCGGCGCTTTGACACGACGGCAAACTGCCTCCATCCATTCCAGCCGCCTTCGGACGCTTGAAGACTATTATAAATCTGTCCTTCACGTTCGATCAGAATATTGGCCAGAAACCAGAAGGCCTCGCCCCATCCATTGAGGATTTCATCCGTCGCCGCCTCGCCGAGGACATCCTTGATCGCATTCAGGAGGGCCGTCGCGACATGGGGATAATGCTCGGGCCGGATGTGCAGGCCGACGTGTTTTTGGGCGATCCGTTCAACAGCGGAGGTGAGTACGGTGAGGTTGTCAATGTTCTGGGCGTAAGCGAGGATCGCCTGCGCCAACGCCTTCGTCTGCCGCCCGCCTTCTCCCTGGTTCGACTGGTTGAACAGGTTGCGGACCTCGGCATTCTCAAACAGCCGCTTATACATGGCCGCCGTGATTTCGGTCCCGTGACTTGCGAGGGCAGGCGCTGTTGCGCGGACAATTGCCTTCGTGGCCTCGGTCAATGTTTGCGTCATCATGGTCTCCAAAATTTGTTCCGTCGACAAAGGTGAGGTAACCATCCTAAGATATATTGGCAATATATGTTTATCCGCCTGTGCCGTTCGGTCGCAGTCGCGCTGCAAAGCTCGGACCCCGCCGAGGCCCGCCTCATGCAGTGCCATGGGCCGAAACGGGGAGCGCGGACCGATGACGACACGGCTCGGTCATCCAGAGGACAAAGGAACTTGCCACTTCCGCCCCAACGAATGCCCGAGACCACGGGCAGGGCCGGGTGGCAACTGCCTCGCCCATGAAGCGGTTGCTCAATTTTTTCCGGATCCAGACGAGTGCCCGTATCTCCTCCCAATCTCGCCTGACAGGGACGCGTTCCTCTGCTCGCCTCAAGCAGAACCTCGCGATTTGCACCGCATGTCGCCCTTTTCCTCTCAAGGGCACTTGCCGTCGACACCGCCCAGGTCTTCGCACATTCGATGCGCGGCAGTCTGCGGATGAAGGACGATCGCGAACCATGCCAATTTGATCACGCCGTAAGGCGCTCGATCGCATAAAGCGCAAGACGCCGCCGGTGAAATAGGACGGGCGTCGAAAGAACCTCCTATGGGTCCAGCCGACGCTAATTGCCGAGATCGAGTATCGCGCCAGGACGCATGACGGCAAGCTGAGACACGCGTCCTACAAGGGGCTACGCGAGGTGTCGGATAATGCAGCGGTTTATGTGGTCGGCGATCAACTTGCAGGCAGTTTGTAAATTAGGGTGAGACGTCCACCAACCTCACCTAGGTAGTTTCCACTGCCGGGAAACGCCACAGCAGATTCCAATCACGGCTAGAAATATTGTAATCTTCGTGCTACATATCCCGCTAATCTGTAGCGCGAAGGTTTCAAATGCCTACTCCCCATAACCCTCCAGCGGCCGTGCGCCGCGCCCTGCGGAAGCTCGGCGCGGATATCCACGACGCCCGCCGCCGTCGCAAACTGCCTATGGCGGTCGTGGCGCAGCGTGCTTTCACATCCCGCTCAACCCTGCAAAGGGTCGAAGCCGGCGACACCAATGTCAGCATCGGCATCTATGCTGGCGTCCTTCAGGCCCTCGGTCTGCTCGAAGGTCTGGGGCAAATCGCCGACATCAGCAACGACAGTGTCGGACAGGCATTGGCCAGTGCCGATCTGCCCAAGCACGTTCATCTTAGGCGGCCAACCCGATCGCCCCACGATGGCTGACTTCGAGGTGCACATCGATCTGCATGGTCGCACGCGCCCGATCGGATCGGCGAGGAGCAATCGCGTCCGCGGCGCGGAAACTATTCTTTTCGAGTACGAAGATACATGGCTTGAGGATCCGCACCGCTTCTCGCTGGAGCCAGCACTTGCATTGACGCGCGGCGCCTTCGCTCCTCCTGCCGGACTAGCAACCTTCGGCTCGATCGGCGACTCCGCGCCAGATACGTGGGGCCGCCGCCTCATGCAGCGCGCCGAGCGTCGCTTTGCCGATCGCGAGGGCCGCGCCGTGCGCACGCTCGCGGAAAGCGACTACCTGCTCGGGGTCGCAGATGAGACGCGGCTCGGCGCGCTGCGGTTTCGCTGGGTCGGTGAGGATATCTTCCAGGCGCCTGTCAGAGCCGGCGTGCCGGCCCTAATAGAGCTTGGCCGCCTGCTTCAGATCACCGAGCGGATTCTGCGGGACGAGGAAACGGACGAAGACCTTCAACTCATCTTCGCGCCCGGCTCCTCCCTCGGAGGTGCGCGGCCGAAGGCGTCGGTCATCGACCAACACGGCCATCTCTCCATCGCCAAGTTTCCGAAGGAGACGGACGAGTACAGCATGGAAACCTGGGAGGAGATTGCGCTGCGGCTGGCCGGCCAAGCCCGCATTGCCACTCCACGACACGAACTTGTCAAAGTGGCCGGCAAGTCAGTGATGCTATCGCGACGCTTCGATCGCGATGGCGTGATCCGCATCCCATTCCTGTCCGCAATGGCGATGATGGGCGCCAAGGACGGCGACCGTAGCAGTTACCCCGAAATTGTCGACGCCCTGGCCCGGCATGGCTCCCAGGGAAAGAGGGACACTCACGCGCTCTATCGGCGGGTCGTCTTCAATGTGCTGATTTCCAATGTCGACGATCATCTGCGTAACCACGGCTTCCTCTGGCTTGGCAACGCCGGATGGTCGCTCTCGCCCGCCTATGATCTCAATCCGGTGCCTACGGATCTTAAAGCGCGGGTGCTGACTACGAACATTGACCTCGACGAGGGCACCTGCTCCCTTGATCTTCTCGAACAGGCTTCCGAATATTTCGCGCTCACGCTGGCGCAGGCACGTGTAATCATCAAAGACGTCGCGGCCGTGACTTCAACATGGCGCGAGACAGCCATAGCCGTTGGTGCCCGGTCGGCCGAGATCAACCGCATGGCCAGTGCCTTCGAACACGACGACCTCACGCGAGCGCTGGCGTTATGACGCGTTGCGATTGTTGTCACATGCTCTTTTATGAAAACGGAAACGGGAGACTTGCCGGCGCGACTGATACGATAGGGGCCTGCGACATCCCACTTTTCGATCTGATCGGCAACCTTAGCCGGCCGGTTGCTCACGGTTCGATGATTATGAGGCCGCATGGCCGGCACAAAGATATCAAGTACACGGGCTGCTTCTCGAAATGACAACCGGGACCCCAGTTCGGCTTGGATGCGCTCCAACTCGGGGGTAGCTCGGCCATTCAACAGGGTCTCGACGCTTCCCATGTACAGCGGCACCACCGCGGCACACGCACTTGGCAAGAGCCAAAGAGCGAATGGATCGTACGGTACCTACTATCATGCACCGACCGACGGCGGTTACAGTCTTGGCACTTCCGATCGCGCTGGCCGGCTTGATCCGTCTGAAACTGCGCCAGTTCCTGTTGTAGGCGCCGCTGGATCTCCTTGGCTTCTTCGAGGGAGAGGCCAAAATCGTTGAGACGGGCCCAATCCGCTGCCTCGAACGGATTTCTACCCCCGCCACCCGCTTCCCTTTCCGAAACAGCTCGCCCCTGCGAAACAATGTCAGGCTTGCATGAACGTGCTATCCCGCCCGCCGTGTTCCGCCGCCGCGTGCTCGCACCAGCGACATCAACATCGGACCGATCGAGAATTCACCTCGTTCGGCGCGACGGGTCAGGTCTCGCAGATAACCACCCGCGGAGTTGATATGCCCGCCACGTTCGAGGATGCACGCCATGACCGTGGCGGCGTTCTCCGGTCCCATCGTGGCAGCAGCCTCCTCGTAGGCCGACTCGCTTACACCGAGCATTCCCCGCACAACGACCGCAGCCGCCATCAAGTCTCGCCAATTTGCAATCGAACCACCCGGGCCGTAGCTCACCATGTCGGGGCAAGCCTGGAGGACCAGCCCGAGGGGGAAGGATTTCAGGTCCGGGCGATCGTTGGCCGCCTGGCTCTGAACCCTAGCTATGCGTCCAGCGTCACTTTTCTGTTTCCGCGTCGACGCCACGGTTTTCGGCTCAATCATGAATTCCGAGTTTGCTCCCTGCTTCGTTTCGAAAGCTGGTTCAAGATCAAAGGTAGAGTCGGGGTTTGAATTATGTAAGTGACGCTCATTTTGATCGTGATTGCCGCTCGTTTTCTTTGCTTTTAGTAATGTTTCCAGTCTGCTAGTGATGTCGTCTCTCAGCGTTTCCATCGTTTCGAGTGCAGTTGAAAGCTGCTCGGCCGTCGCCGTACGTGGTATGGAGCCTACCAGCTCCCTGAAATAGGCGAACGCGGTTTCCCAATCTCCTGCCAGCTGCTCCTCCATCGCGGTCTCAATGAGCTTGGCCACATCGCGGCGGCAAAGGCTGAGTTGCTCACGCAGTCGCTGCATATGTAGCCGCTCGGCCGCCACTTCCGATGCGAGGCGTTCGATCTCCTCGGCACGCACGATCAGCGGCGCCAATGAAAAGCCGAATGCCTCTGCGACCTCACCCTCCTTCGCCCTGCGGGCATAGCGTTTGCCATTTGGGCTATCCTTGCGGATGATCAACCCCGCTTCGACCAGGACCGCCAGGTGGCGGCGGATCGTCTGCTCCGCCATGCCGTGTGAGCGCAGCGAAAGCTGTTCGTTTGACGGAAAGACCACCAGGCCGTTTTCCTCCGACAGGACGTTCTTCGGATAGAAGCTGAGCAGTGCATTGAGGACGGCAAGCGCGCGATCCGTCACTCCAAGCAAGGGCTTGGCTGCACACAGGGACCTGTAGATTTTCCACTTGTCGACCGATTGATCAGCTTGAAGCTCGCTTGCTGCCTTCTGGCTCGCGAGCATGCCAAGCGTCATCGGACGCTGCCCAAAGGGCGTCGTCACACTTCCTGTTTCCATCACCTTCACCTTGTTGAAGGCAAAAGAAATCCACTCACCAGATTGGTGCCCACACTTGACAGGGATTCCCGGAAATGCGATTCTCTAGCTGCTAACCTATGAGAAGGGCTTCCGTTACGGCAACGTTCGGGAGCTTTTTTCTTTTGCGGCGTTATCCTTTGCTTTTGCGTTGTATTGACTGCACGAATTCGCTGTGAAGCGCCTCCATACGATCGTTCAAAAAGTCTACGAAACTATCCGGAACAGCCTTGGTGAAGCTCATCTTCGGGCCGGTCTTCGCGTAGCTTACGGTCGCCAGAAGAAAGCCATTTGCACGTATTTCGGTGACGGAAGGCCGCGCGGCAGTCGGCGCTTGCTCAGCCTTCAGCGCACCTAATGCGACGGCGAAGCGATCTTTCCCGGCGACGAGCTTGTCCTCGCTCAGTGATTGCTTGACGCGCACCACCCCGTCCTGGCGCTTGGCAAAGGCATCCGAAAACTCGATCCATCTACGACGGCCGATCTCCGGCGACGACCCGATCGCCAACAGAACATCCCGGGGGATAGCCGTTGCAATCCGCAGCATCTCCGACACGTGCGACTTTCCTGTCGCCAGCGACGCGCAGATTACGTCGCGCCGATATCCCGCCTGCTCCTGTGACAGTGCGAATGCACACTTCTCGATAAAGGAAAGGTCATTCCTGTTGGCGTTTTCTTCACCTTGGAAGACGATTGCCTCTTCGTCGCTGAGTTCGCGGACAATAGCGCGGAACTTCAGTCCAAGCATCTTGGCGGCAGCCAAACGCCGTCTTCCGAACACGATCTGGTATGGCAGCCCATCACCTTTGTGCGGCCTGATCAAGCCAGGGACAATCTGCCCACGCTCCCTGATGGACGTCGCAATCTCATCAATGGCCGCATCGTCATAGGCGCCATCGAAGCGGTCGGGAATCGAGGAGGGAGCAACGTCATCGGGGTCGACCTCGACAATATGGTCGCCGTCCTTGAGGAGCCTGTCGAGAACCTCGCCCTTTTCCTGTATCTGCCTGACGCCTGCGGCTACCTTGAGGAGGTGTGGAGATGTTGTCGGCTTGGCGGCCGGCGCTGCGCTCGGTTGCTCAAGCTGACCGAGCACATTGGCAAACATGCCACGCGAATCCTTGCGGCTCATTCGCGCCCCCATGCTGCCCAAAGCAACTTCTCGATCTCGGCATTGGCCGCGTTGATCGATTCCATTGCGCGGTCATAGGTTTTCGGTGCCGAGAAGCGCGAACGCTGCACCTCATAGAGGCTCTGCTTCCACGTCAATGCATCAGCAACAGCCGTCGACTTCGTGACCATGTTCAACAGCAGGTCTTCGCCAAAGACCTGTCGCATCAACGCAGTCATGTTGGCCTGCGGGTGATCGTTGGCTTCGAATTTCGTCACGAGGAACTTCGCAAAGTCCCACTGGGCCGAACTCCCCATCTCGCTCAATATCTGCATGTAGGACGAGGCAAGCTCGAGGAATTTCCCCGTCGAATCGACGTCCAGCATGTGTGCCGGGACCGGTATGATGACGCCGGTTGCAGCGGTCAGCGACGACAGTGTAAGGAAGTTCAGGGAAGGCGCGGAATCCATCAGGATTACGTCATAGTCATCCGCCACCTGCTCGAGGGCCTGAGATACCCGCAGAAGGAAGCTCGTGCCGCCATTCTTGCGCATCTCGAGAGCGACAGCCGTTTCAAACTCTGTCAGGTCGAGCCCGGCGCAGATCACATCGAAGCCGGCAATATGCGTGGTGTGGACCAGCGATTTCGTCGGTTTGGGATCCGAGAAGCGAATGGCCGCATAGAGCGTTTCGTCCTCGCGCGGGTCGAAATCCGGAAGCGCTCCGTGCAGGCTTGTAAGCGACGCCTGCGGGTCGAGATCGACCGCCAACACCCGGTAGCCCTTGAGCGCCAGGTAGTGACCTAGATGAATGGTCGTGGATGTCTTGCTGGAGCCGCCCTTGAAATTGGTGACCGCGATGATCTGGCATTCCTCACCATCGACACGGCGCGGGTTCATCCACTTCTTGCGACCCTTTCCGGCCAGCATCAGTCGCAGCTCGAGGATCTGCTCGAGCGTGTACATGCGGCGGCCGTTTGACGTCGTCTCGGGCGAGGGACCCTTGTCCTTCAGAACGATCTGCCTGATATAGGCTTCCGAGACATCCAGGAGCGCTGCGACTTCCGACGAGGAAAATTTCCGCATCTCGCGGCGCGCATCCGGTGGATACTGTGCCATCGAAAGATTTTGCAGGGCGAGCTCCAATTTGGTGGAAAAGCTCTGCATGAAGTCGAGGCTGCTTAAGTGGCGATTCACGATTCTTTCCTCAGTTCGTTCCAATAGCCTAAGCGCCGATACGGTTGATGAACAGTTAATTCAATAATTGTTTCGCTCTACAGCGATAATTCGCTCTTTTTGCGTAGTTACAGAACTAGCTCGATTCGCGAGATTCGGCAAACCCGTCACTGGCTCCCTTATGTGGTCGGCTCACGGAGGCCGCACATAGGAGGACGAGGTTCACCCAGCCGTGCCGCGGCCGGCCGCCGTCGAGTTACATGAGAAGGTGAAAAGGAACGGTTCCGCCTGTAGTTGTTCACAAACGGCGAAAGGGACTGCCCTGAGAGACACGCCTTCAGCGCGACAGAAGCAACCCCGGATCAAGAAGGTGAAGGTTCAGAAGGCACCGATGCGCCTTGGAACAGGCGGCGAAGAGCGGCGGCGCTGCCCCTCCGAGCCATCCCTGGCTCGACCTAAGTAGTGGTTGCGGAGCCCGTGGCTGGTACAAGCTGCATTTTTGGGCCACCGCACGGCGCGTTGTGTCCGTGCGGTGGCCAAGTTTTGAAAGCGTCAGGGCTGTTCGACGATGACCGTCACCGGCGGTGGCGGCGCCTCATCCTCCACAGGCGCGCTTTCGACGGGCTCCGGCGCAGGGTCCTCCACTGGAAGAGTGTCACGAACCTGATCGATCTTGCCAACGGTGGGCCCTACGCCCAAGATGTCCTTTGCTCGCTCGAGAGCCCCGTCACTCACTTCGCCGCCCTTGGTAAAGCTCGAGAGTGCTTCGCGAAGCGCTTCGTCGCTAAGAGCAGGGTCCGTAGGGATGGCATCCGGCCCATTCTCGGCCTCGAATTCTGCATAGGCCATCACATAGGCCGAAACCGCCGCCATTCGCGGATCGTTGGAATGCAAGTAGGCGTGGTAGTTCCTGTTCAGCGAGTTCAGCCCGGCAAACTCCGATTTGGCAGCCTTCGTTCTTGTCGTTGTGGCGGATCTGGTCCTGGTCGTCGTTGCCGCCTTCTTCTCGTGTGCGAAGAACGACTTCAACGTCGGGTGATCTCTCCGGGTGTCGTCCTTACTCTTTGCATGCGAGCCGTGTGAGCCAACGGTATCGGATTTCTTCCCGTGTTCGGAATTGCCGCCCGCGTGGTTCCCCCCGCCGCCGTTGCCCCTGTTGCCGCCCGAGTTGCCGTTGCCGGCCCCGTTGCCGCCTCCGTTACCGCCCCCATTGCCGTTGCCGCCGCCGGAATTGCCATTCCCGTTACCCCCCTTTGCGTAGGCGATACCCTCCAACCCCAGAAAGGCGCCACCGGCGGGTACAACCGCAATTGTCAGCGCAATGACGCTGCGTCCAAGAATGCTGGAAATGCTCATATCAACCTCCGGTTCAAAACCGCTTTGCCGTTGTTCGTACGGCCGGAAAGCCTGGCTCCTCGCGGCGGGCAAGAAGCAGGCATTCCGGCCTGACGCGGACACGCCGCGTTCCAAATCACAACGACGATAGCCCGCGTCACGCACCGGCTCCATGGCGGTCAGACCTTTGCTTCAGCAGATAGGACCAAGGTCCTATCCACAAAAGACCAAAGGTCCGAAACCTGGGGGCTGCCAGGTGATATCGTTTGACCAACCGCCGGATGGAGCTAGGTTACAATCCAAACAAACCGAAGTGCCGCCATAAATTTGGGCGGCCGATCCCGAGACATCTCGTGCGGCCCCGTGAACTCATAAAACGATGGAATTCGCAATCATTGGCCAGGCAGTTCCTGTTCACAGGAGGCGCCGTGTCGCTGGTGGCGATGGTGTTGGTCGGCGCATTCGTGAGCAGTCTGATCGAAGACGCGGTGACCCGCAATTCGGCGGCATCCACCGCCCTCTACGTCGACAGTGTGATTGCCCCCCTCCTGCCCGACATGCTGACGGCCCAAGAGCTCGACGATACTGTATCGCGCGCCCTCGACGAGACGCTGGAGCAGGGGGCGCTTGGAAACCGCCTGATCTCCTTCCGGCTTTGGCGCGCGGACGGCACGGTTCTCTATTCAAACGATAAAAGCATGCAAGGAAAGCGCTTCGAGTTGAGCGACGACCTCAAGGCGGCCTTTTCCGGCAAGATGGTCGCCCAGTTCAATCGTCTGGACGATGCTGAGGATCAGGTCGAGCGGGCGAGTGGCAAACCCCTGCTCGAAATCTACAATCCCGTCCTGCAGCCATGGTCCGGGCAGGTCGTCGCTGTCTCCGAATTCTATGAGATAGCCAACGATTTCGAGCGCAGCCTCAATGAGGCGCGATTGCATAGCTGGATGGCCGTCGCCGCCTTCACGCTTGCATTCTTTATCGTGTTGTCGGCGATCGCATTGAGAGGTAGCCGAACCATCGAGGATCAGCGGCATGCTCTAAGGCGCCGCGTGGACGACCTTTCGGCCCTGCTATCCCAGAACCAGGCCTTGCGTCGGCGCGTCCAGCGTGCGTCCCAACGCGCAACAGCACTCAATGAAAGCCACCTGCGCCGTATTGGTGCAGATCTCCATGACGGCCCAGCCCAACTCGTTGCATTCGCCTCGTTGCGCCTGGACAGCAATGCCCTGATCGATCCCTCAACACCGGCATCCCGGCGCGAGGGTGAAATTGCAGCCATCAAGGAAAGCCTGGACGAGGCAATGCATGAGATCAGGACCATCTGCAATGGGCTGGTGCTGCCACAGATCGAGGCCGCAACCCTAACGGAGATACTGGAGCGCAGTGTGCGCGCGCATGAGCAGCGAACAGGATCAAGCGTTGAACTGTCTGTAGCGGAGGCGCCCGAACATCTTTCGCCTTCGGCCAAGATCTGCGTATACCGCTTTGTGCAGGAAGGCTTGAACAACGGCTACCGTCACGGCGGCGGCAAAGAGCAACGCGTCGTGCAACGCATGGAAGGTGACCGCGTCTGTATCGAGGTGTCCGACGGTGGCTCCGGTTTTGACCCCGACGACGTTGGCCCTGCCAGCCTTGGCCTTGCAGGATTAAGAGAGCGGATTGAAAGCCTCGGCGGCACCTTCCAGCTCCGATCGTCCGCTAGAGGCACCATAGTCAGCATGTCGCTCAGCAGCGAGGAGATTACCCAGACATGACAGCAGGAATTCGTGTCGCAGTCATAGATGACCATCCATTGTTCAGGGAAGGGGTATCCCGGAGCCTGTCCGAGATAGATGGATTTCAGATTGTCGCGGAAGGAGGCACGCGGGACGATGCAATCAGGGTCGCCGAAACCCTCCAGCCCGATGTCCTGCTCATGGACATTTCCATGCCTGGCGGCGGGTTGAACGCGATCCTTCCCATTCTGGCAACCGTACCATCACAAAAGATTGTCATGCTTACGGTTTCCGAATCCAGCGATGATGTCACGGCGGCATTGAATAGCGGCGCAAAGGGCTACGTGCTGAAGGGGGTCGGCTCAAGGGCGCTTGCAGAGATTATCCGCAGCGTGGCAGCTGGTGAAAGCTATGTCGCGCCGGCGCTGTCTGCGCGTCTACTTTCCAGTCGCTCTTCACCCGCACCGAAAACACCATCGGCTCTGGAGGCGTTGACCGCCCGTGAGCTGCAGGTCCTGCAGCTGGTCGCTTCCGGCTTGAGCAACAAGCACGTCGCAAGGCAGCTCGATCTGCACGAAAAGACCGTCAAACATCACATGACGCAGATCATGGCCAAGCTCGGGGTTGCCAACCGAACGGAAGCGGCTATAGCGCTGCGCGATGCCACCGACGGGCGAGGCAATCAGTGAATGAAGGATTCAAGGCGCGCCTCATCTGCTGAGGTTGCCCGCCGATTGACGATCGTGCGTCCCCGGGCGTCTTTCATGATGTAACGGCCGTTCCGGATGAATTCGCTCATGCCGTCGCGGTGGCGAACCTCCATTGACGCGTTGTCCGCATCACCATCAACCGTCGGGCCTTTTCCGGTCGTGGCGCTACCATTGGACTTGCCGCCGCTGTTCCCGTTACCATTCCCTCCGCCGTTGCCGTTTCCCCCGCCATTCCCATTACCATTGCCACCGCCATTTCCACCCCCGTTGCCGCCACCGCCTCCATTGCCTCCGCCGTTTCCGTTGCCTCCGCCGTTTCCGTTTCCGTTGCCGCCATTGCCTCCGCTGTTTCCATTGCCGTTGCCGCCTTTGGCGGCCTCGGCAGTCTGAAGACTGAGCTTGAACGAACCGCCCGAAACCGCGACCTTGAACGGCATTGCCGCAAGCGACAGACCGATTGACATTGAGCATAGAGCCACAACAAAACTACGTCGTGAGAGCATCACCATTCCCTTGCATTCCATGGTTTTCCTGGTCGCGGTCCAGCCAGCTGGCGCTGTCAGCCATCTTGGGCTGGGGCCCAGATAAACCACGCGGCATTGCAAATGCTAGCCGCTCAACCCTTGCCAATTTGCCCACGGGTCGACCCGACCGTCAATTCGCAATCGTTGACATCAGACCTTTCCTTGATCACCGCCCGACGTTAGTCCGGGCCTCCTAGGACCAAGGTCCGAACTTGTGGCTGGGGAACAACGGACCTCGCGGGAGTAACCAGAGAAAAGCGACCGGCTCAGACTGGAACCGAAGTGGAGTACTTCACCCGCTTCAAGGCGAAATGCGACGACGATGTCGCCACTGCGTGGTGCGTCAGAATACCCTGCATGAGGAGACGCTCGTAGTCCTGGACATCGGCGACGGCTACGCGCAACAGATAGTCCCAATCACCGGACATCGAATAGCATTCAAGCACTTCCTCATGGCTCTCTGCGAACCGCTCGAAATCATCTCTTGCAGCCGGATCATGCGTCTTCATTCGCACCTGGCAGAACACGGTCAGCCCACGACCAACGGCTTCGGGGCTCACGAGCCTGACAGTCCGCCCCAGCATGCCCGCCGCCTCCAGCGCCCTGATGCGGCGCCAGCACGACGCGCTCGATGCCCCGACCCGCTCGGCGAGCGCGGCGTGGCTGAGATCACCCTCGCTCTGGAGCAATCGGAGGATCTTTCGATCGATATTGTCAATTACGGGCAATTTCATTGGAATCTCTCGCTTCCGCGATATGTGCGGTTCTCGTGACAAGGCGCTTCGGGCGAAACTATGCGGCCCGCACGAGTTTTGCGCACCACTCGATTTAAAAGAGTAGCGCGCCTTGTCTCAGATAAAATGCCTGGATGAGAGAGTTTTGCCGAACGATGCGGCCCGCACATCAGGCCGTGCTCTTGTGCTGCCACCGTCAAACGCCAACGGCACCAGCGCGACGCGATGTCAGACCGGCGGGCTGAACAGGGTGAAATACCCCCATGCGGCAACGAACAGCGCAAGAATTGCTGCGGCGATCGCGAGCTTGCGAAGCCCTGGCCGGGGTGGCCGGGGCGGCTTTCGTCGACGGAATTGAATGACATTATCGTTCATCTGCGGTTTCTCCTCGCGCCAGATCATACGCTGTTTCGGGCGAGCAACAGCAAATGTCAAAAGGAAAAAGGCGCTCAGTCTTTCACGAAGCGCCCTTTCTTTGCCGGGCAGGACCCGGCACAAAGCGCTGGCTTGCAGGTCGCTCCGGAGTTCGCGCAAAACGCGTGTCACGATGAAGTCACAACACGGGTCGTTTGGCCTATGCTTTAACGCTCTGGGGTGGAGTGAACAGGAAGGCGCCATGAAGCGTGTCGTGCGCGGTGATGGCGACAGTGTATGAATGCCGATAATTTATAGACGCGTGACCCGGGATGAAGCACTCCTCAATGCTGACATCATCGTTGAAGCCTACGCGAGGCCGCCCTGGCATGAGGAGTGGTGCCTTCAGAACGCAATCTCACGCATAGACGAACTGACAACGACGCCGATGTGCCTGGCGGTGGCCGCGTTCGATGCCGAACGACCCGTTGGCTTCGCCTTCGGCCTGCCGCACACCTCTGTCATGGGACGCGGGATCCACGTCGCGGAAATAGCGATAAGGCCACGGTTCCAGCGCACGGGGATCGGCTCCCGCCTCCTGCGCACATTGGAGGAGGACGCGCGCACAATGGGCTATGTCCACGTTTGGCTCGTCTCGCGCAGCACTGGGGGCGTTGCGGAGTACTACAAGAGCAACGACTATGAACACTCCGAAAAGCTCTGCGTCTACTCCAAGAAATTGAAATAGGGCCGACGCAACGCGCCGGCCCCATCCCCACCGTCCCCTCAATTCATGTCAATTCAGGCATGTCGCCGCTTTAGACGCCATCACGTCCGCCAGGCCCTCATGCGGACCGTCCCCAATTTCACGCAGAACCTCATTCAGCGCCATGCCAAGGTAGTCCATAGCCCCCACCAGATCGGCATCTCCAGCGGCATTTTTCGCGTAGGCGATCATACGCGCCAGTGCGACGAGCTCATCCAAGTCATCAGAAGATCGCTCACTGCTGTCCAATACCACCGATCCGTTTGCCGATGCTGCACTCATATCTGTTCTCCCTCGAACCATTGGAGAATAGTAAGTCTGCGCGCAAAAGGCTCGTGAAAAACCCGTGACACACTTTATTGTTGCATTGCAGGAGGCAGTTTCAAAATTGTTGCTCTTCCGAGCGGACAAAGGTCTCGTTGAATTGCCAAGCCAACTCAGCCGGGGTCGAGCAGTCATCGTCCGCCACTCGGACAGCGTCCAGCAGAGCAAGAGCGTCCGCCCGTTTCTGATCGACCTCGTTCGATCGCAGCAACGACAGGAGCTCTTGCCGATCGGCGGAAACATCCGCATTTGCCACAATCGCGCGCCAAGTCCGCTCCTTGAAGAACAAATCGCCCGCAGCCACTTCGAGCGCCACGCGAAGATCATGCGTCAGCATCTGCCGGCCCTCCAGCCTATCGAGTGTCGACCTGACATTCACCAGCGGCACGGTCAACGCCCGATATGCGAGTTCCATGGGTCCATGCAGCAGCGCTACATCGGCGTCGTCCACCGTCGCTCCCGAGGCATATTCGCCGTAGATCCGGCCAACGCCGACCATTCCGAAGACTTTACATTCCGCCGCGCGAAGCGCCCCCATGCTTGCACCACCGAACACACGGACCTGCCGTGAGAGTGCAAAAAGGATCTCTTTGTGCCAGACAGGCGCGGTGTATTCGAAACCGCCATCGACGATGCCGATCACTCGCGCGCCTCTCCGCACTGCGGCCAACACATCACCTTGAACGGCGGGCGGATATACGGTGACCCCATCTCCTGCCAGCGTCGCGGCGTCCGGGAGACTCGGCCCAACAAAGATGACTTTCATGAAAACAGCGCCTTTGCGATCGCGCGGGCGCCAAAGCGACGCGCCCGCGCGCCCTCGGGGTTTTCGAGGCTTGGAACGAAGACTTTGACGACATGGAAGGGCAAGGCGGGGTCGCTGAGTGGGAGCGATATCACTGGCGCGATCTGTCGCTCCCGCAAGGCATCGAGGATCCTGTTGAGGTGCGGTTTGTCATCGCACCGCGCAGCAGCGCTCCAGGCGATTGGGATGGCATCGAGGGCATGCAGGGTCTCCGCAGGCACAGGCCTTTGAAACTCGTCCGGCGACAGGTCGTCGCGGGCGCCGCTAATGTATGTTATCCTCGACTGAACGGCTTCTGTTATTGCCCGAATGGCCGCGCGGACAGGGGAGGGATGCGCACCGCTTCCTCCCGTCACCTCGACAAAGCGAATATTGTTGCCCCGTCGCTCCGCGGGCCCGAGGACGGTCGTGAAGCAGGGCACAGCTAGATCGCTTGTCATATCGAACAGGCGAACGACAAGACCGGCGGCCTCAATCTTTCGAACGAGGACATCGAGCCACGGATCTTCGAAGCTTGCCGGATCAATGCAGCGCGAAAGCCGATCCTCAACGGCGCCAACCTGCCAGAGGCAAAATGCGTCGCGTTCGACACGCTCAAGGAGTCCGTGCAGGGTGGCCTCTTCCATCGTATTGCCGGAGGCAAGACCATCGGAAGACATCCAGAAGCGATTGCGGCGGGTGCGGTCCAGAAGTGCCGCCTCAAACGGAACATACACGTCCCGATCGGTCAGGAGATCCTTGCCAAGCGCCCAGTCAATCTGTTCGTCGAGGCGAATGTCGTCCTCATGCCGACCAATCAGGCAAGCAAGCGTGTCAAAAGAGAATCCCTCCTCCCGCAGATCGTGCGCCGAGGCCCAAAGCGTTGCAATGGCCGGCCTGTTGGCAACGACGCGCTCAAGCGCTTCCATAACGGCCGAAGCCTTGGCATCGTCGTCGGTCAGACCCTTGCCTTGGGCGATCGCGATCGACCGCCCATTGGGGACATAAGCGCACCACACCGGGATGCCGATGTTGTCCAAGCCGGTGTGGCGCGCCACGCGTGTTATACCAAAGTTCGCGAGTAGTGGCGCGGTTCGGGCCAGCGTCTCAGAGGCTGGAACCGTGCGGTCGGAATAGGCGGCCAGCTTGATGTTGGTCAGGGGTTCGGCTCGACGTGACCGGAGAACGCCGCTTTCGCCGAAGAAACCGCAATTGCGAAATCCACCTGCTTGACGACGGAGGCACCTGACTTGCGCAGATCCGCGACCTTGGCCAGATCACCGGTTGCCCCATCGAGTGGCTTGACGGTCCCCGCATCGAGGTCGGCAATCCAAAGTTTCGCATCCCCTGCAATGCCGAATACTACTGCCCTTGACATGACGTTTCCTTTCGTTGGTGTCAAAATCCAGCTTTCAAAAGCCCTTCTCTGTAGAGATCCTTCTGCCATTGTTCCTTGAACGGAATGACAGAAAGCCATTTTTCCAGGTCGAAGACCGGGTTCAGCGCTTGCGCACGCTGCCGATAAAACTGGGCCCGCCTGCGATCGCCAATCATTGCACAACTCGCAGCAGCAATGCGGTAAGCCGGCTCCTTGTCCTTCATGGCTTCCACATAGGCAATGGCGTCGTTGTAGCGCTCGAGGAAGTAGCTCGCGCCTGCGGCACACCAAAGATAGCTGTCAGGCGAAATGGGATTGAGCGAGATCGCCTTTTCGATCTTGGCCAATGCCTCCTTGGGACGCGAGGCATGAACAAGTGTGTCGGCGTGGCTGTAGATCACGTCCGCGAAATGAGGGCTCAATTCTTCCGCGTGGCTGAGCGCCGCCACGCTCTGATCGACGTCGCCGAGATAGAGTTTTGTCACGCCGAGTTCGCGATAGCCGCCGGCGAAAGCTTCGTCCCGCTCGATGGCCTTCAACGCACTCTGTTCAGCAAGGCCCAAGAGCTCCTCGTTACCCTGTGCCGTCACCAGCCATTCGCTGGTGTAAGTCCGCGCCAGGCCGGTAAACGCTGGTGAAAAATCCTTGTTATATTTCAACGCCTCCTTGAAGGCCGCTCTCGCCCTGCGAATGTGCGGCAAGGTCAGCTTGCCCATCAGGCTCGCGCCGACAAGGTAGGAGTGGTATGCCTGCGGGTTCGCCTCCAGGCTAAGCCGGGCTTCCTCGTTCCTGGCAAGTTCATCCACGACGGCTAATGACAAGTGCTGGGCCATGAGCCGCCGCTGGGTTGGCAGCGTTGCCGCGGTCATGGGAAATCGCACGGCCCAGATGATTTCGTCCGTCGGGAAATAGACCAGTTGCGCATAGAGGCCTTCGCCCGAAAATCTTGTATCGAGAAGATAGGAGATCGAGTGGCGGGCAATCATGGCTGCCTTGTCAGAGTCGCGACGGATTTGCTCCGCAGTGTGAGGCGCAACGATGGAAATGTTTCGGAGGCCGCATAGCTCGATCGTGACATCTTCGATCAGCGCTGCGGCAAGCGACAGACCAACGACGTTACCCTGGGAAGTTGGCGGAAGCAGAACCAGCCGCGGCAGGCTCGAAGTGGCCCGAAGCTCCGCCTCACGAGTGGTCGCATTCTGCGCCTCCGCTGACACGAAATAGCTTCTCGCTTGGCGTTCGCCCCGAGGCAGTACGTCCGGGTCGGCTACTCCCGGCAGCCCGCGGAGGATCGCCCGGATCTGCTCATCGGACGGGTCCTGTTCCAGGAGCTGTAGAGCAGCGCCCGACACAACGCGATAATCCTCGGCACACTGAGCAGCCGAGCCCGCATCGAGGAGCGTCTGGCGCAACTTGGCCCTATGGCTTCGCTGCTCCCGCGCGATCCAGTTGTCGACCGCTTTGCTGGCTGAGCGAACATTGCCGACGAATTCACGCTGAAGCAGATCGCTACTCGCTTTCAGCCTGTCCATCGGCGATTTTGCCTCATCGAGTATTCCAATATCAACGGTCAGGAGTTCCGCCCGCAGTTCGACGGAGGCCGAGGTGATCCGAAGTGGTGCGGCAAGGCTGTCATCGATTTGTCGAATACGGGAAATCAGCTTTCGCAGATTGAGCCCGGCCTGATCGGCTTCGGCATCCGACCACAGAAACGAAGCCACCTCTTGGCGTGTGAGCGCATGACCCTTGCACGTGAAGAGATACGCCATCGTCAACAGTGCCTTGGCGGGATAGCCGACTGCATTGCCCGCTTCATCTGTCAGCCGCAGTTCGCCAAATGTCTGGAGGTGCAGCACCGCCTATCCTCGTGTTTCGTCCGCGCGTTCCCAGCCCTCATGCGAGTCCGTGACCGATTGCGCGGAGCCAAGGCTCCTTGCAAGCGCCAACAGCTTTCGACGAATGTTCGGATCTTCGATCGCGATAAAGGCGCGCGTTAGCGCCAACCCCTCCTTCGAGGCGATGAAATGCGCAACTTCATCGGTCTCAGCGCTCAACTGCAGACCAGCCGTATGCGCCCCCTCTTCATCGAAAAAGAAGCCAATAGGCACGCCAAGGACCTCTGCAATCCGCTGCAGCCGGCTCGCACCTATGCGATTGACACCTTTTTCGTATTTCTGGAGCTGTTGAAACGTAATCCCAAGCGATTCTGAAAGGCTAACCTGGCTCATGCCAAGTAGCTTCCGCCTCAACCTGACACGCTCGCCCACATAGGCATCAATGGCGTTTGGAGTCTTGGCCTTCATGGCGCCCACCGTTTCCTCGTGTCAGACTGGCATTATCTTCGAACTCTGAAAAAATACAACCGGGAGTAAATTATTTCAAGAAGCTAATTGCTGATCGCCCAAATTTTTCCAGGGCCGTTGCGAATTTATCCCTGGCGCGCAAATGCGACCAAGGTCAAAGCGGTCAAGCAACAGTATTGATGCAGCACAACATTGACCCTGGGCGGTACATATTTTTGGCGATTCAATTTATGGTCGTGTCACGTCGATTTCACGAGCCGCTTTGAACTTTTGCGACTATGGTCGAGGCACGGTTAAGTTGAAGCTTCGATCGCCGATCGCTCCAGCGGAGATGATTGGTGGCAAAGCCATTTCGCTGAACTGAGCGATGGGTGGGCGTCTTCGACAGCGTCTCTGTTGTCAACAGGTGCACCGCTTAACCAATGTCAGCATTCAACACAGATCAAGAACGACCGGAGAGGGCAATGGAACTACGTCCTATAGTAATCAGTCACGCCGACAGGCTTTCCGCCTGCAGGGAGAAGATCGAGCAAGCCGTCTATCTGATCATCCAGGGCGACAAACTCGACGGCTTTTCGTCGACCGAAATCGCAATGGCAATCGCCGATATTGCCGACGACTACATCCTTGCCGCCTCCAGAAAGCGCGCAGCGACACACTGATGGAGCGTGGGACACCCGGCTCCGGGGAGCCGGACAACACGCCCTATCGTCGCTAGCCAGGCCGTGGCCAGGAGAGCCGGGGCCGGCTGAAACCGACCAGAGTGCGATCAGAAAACGGGAGCCTCCGAGGAACGGCAAGGCTCCCGATTCCGCTCATGGTTATTGCGGTGTCGTGCCGCCGGTCGAAGGATTGGCCGGGGCTGGCGTTGCCGGCTCGCTTGACGGCGCGGCGGGCGCTACCGGCGGCTTCACCGGCTGAGTTTCAGTCGTCGAAGCCGTCGGGTTCATGTCGGTACCCGGCCGGCCGAACCATTCCGTGATAGCAAACGCCGCAACGAGGATCACAGCGATCGCGGCAACCCATCCTATCCAGGCACTCGAGCTGCGACGCACCGGTGGCGTGCGCAGATCGTGATCTGTGTCGGGATTGCGGTTGGGATCATTGGGGTCGTACGTCATGTCGTTTCTCCTCTCTGCAAGAAGAGAAATGAGCCTTGCCGAAGTTTGTTCCCGATGCGGGAGATGCGGCGTGCGGGACGATCAGCCGTTTCACCCCCGCAACAAGCGCTTAAAAGATCGACAATGCGATGCGGCCACCGTCACGACGGTGCCGCCCCCAGCGCATGGAGAATGCCGCGGAGCTCCGCCAGACCGCGCAGACGCCCGATTGCCGGGTAGCCTGGTGTCACGTTCTTGTTGAGATCGTCGAGCATGCGATGACCATGGTCGGAACGGAAAACGATCGTTTCGTCTGCCTGACGCCGCCGGTCCTCCGCAACAAGCTCCTTCAGGACCGCGACCATATCAACGTCACCCTCCAGATGGGCGCTCTCATGGAAGGTACGGCCGTCGCCCTCGCGCCTGGTTGCCCGCAGATGCGCGAAATGGATCCGGGCGGCAAAGCGCCGCGCAATTGCGGCCAGGTCGTTGTCTGCACGAACACCGAGGCTGCCGGTGCAATAGCACATGCCATTTGCCTTGGAGGGCACGGCATCGAAGAGTGCTGCATAGTCATCCGCGGTAGATGCAATACGCGGCAGGCCAAACAGCGAGCGCGGCGGATCGTCGGGGTGCAGCGTCAGCTTCACGCCACGCGCCTCGGCAGCCGGTGTCACCGCTTGAAGGAATTCAATGAGGTGCTGGCGCAGCCTGGGGGCATCGATCCCAGCATAGGCGGCGAGCTTTTCGCGGAACTGTGGGATCGTCAATGGCTCGGTCGTAGAGCCGGGCAGGGCAGATGTGATGATCCGGGTGATCTCCGCAATTTCGTTTTCGCTCATCGTGTCGAACACTTCGCGCGCCCGCGCCGCATCCTCGGCGCTGTATTGCTCCTCGGCGCCTGCGCGCTGTAGTACAAACAGATCGAAGGCAGCAAACTTCTCGTGATCGAAACGCATGGCGGTGGCGCCGGTATCGATCACATGGTCGAGTTCGGTGCGCGTCCAGTCGACGACGGGCATGAAGTTATAGCAAACAATTGGAATACCGCAGGCGGCAACAGCTTCCAGGCTGGCAATCCAGGCCTCGATTTCCGCCTTTGCCCGCCCGCCATTGCGCTTGACCGCATCGGGAATGGGGATGCTCTCCACGACGGACCATGTCAGGCTCGAGCGCCCAGCCGGCGTGGTTTCGATCATCGCCTGCCGCTCACGCACTTCAGCCTCAGTCCACGCGCGCCCGATCGGAACCTGATGCAGGGACGAAACAATATTCGTCGCTCCGGTCTGGCGCACCTCATCAAGTGTCACCGGAGCCTCAGGCCCAAACCATCTCCAACCCTGGCGCATGCACTTCCTCCTTGGGATCGTCTTGTCGTTGTCCGCTGATCGGCTCAGCAGAAGTAATCTGGATACTGCGTTCGAAGCTCGGCGACATCGGGTATGACGGCGCTGAGGTGATGCATCATTGCCGCGCGCGCTGCTTGAAGATCATGGGCCGCAATCGCATCGCGAATAAGTTCGTGTTCGTGCACGACATTGTCCATGCGGCCAAGAACGGGCAGCGTCAGCCGACGCGCCCTGTCGATCTGCACCTTGACCGTCTTGAGGATCGTCCAGATCCCGGGATATCCAGCAATGCTGGCAATCGCCTCGTGGAACGCCTCATCCTCTTCGTGAAAGGCCGAGGGGTCGCCGAGTGCGGCCAGTGATCTCTGTCGTGAGATGATGCCATCCAGGCGACTGATATCGGCAGCTGTCGCGATCTCAGCCGCACGTTCCACCGTGGTACCCTCAAGCGACTTGCGAACGACGACTGCCTCCGGGATGGCCGCGACGGGCACGCGCGACACAACGGTGCCCGATTGCGGATAGATATCGACAAGCCCGCCTTCCGACAGTCGAAGCAGCGCCTCACGCACAGGGGTGCGGCTGACGTTGAACTCTTCGGCAATGCGCTTTTCCTGCAGTTGCATTCCAGGTCGCATACGCAGAGCAAGAATGTCGGCGTACAGCGTGTTGTAAATGGCATCTGCGGTCGTCACGCGACGAAGCTTCGCCGGCCTCTCGGCCCCGGAAGGCAAGGTCGCGGGAATGGAAACAACTGATGCCTGCATTACGTGCGGCCCTGACATTGACTCGTTCATGAATACTAGTATATCAATTTATCGCGACTGCCAAGCTGCACCTGGAGGAATGGTGTTTTCGGCAATCATTTCAGATGTTCACGCATCTAAGAGAAGGTGCCGATCCCTGCAACGATCGGTTCGGGGACGCGCAGCACCACGTTTTGCGGTGCCCGGCAACAAGAGGAGGAGAAACAATATGAAAGTCACCCGCAGAACATTTGTCGGCACCGCCGCAGGCGCGGCCGTCGCGAGCATGCTGCCGTTGAAGGTCTTTGCACAGGCCAAGAAACCGGCAAGTCCAGTCACCATCACGATCGCGGATGTCGCCGGCAACCTCGCGCTCACGCAGGGCATGTTCGAGGCCTATGCCGCGGAGAAGCCGGAATGGGTCTCCAGCTTCGCCTTCACAAAGGCACCGGCGCCGGAACTCCCTGGCAAGATCAAGGCGCAGCAGGCAGCCGGCAAGGTCGATATCGATCTCGTTCTGACAGGCACGGATGCACTTTCGGCCGGCCTCGACCAGGGACTTTGGATCGATCTCGGAGCGCACAAGTCCGAGCTTCCCAACCTCGAGCAAATCCTGCAGCCGCAGGCCTTCAAGATGCAGGCCCTTGCCAAGGATCAGGGCGTCGTCGTCACCTATTACCCATCCGGTCCCCTCATCGAATATATGCCGGACAAGGTGCCCACGCCGCCGAAGTCGGCGCAGGAGCTGCTTGACTGGGCGAAGGCCAACAAGAACCGCTTTATCTACGCTCGCCCTGCCAATTCCGGCCCCGGCCGCACCTTCCTCATGGGCTTGCCCTATCTGCTCGGCGACAGCGACCCGCGTGATCCCGCCAAGGGCTGGTCAAAGACGTGGGACTATCTCGCAGCACTCGGCGAACACATCGAATACTATCCGACCGGCACTGGCCAGGTGATGAAGGAGCTTGGCGAGGGGACCCGCGACATCGTCGTCTCGACGACCGGCTGGGACATTAATCCCCGCGCGCTCGGCATCGTTCCGGCTGAAGCGAAGGTGCAGAAGCTCGATGGCTTCCATTGGGTCACCGACGCCCACTACGCAGTGATCCCGAAGGGCGTGTCCGACGAGAAGATCGGCGTGCTGATCGACGTCCTCAACTACGTCCTGCAGCCCAAGCAGCAGGCAATCGCCTACGACGCCGGCTACTTCTATCCGGGTCCGGCCGTCAAGGACGTCACAATTGACATGGCGCCGCAGGAAAGCCAGGACACCCTCAAGGAATTCGGCCGGCCGGAATATGCCGACTGGATTGCCAACAATCCCCTGGAGGTTCCGCTGGAGCCGAAACAGTTGGTCGAAGCCTTCCGCATTTGGGACGAGAAGATCGGCGCCAAGAAGGGCTGATCGAAGAACATCAGCCGGCCGGGATTTTGTCCCGGGCCGGCCACCTCATTCTGCAGATGGAGATTGGTTTGACCTCGGTATCGAATGCCGCAGCATCGACGCGCAAGAACGCGCGCCTGGAACTCGACGGAATGCGTCGCGCCTTCGGGGCGTTCAACGCCTTGAATGGCATCGATCTTGCGATCGAGCCCGGCGAGTTCGTGGCGCTGCTTGGTCCATCCGGCTGCGGCAAGTCGACCGCGCTGAACTGCATTGCCGGCTTGCTTGCACTGACCGGTGGCGAAATCCGCCTTGGTGGCACGCGCATAGACCAGCTCGAACCGGAGCGCCGCGGTTTTGGGATGGTTTTTCAGAGCTACGCCCTTTTTCCACACATGACTGTCCGAAAGAACGTCGGCTTCGGGCTTGCCATGCAGGGCATAAAGGGTCCAGAGGCCGACCAGCGCGTTCGCGATGCCTTGGCCCTGGTTCGCCTCGAAAGCCAAGCCGACAAATTGCCGGGCCAGCTCTCTGGCGGGCAGCAGCAGCGCGTCGCAATCGCCCGCGCCATTGTCATTCGCCCGCCAATCGTCCTGATGGACGAGCCGCTATCCAATCTCGATGCAAAGCTCCGGCTTGAGATGCGCGCCGAAATTCGCGGTATCCACGACCAGATCGGGTCCACCACCATCTATGTCACGCATGACCAGGACGAGGCACTGTCGCTTGCCGACCGTATCGTGGTCATGAGCCAGGGTCATATCGAGCAGATCGGTTCGCCCCAGGATCTCTACCAGCGGCCGGTCAACGTTGATGTCGCCGACTTCATGGGCTTCAGAACCCGTGTTCCGGGCCGCATTACGCGCGTGTCCGGCGATGAGGCTGAGATCGAGGTCGCCGGCGCTCGCCTCGTCGGCACGATGCGTGCGCCCCTCAAGGCAGGTGATGCAGCCATCCTGTCTGTCCGTCCGGAAGATCTTGTCGCGTCCAACGGCGAGGGGATCGCCGCCACCGTCAGCAGCATGGAGTATCGCGGACGCGCATTTTTCGGCATGGCGCGGGCAGGCGACGGTTCGGAACTCTATTTCCGGGCGGACGAGCCGCTGGGCCGCGGCGCATCGACGAGGCTGCAGCCGGTTGCCGGTCGGGCCCTGGTCTTTTCGGGGGCGGCGGGATGAACCAGCCCTCGCTGCAAACTCGACTTGCCGCTCGTGGGCTTGACGGCACGACGCTGCTGCTTCTGCCAGGCCTGATCTTCATGATCGCGCTGTTCGTCTACCCCTTCCTCTATGGCCTGGCCGATTCACTCATGCCGAAAGAGGGCGCCTGGTATGCCAACTACACGAAATTCTTCAGCGATCCGTTCCAGTACCAAACGATCGCTGCGACCATGTGGCTGGCCCTGCCGGTAACCATAATTAACCTCGCATTCGCGGTGCCGGTTGCCCTGCGTGTGCGCCTGATGCGCCGACAGCGCTTGCTGACGACCATTCTCGTCTTGCCAATCACCCTTGGCACGGTCTTCGTGGCCGACGGATTGCTGACCTTTCTCGGACCGCGCGGCTGGTTCAATCATACGCTCCTGCTGCTCGGCATCCTCGACACCCCTGTGAAGCTGACGAACAATTACTGGGGCGTCTTTGCCTCGCTGCTGATCACCGGCTTTCCGTTTGCCTTCCTGCTCACGTTGTCCTACGTCACCGGTATCGATCCCGCGATTGAACAGGCAGCCGCAACATTGGGCGCAGGGCCACGGCAGCGCTTCTTCCGCGTCTTCCTGCCGCTTCTGGTTCCGGGCCTAGCCGTCACCTTTTGCCTTGCCTTCGTCCAGGCCTTTGCTGTCTTTCCCTCCGCCGTGCTTCTGGGTGCGCCGGCAGGGCCGACGCGTGTCATCTCCATTGCCGCCTATCAGGCCGCCTTCGAGCAATATGATCATTCGCTCGGTTCGGCGATCGCGCTCATCATGGGTGCCGTGGAGCTCGCTGTCGTGCTGGCGGTTCTCGCCATACGCTCACTCTTCTACCGCGGCCCCGCCGGCGGCACGAAAGGCTAATCATGATCCGAGATCAGGGCCTCACCTCGAAGATCTGGCGTTTCGCCATTTGGGCGCTAGCCATCCTCTTTGTCCTAAACCTGCTTGCCGTCATCGCAGCCGTCATTGTCAATTCGTTTGCGACGCGCTGGCTTGGCACATGGCTGCCAGCCGGCTGGACGACACGCTGGTACTTCAGTGCCTGGAAGGAATTTCAGCTTTCCAGTGTCGTTCTCGTCACCTTCGAGATCGTCTTCACCGTCGTCATCATTTCCGGAATTCTGGGCGTCACGACCGCCTACGCGCTTGCGCGGCGTAACTTTCCCGGAAAGGGCCTTGTCGTCCTGCTGTTCCTGTTGCCGTTGCTGATCCCGCCGCTGACCTACGGTATTCCGCTCGCAACCGTCCTCTATCGGCTCGGTCTCGGCGGCACATTCTGGGGTGTCGTGCTGATCAACATCGTGCCTTCGCTGCCCTTTGTGGTCCTGGTGATGATCCCCTTCATCGAGCAGATCGACCCGCGTATCGAAGCGGCAGCCCGCGTGTTCGGTGCAGGAACGACGAGCCTCTTTCTGCGGATCTTGCTACCGCTGCTCCTGCCGGGAATGCTGGCTGCCTTGCTTTTGGTTCTGGTTCGAACCATCGCGATGTTCGAGCTCACCTTCCTGATTGCCGGTCCCACGACCCAGACACTCGTCGTTTCCCTCTACTATGCCGTCTTCGCGTCAGGCGTCCGGGCAGGCCAGTCCATCGATGCGATGGCGGTGGTCTACATGGTCACGACATTGTTCTGGCTGGTTCTCGCGCTGCAGTTCGTCAACCCGACGCAGATCGTCGCGCGGGCAAAACAACAAAGTGCCCACTAGCGAGGACATGATGGAAATGACCGCCTCTTGAGGAGGAGGCGGTCATCGGGCATGCGCCTAGCAGCGCGCCTCATACCTGCGGCCATACCGGTCACGATAGACACAGTAGCCGCGATGTTCGGTGGAGCGCCCGATCAGGGCACCCGCCACGCCGCCGGCCACGGCACCAATGGCCGCACCTTCCCAGCTATTGCTGACTGCACCGCCGATGATGGCTCCCGAACCGGCGCCGATCGCCGTTCCCTTCTCGGTCGCGGTGCACGAGGCCAACGCGCCCATAAATGCACCAACCAGGATAATTTTTCTCATCTTCCACTCCAACCATAATAGATTTTTTGCGTTACGGCGTAGGAACTAAGTCGGACGTCTCAAGGTTCCATCGGACTTAGGTCTGACACTGGCATTCGCTGGACGGCAGGACCCCGGTCTTTCGCCAACCTGCGGTCGAACATGGGCGTCGAAGGCCACTATTCAAGACCTGTCCTTGAAGGCTATACCCGTGCGACGCCAAACACAAACCGGAGCCGCCATGACCGACACTGTCCTCGATCGTTTCCTCCGCTACGTCGTTATTGACACTCAATCGGATGCGGGATCACCAACACAGCCGTCGACAGCCAAGCAGAAGGACCTCGGTCGATTGCTCGTGGACGAGTTGCTGGAGATTGGCGTATCCGATGCTCACCTCGACGAGCACGGCTATGTCTATGCGACCATTCCGTCGAATACCGACAAGGCAGTCCCGGTCATTTGCTTCTGCTCGCACATGGACACGGCACCAGATTTCACGGGAACGAATGTGAGGCCAAAAGTCCTGCACAACTATGGCGGCGGCGATATCAAGCTTTCCGGCGACCAGAAGCAGGTCATTCGCGTTACTGAAAATCCTGCGCTCAATGACCAGATCGGCAACGATATCGTTACAACCGACGGGACGACGCTGCTCGGTGCCGACGACAAGGCCGGCATCGCCGAAATCATGACGGCGGCGCAAATCCTGATGGACAATCCCGACATCAGGCACGGAACGATCAAGCTGCTTTTCACGCCCGATGAGGAGATCGGTCGCGGCGTCGACAAGGTCGACCTGACCAAGCTTGCTGCGCAGTTTGCCTATACGATGGATGGGGAGACAGCTGGACACATAGAAGACGAGACGTTCTCGGCCGACGGTGTGGACATTGCCATCGAGGGCGTCGCCATCCATCCAGGCTTTGCGAAGGGAAGAATGGAGAACGCCATCAAGATCGCCGGTGCGATCATTGATCGGTTGCCCAGGAATATCGCACCGGAAACGACCGACGGACGGGAAGGCTTCATCCATCCGACCGGTCTGAGCGGATCGATGGAAAAGGCGGCTATCAGCCTCATTGTCCGGGACTTCGAAGAAAGCGGCCTCGTCGACAAGGAGAAGCGTCTCGAAGCAATCGTGCGGGAGGTGATGAAGGACTATCCGGGCTCGTCTTACACCTTCGCCGTCAAGCAGCAGTATCGCAACATGAAGGTGGTTCTCGATCGCCACCCGCAGATTGTCGAAAACGCAATCGAAGCGATCCGCCGTGCCGGAATGTCGCCGGTTCGCGGCAGTATTCGAGGGGGAACGGACGGTTCGCGTCTCTCCTTCATGGGACTGCCGTGTCCGAACATATTTGCAGGCGGGCACGCCTTCCACTCGCCACGCGAATGGATCAGCAGGCAGGACATGGAAAGGGCCGTCGCCACTCTGGTTGAGCTTGCAAGGGTTTGGGAAGAGCGAGCATGAGTTGCCCGACCGCCCGAACAACGCACGGGGATGACAGGCGGAATTGCATCTTGCCGACCGGCCCTACATCACCTGAGCCTGATTTGCTCAGGCGAAGGTTTCGCCGTGTTTTCCTCGCTCACCTGATACGTCACGCCCTTCCTGCGCCTGCGCCATGGCCTTGACCAGGGCGACGATTTTTTCGCGCAGCTGCGTATCGGTGATCTTTAGGAACGCGCGGTTAAGTGCGAGCCCCTCCTTCGAATGCAGGAATTCGGCGACGGGGTCAGCCGCGACATTCGTCTCAACCAGGCTCAGTGGCACGGATTCGTTCTGTTGGAAGAAGAAACTCGGCGACGTACTCAGGACCTCGGCGATCCGTTGCAGCCGGCTGGCACCGATCCGATTCAGACCCTTCTCGTATTTCTGCACCTGCTGGAACGTAACACCGATCTGGTCGGCTAGCCTTTCCTGACTGAGACCTAGGAGTTGCCTGCGCATCCTCACGCGAGAACCGACATAGGTATCGATGGCATTTGGTGTCTTTGCATTCATCATACGCGTTTCCATGACCGGGCCGGCGTGGCGATCATCGCTCGATCTCCGGTATAGCACTCCCATAAATGTGTATTAGGCATGGGCCAAATTCAATTGGTAGTTCTTCCTAGTTGGGTAATATCATCTGACAAGAATGTGACTCCAGCCTGAGCATGCGGCAAGCGCTCGCTCACAACGACCGCCAGGCTACGGCCTTCGCTAAAGCCCCGTGTCAACATTGCTTACCGGTTGAAGCGAATTGGCCGGAACTCCCTGTGGACGATCTTCAACGACCTGTCGGGCTGTATCATGTAGGTTTCATCCACTTGTCGACCCCACTGGTCTATGAAGTTGTGGGGGAAGGTCGATCCGGGCGGGGATTTCGTCAGCTTGGTGCGTGGCTGACCGCCATAAGTGACACTGCCGGGGATCGGCTCGAGGCCGGGCGATGAAAAATCCTTCGCAGCCGTGCATGCAGCAAGAAGGAATGCTCCAACCAGTACAAGAGCTCTCTTCTTCATGGCATCCTCAACGCTTCGGCCCTGTTTCAGAAGCATATATGTGATCAGTTGCGCCGGAACAGGTAGCCTGCCCGTCCGGCGCAAGATTTCAGCGGCGCCTGCCGCACCACATCTTCAAAACCTACAGCAGATCGCGCCTTGCAAGGCTTGCCATCAGGGCCGTAATCCCGAAGCTCCAGGGCGGGCACTCGGTCGAAAGCCTCACCGTGTTGACGAGCGAGCCGAGACCCGCCGAAGAGATTTCGACGACGTCGCCAACCTTGTGGGTGAAGCCCTGATTCGGCGCGTCGCGATCCTGCGTTGGGGCAAACAGCGTTCCCAGAAACAGCATGAAGCCGTCCGGATACTGATGATGGGCGCCGCAGGTCTGCTTGACGAGGTCAGTCGGGTCGCGGCTGATCTTCGACATCGAGCTCTTGCCGTGCAGGACGAAACCGTCTGTCCCGGTAACCTTGAGGTCGAGCTCTGCGCTGCGCACGTCATCGAGGCCAAAGGTCTCGTCGAACAGACGGATGAACGGGCCGATCGAGCAGGAAGCATTGTTATCCTTCGCCTTGCCGAGCAGAAGCGCCGAGCGGCCCTCGACGTCGCGCAGATTGACGTCGTTGCCAAGCGTTGCACCCTTGATGTCCCCGCGACTATTCACGGCAAGCACGATCTCGGGCTCGGGATTGTTCCAGGTCGAGATCGGATGCAGACCAACATCGGCACCCCAGCCGACAGAAGAAAGCACCGGCGACTTGGTGAACACCTCGGCGTCGGGCCCGATGCCGACCTCGAGATATTGTGACCACATGCCTTCCTCGATCAACGCCTGCTTGACCTTGGCAGCTTCCGGCGACCCGGCCTTCAGGTTGTTGAGGCTACCGCCGATGAGCGTGCTGACCCGCTCCCGGATGGCCGCTGCACGATCCGGGTTTCCAGCGGCCTTCTCCTCGATGACCCGCTCGATCATCGACTGGGCAAACGTCACGCCGCAGGCCTTGATAGCCTGAAGGTCAGCCGGGGCAAGCAGATGGACGCGCGACAGGTCGGGTGTGCCGATGCCCGAGGCAGCGATCTCCTCCAGCGTGCCGAGCACAGGGCCTTGTGCATTACGGGCAACTGCTGCGGCGTCGGCCTGCTCCAGAAGTGCGCTCAGCGTCGGCACGGCCTTGGAGGTGATATCGACCACTTGGCCATCCCGAACCACCACGACGCTCGGCCCTTGGACAACAGGGTTCCAGGCACGACCTACAAACAAGCCACCGGCGGCAGCAGAGTCCAGAAGATTATAAGACATCGTCATGTTCCGTCACGCGAGCGATGGACGCGCTCAAAATGAAAAACGAACCGGCCGCCCTCCAACCCAGCGGCCGCGGAAATCGATCACAATCGATGCCTGACGACAAGGTCAAAACCAAGGATTCTCGACCTCCGGAAACGCAATTGGACGAAACGCGAAAGGACGCGATGCCGGAGACAGCGTCGCGCCCATTGTACTCGATCAGACCGTCTTCGGCGCCACGCGCTCTCGCCCGCGCGCCGACGACTTAGTGGTTATCGCGCGGAATGCCCTTCGTCTGAGCGATACGCTGATACTTGACGGCAGGCTCGAGCACGGCACCGGTTTCCATCTGACCAACGCAGGCACGCTGCATTTCCTGCCAGGGCGTCTGGCTTTCCGGATAGACATAGCCCCCGGCTGCCTCGAGCGCCTTGCGGCGTTCGGCGAGCTCCTCGTCGCTGATGAGGATGTTGGCGCTCCCCTTCTTGAGATCGATACGAACCTGGTCGCCGGTCTTGAGGAGCGCAAGCCCACCGCCTGCTGCCGCTTCTGGCGAAGCGTTGAGGATGGAGGGCGATCCGGACGTCCCGGACTGGCGGCCATCGCCGATGCAGGGCAGGGAACTGATCCCCTGCTTCAGGAGGTAGTCCGGAGCGCGCATGTTGACGACTTCGGCCGCACCCGGATAGCCGATCGGGCCGGCGCCGCGCATGAAGAGGACCGTCGAAGCGTCGATCGCCAGTGACGGATCGTCGATGCGGTGATGGTAATCTTCCGGTCCGTCAAAGACGACAGCGCGGCCAACAAAGGCTTCCGGATCATTCGGGTTGGAGAGATAACGCTGACGGAACTCGGGCGAGATCACGCTCGTCTTCATGATTGCCGACGAGAAGAGGTTGCCGCGCAGGACGCGGAACCCGGCGCGCTCCTTAAGCGGACGCTCGAACGGGCGAATCACCTTGTCGTCTTCGATCGTCGCCGTGGTGTAATTCTCGCCAACAGTCTTGCCGTTGACGGTCATTGCGCCGGTGTTGAGAAGGTTATGCTTGATCAGTTCGCCCATGACAGCGGGAACGCCGCCGGCGTGATAGTAGTCCTCGCCGAGATATTCGCCAGCCGGCTGCAGGTTGACGAGCAGCGGGATTTCCTCGCCGTAGGTCTGCCAATCGTCGACCGTGAGCTCGACGCCGATGTGGCGGGCAAGTGCGTTGAGATGGATCGGAGCATTGGTGGAGCCGCCGATCGCGGAGTTGACCTTGATCGCGTTGATGAAGGCTTCCTTGGTCAGAATGTCGGAGGGCTTCAGATCTTCCCGAACCATTTCGACGATCCGCAGGCCGGTTTCATAGGAAACTTCCTGGCGGTCACGATAGGGGGCCGGAATGGCAGCGCCGCCCGGCAACTGCATGCCGAGTGCTTCGGCAAGCGAGTTCATCGTGGTTGCCGTGCCCATCGTGTTGCAATATCCGGTCGACGGCGCGGAGGATGCGACGAGCTTGACGAAGCCCTGATAGTCGATTTCGCCACGCGCCATCATTTCGCGTGCCTTCCAGACAATCGTGCCCGAGCCGGTGCGTTCGCCGCGGAACCAGCCGTTCAACATCGGGCCGACCGACAGCGCGATCGCGGGAATATTGACGGTTGCCGCGGCCATCAGACAGGCCGGCGTCGTCTTGTCGCAGCCGATGGTCAGAACGACGCCGTCAAGCGGGTAGCCGTAGAGAACCTCGACGAGACCGAGATAGGAAAGGTTGCGATCGAGGCCCGCCGTCGGGCGCTTGCCGGTTTCCTGGATCGGGTGGACCGGGAACTCGATGGCGATACCGCCAGCGTCACGGATGCCTTCGCGAACGCGCTTGGCGAGTTCGATGTGGTGACGATTGCACGGCGACAAGTCAGAGCCCGTCTGGGCGATACCGATGATCGGACGACCCGACTGCAGCTCTTCCTGGCTGAGACCGAAGTTCATGTAGCGCTCGAGGTAGAGCGCGGTCATGTCGGGATTTGCGAGATTGTCGAACCAGGCCTTCGAGCGAAGCTGGCGCGATCCGTCCTGCTCTTGAACTGCGTTCTGATTCGGGGAAGGTGTTTTCTCAACCACGATGAATTTCCTTGCTTTGACGCCGTTGTTGTCATGCACTTAGCTGATCGATACAGGAATGTATAATCAGTCTTTCGCATTTTGATATGCAAATCCCTTATATCAAGTGAGGCAAGCATGGGATTGGATGGTTTCAGGCTACGCCACCTGAAGATGCTCGTGGCGCTCAGCGAGCACGGAAAGCTCGGTGTCGTTGCAGAGATGTTCGGCGTCTCGCAGCCGGCACTGTCGAGGACATTGAACGAGTTGGAGCAAATGTCCGGACACCAGCTCTTCGAGCGACACAACCGTGGACTTATCCCCACCCCTCAAGGAGAGGTGATCGTTCGCCACGCCAAGATGTTGATCTCCGAGGCGCAGCGCGCCGAATACGAAATGGTGGTCGCTGCAGCCGGGCAGGGCGGCAGTGTCGCGTTCGGCACGATCATGACGCCAGCCGCCGACTATGTCGCCCCCGCGCTGAAACGCATCTTCCAGACCCATCCGACAATCGACATCAGCATCGCTGTAGGAAGCAGCGACGTGCTGCTCGAGGACGTGCTGAGCAGGAGGCTCGACTTTGCCGTTTGCCGAATTCCGAGCGGCATGAACCCACTCTGGTTTGATTATCTGCCTGTTGGCCAGGAGACGCTGCGCGTCATCGTGGCGGTGGATCATCCGCTCTCGGCAAAGCCTGTCGTCACCGAGGACGACCTCCGGCACCAGAGCTGGGTGCTGCAGCCGCATGGCTCCTTCCTCAGGCAGGTCATTGATGATTTCATCCGACGCCATGGCATCGTACCGGCCAGCGTCGTTTCGACCTCCGATGCGCTCCTGACCATGCTGTTGATCCTGCAGAGCCAGCGGCTCGGCATCTTCGCCGAGCCTGTCGCCGCGCTCCTCGAGAGGCATGGTCTCGTCAAGGCGCTGCAGATCGAGGGAGACATTTCCGTTCCGGGTTTCGGCCTCATCAAGCTCAAGGAACGTGACCTGTCGGCCTCCGCCGAGCTTGTCTACAATGTGTTTGCCACGACACGAAATCTGTGAGGCCATGGACTAGGGCGCATACTGCGTGACCATGCGCGCATCGCGACGAAAATCGGAAGGCGACATCCCGGCGATATGGCGGAACGACTTGTTGAAGGCGCTGATCGACCCGAAGCCGCTGTCCATCGCGACCTGCAAGACGTTCGCCTCATCGTTCATCAGCATTGCCTGTGCCCGTGACAGACGCAGCAGATTGACATATTTGCTGAGCGTCATGCCTGTCGTCTTCTTGAACAGGTTCATCGCATATTTCGGATGAAGATCGGCGGCGCGAGCGATATCGACCGAATCGATTTCCTGCAGGAAGTTGACGGCGATGAAGTCGCACATACGCGCCACGCTTCGCGACGATTGCGGGTAGCATTGCTCGATATCGTCGGCATCCGTCGGCCCGAGGGTCGGGATCATTGAATAGGGTTCGAGTGCGATTCGCTCCACCCGCAACAGCATCTCGTCGACAGCGTGCTGCGCCTTGGCGGGATCGCCGGATTTGGTATAGCGCACCCAGCGCGGAAAGTTCTCGAGGTCGGCCGCATCAGTTGCCGAGGTGAACAGGATCTCACCCTTCATCAGTCGGCTGGAGATGTTGATCGGCAGGCGCATACGGAAGAAATAGACCAGTGGCAGGTGGCCGCCGGCGTAGATCGCGTCCTCGGAGCAATCGTCCATCTGGTGCGGTTGCCCACCCCAAAACAGGCACATATCGCCCGCCTTCATCGAGATTTTCTGGCCGTTCATGCGGTAGTGCACGCTACCCTGCATGATATAATTCACTTCGACCTGCACATGCCAATGAGGCATGAGCATCACTGGTGGATGGTTGTGAAACATCTGAAGGGCCGTCGGCAAACCCTCGATGCTGCTCGCTCCCGGTTGATAGACTGCCCGCCTTACGATCTTACTTTCCGCCAAGTCCATGTTCCCTTTTTAGGAGACAGCGGCTCCCTTGTAGATAGTCTAGCCGCGTTCGCTAAGGGACGGCAATTGAAAAGGGAGGATTTTCAATGCGCTTCAAACTCATCGGTGCGACCGCTGCAGTCGCACTTCTTGCTTCCGGTTCTGCTTTCGCACAGCAGTCGGGCAATCTGACCATCTGGAGCTGGAACATCGCCGCATCGGCGCTGAAGTCCACGCTCGAAGGCTTCAACAAGCAGCATCCTGACATCAAGGTCACGGTCGAGGATCTTGGCAACCAGCAGGTCTTCGACAAGATGCTGGCCGCCTGCGCCGCCGGTGGCGAAGGACTGCCCGACATCGTCAGCGTGGAAAACTTCGAGGCTGAAATCTTCTGGAGCCGCTTCCCTGACTGCTTCGCCAATCTGAAAGAGTTGGGCTACACTCCCGAAATCCAGGCGAAATTCCCGGATTTCAAGCGCACGGAGCTCGAAGTCGGTGATGTCGCCTACGCCATGCCGTGGGATTCCGGTCCGGTCGCCGTTTTCTATCGCCGGGATTTCTATGAAAAGGCCGGCGTTGATCCGTCGACGATCAAGTCCTGGGACGATTTCATTGCGGCTGGTAAGAAGATCTCCGCGGCCAATCCGGGCGTCGTCATGGCGCAAGCCGACTTCAACGGCGACAGCGAATGGTTCCGCATGATTTCCAACGAGCAGGGCTGCGGCTATTTCTCGACGGACGGCCAGACGATTACCATCAATCAGCCGGCCTGCGTTGCGACACTCGAAAAAGTCAAGCAGATGAAGGACGCCGGAACGCTGACGGCAGCCATCTGGGACGAGAAGATCCAGGCCAATACCGCTGGCAAGGTAGCAAGCCAAATGTATGGCGGCTGGTATGAAGGCACCATTCGCTCCGGCTCGCCCGACCTTTCCGGCAAGTGGGGCGTCTACATGATGCCAAGCCTGACGCCCGATGGCCCGCATGCTGCGAATCTCGGCGGCTCGTCGCTTGCGATCGCTGCCAATTCCCAGAACAAGGAAGCAGCCTGGACCTACATCAACTACGCACTTGGCACCAATGAGGGCCAGGTGACGATGCTGAAATCCTTTGGTCTCGTCCCGTCGCTGTTGACCGCAGTCCAGGATCCCTTCGTCAACGAACCACAGGCCTACTGGCACGACCAGAAGGTATGGGCCGATATCCTTTCGACCCTGCCGAAGATCGTTCCAAGCCGCGGGACGCCGTTCCAGACGGATGCGGACTCGATCTACAGGGCAGCGCAGACCAAGTACTTCGCCGGCGGCTATCCTGATGCGAAGGCCGCGCTTGACGACGCCGCAAAACAGATCGCGACGGCGACCGGTCTTCCCCTTGCGAAATGAGTAACGGTGCCGGGCGTCGCTTGGCGCCCGGCCTCCATCCTCAGGGATGGCTCGTCTCGTCTGTGAGGAGAATAGAATGCCGATCCGGAACCGGAACGCCTACGCTTTTCTTGCGCCCTATCTCTTGGTATTTGCCGCCTTCTGGATATGGCCGATCATCAGTTCGTTTCTGACCTCGTTTCAGAATACCCGTGTCAATCCCTGGAAATTCAGTCCCGGCGTTAACTGGGGTCGTCTCATTGGTGACCCTGCCTTTTACAACGCGCTCTACAACACGCTGATCATCCTGGTCATCCAGGTACCGGTCATGATCGCGATTGCGACCGTCATGGCGGTCCTGCTGAACTCCCCGCTTCTAAAGGCGCGGCCCCTGTTTCGCTTTGCGTTTTTCGCACCCGTCGTCGTCGGCGAAGTGGCCTATTCCGCAGTCTTCCGCCTGATGTTCAGCTTCGATTTCGGGATCATCAACAAGATCATCACCTTGGTTGGCCTCCCGGCGGTCTCCTGGTTCGACAATGCCAACGCCGCCATGGCCTTGATCATCATCGCGGTGACGTGGCGCTGGGCTGGCTACAACGCGATCATCATACTTGCCGGCCTGCAATCCATTCCAGACGACGTCTACGAGGCAGCAACGCTCGATCGCGTCAGCAAGACGCAGCAGTTCTTCCACATCACCCTGCCGCTCCTGAAACCGATCATCCTGTTTTGCGTCATCCTGTCGGTCATCGGCACGATGCAGCTCTTTACCGAGCCATTCTTGATCACCAATCGCGGCGGCCCGGGCGGTGGAACCGAAACGCTTGGCCTTCTGCTTTATCGCGAAGGTTTCCGCTCTCTCAATTTCGGATACGCCTCCGCTGTCGCCTACACGATGGCAGCTCTGGCGGTGGCGATTTCGCTGCTCAACCTCTGGATCGGAAGGGAACCCAAATGAGATCGAAGTCTCAATCCCTGCTGCTGCGACAGATCGCTCTTCATGCCGCCCTGACGCCGCTCGCCATCATCTGGCTGTTTCCGCTATGGATGATGTTCGTCTTCTCCACGATGTCGGATTTCGGCATCTTCAGCCCCGAGATTGTTCTCTGGCCGTCGACCAACTTCGTCGAGAACTTTAAAAACCTGCAGGCGGACACCGACTTCCTCCGCGCGATGTTCATCTCCATCGGCGTCGCGGCGATCTATACGTTCCTGTCGGTGCTTCTCACTTCGATGGCCGGCTGGGCGCTGGCGCGCTACCGCTTCGTCGGGCGGTCAATCGTGATTGGCATCATTCTTGGGACCATCACACTGCCCTTTGCCGTCGTCGTCATTCCGCAGTTCATCATGGTGGCCCGCGAATTCAGGCTGGCCAACACGTGGATTGCACTGATCGTCCCGCCGCTCTTCAATTCCCTCGGCGTTCTTTTCATGCGTCAGGCCTTTTCGATGATGCCCGGCGAGCTCTTCGATGCCGCACGTGTCGAGGGCGTCAAGGAGTGGCAAATCTTCCTCCGCATCGCCCTGCCACTTGCAAGGCCGACGATGGCCGCGCTGGCCATCATCCTCTTCCTGCACTCCTGGAACAACTACCTCTGGCCGCTCCTCATCAACTCCAAGCCCGGAATGATGACGGCGCCTGTGGCCCTTGGAACGCTGATCGGCCTGACCAAGGTGTCCTGGGGAGGCATCATGGCCGGTGCGATCATGCTGACAGCCCCGATCCTGGTCGTCTTTGTGTTCCTGCAACGCCACTTCATCGCCGGCATCGCGGCCGGCGCAGTCAAATAATCGGGGAACGGCTGATGTCGGAACTTTCGTTGAAAAATGTCGTCAAGCGCTTCGGCGCGCTGGAAATCATCCATGGCGCCAATCTTGAAGTGAAGGACGGCGAATTTGTCGTCTTCGTTGGCCCTTCCGGCTGCGGCAAGTCGACATTGCTTCGCATGATCGCGGGCCTTGAGGATATCACGGGCGGCGAGATCAATATCGGCGGCAAGGTCGTCAATGACGTCGAACCTGCCGAGCGCGGCATCGCCATGGTCTTCCAATCCTACGCGCTCTACCCGCACATGACTGTCGAGGAAAATCTGAGCTTCGGCCTGCGCATGAACGGCAACCCGAAGCAGGATACGGAAAAGCGCGTCAAGCACGCGGCCAACATCCTGCAGATCAACGAGTTGATGCAGCGACGGCCGAAGCAACTGTCCGGCGGCCAGCGCCAGCGCGTCGCCATCGGCCGTGCCATCGTGCGCGAACCGCAGGTCTTCCTGTTCGATGAACCGCTGTCGAACCTGGATGCCGAACTGCGGGTGCAGATGCGTGTCGAGATATCACGACTGCACAAGCAGCTCGGTACGACGATGATCTATGTTACCCACGACCAGACCGAAGCGATGACGCTCGCCGACAAGATCGTCGTCCTGCGGGCCGGCAACATCGAGCAGGTGGGCGCGCCGCTGGACCTTTATGATGATCCCGCCAACCAGTTCGTTGCCGGCTTCGTCGGTTCGCCGAAAATGAACTTCCTCAAGGCCGAAATCCTGGAACGGAATGCTGCAGGCGTCACCGTTGCGATCACCGGTGACAAGAATGTTCGTCTGACCATGCCAGTAACAGGCCCGCTCGAGGCCGGTCAGTCGGTGACGCTTGGGTTGCGCCCGGAGCACTTCGTCGATGCAGGGCAGGGCGATGCGGATCTTGCCGTTACGATCGATGTCGCTGAACACCTCGGCAACACCAGCTACATCTATGCGACCACGGCGGCAGGCGAACAGCTGATCATCGAGCGTCCCGAATCGCGGGCGGCCGGCAATCGCAACACGCTGACTGTCGGTCTGAGCACCAACCGCAGCTTCCTGTTCGACAGCGCCGGCAACCGCCTCCGGTGACTGCCACCTCATCCCAAGACCTATTCAATGAAAGAGGAATTCCCATGAGCACAGACCAACCGATCCGTTGGGGCATCATCGGCCCGGGTGCCATCGCCCGCACCTTCGCGGACGGTATCGCCCATTCGCGCACCGGAAAGCTCGTTGCCATCGCCACCCGCAATCCGGAAAAGCCGGGGCTTGTCGAAAACTTCCCAGGCGCCCGGATCGTCAAAGGCTATGAAGCGCTGCTGACGGATGCAGAGATCGACGCGATCTATATCGCGACCCCTCATACCGGCCATGCTGAATGGGCGATCAAGGCGATCCGGTCAGGCAAGCACGTTCTCGTCGAGAAGCCAATTGCGCTGTCCGCGTTCGATGCCGAAGCGATCTATCATGAAGCCAAAAAGGCTGGCGTCTTCGCCGGGGAAGCCTTCATGTATCGGGTTCACCCGCAGACCGCCAAGATCGTCGAACTGGTCAAGAGCGGCGTCATTGGCACTGTACGGATCATCCGTTCGAGCTTTGGTTTCAACATGGGCTCGTTCAAACCCGAACACCGTCTCTTTTCCAATGATACCGCCGGTGGCGGCATCCTCGACGTCGGCGGCTATCCGGTCTCCATGGCGCGGTTGATTGCGGGTGCTGCCGAGGGCAAACCGTTCCTCGAACCGGACAAGGTCTCCGGTGTCGGTCATCTCGGTCAGTCGGGTGTCGATGAATGGGCCTCCGCGGTCCTGAAATTTCCGAACGGCGTTATCGCCGAAGTGTCCTGCTCCATCATGGCGCAACAGGACAACACGCTGCGCATCATCGGTTCGGAGGGTCGCATCGAGGTCAAGGACTTCTGGTTTGCCTCCGGTCACAAGGGCGGCGTCGGTCGGATCGAGATCTTCAAGGGCAGCGAGCAGCAGACCGTCGAGGTCAAGGAAGACCGCTGGCTCTATTCATTTGAAGTAGACGCAGCCGGCGATGCAATCGGCGCCGGCGAAAAGGAATTCCGCGCACCCGGCATGGGCTGGAGCGATTCCATCGGAAACCTGCGCGTTCTCGACCAATGGCGCGCCTCGATCGGCCTGGAATATGGCGTCGAGAAGTCAGACAGGCGGACCACGAACCTTGCAGGCGGTATCGTTCGGCGCGGCAGCAGTATACCACAGCGGCAGATTCCCGGCATTTCCAAGCCTGCTTCGGTCGTCACTCTCGGCTTCGAGTTCTTCCCGAATTTCGCTGCCGCGTCGCTGACCCTCGACGCCTTCTACGAGGCAGGCGGCAACGTCTTCGACACGGCCTTCGTCTATGGAGGTGGCAAGACGGAGAGCATATTTGGTGACTGGCATACGAGCCGGAATGTTCCGCGCGACGAGATCGTGCTGATCGGGAAGGGCGTTCACTCCCCACTTTGCTACCCCGATGTGATCGGCAAGCAGCTCGACCAGTCGTTGAACCGCCTGAAGACCGATTACGTCGACATCTACTTCATGCATCGCGACAACACCGATATTCCGGTCGGCGAGTTTGTCGACGCCATGGACGCGGAAGTCAGGCGCGGTCGGATCCGTGGCATCTTCGGCGGTTCAAACTGGACGCGAGAGCGCATGGATGAAGCCGCAGCCTACGCCGCCAAGAACGGCAAGACGGCGCCGGCTGCCCTATCCAACAACTTCTCGCTTGCCGAAATGCTTGATCCGATCTGGGCTGGATGCGTGGCGGCCTCAGACGACGACTGGAAGAAATGGCTGAACGCAAAGCAGATCCCGAACTTCGCCTGGTCGAGCCAGGGCCGCGGCTTCTTTACCGACCGTGCGGGCCGCGGCAAGCACGACGATGAAGAAATCGTCCGTTGCTGGTATTCGGATCGCAACTTCGACCGCCGGGACAGGGCCATCGAGCTGGCAACCAAGCTCGGCCGCAGCCCGATCCATATCGCGCTCGCCTATGTGATCGCCCAGCCTTTCCCGGTCATTCCCCTGATCGGGCCGCGCACTATCGCCGAACTGGAAGACAGCCTCTCGGCGCTCGACATCAAGCTCACACCAGAACAGGTGAGGTGGCTGGAAGGCTGAGCCGACAGCAACAATCGCCCGGGTCTGCCTAACACCAGTCCCGGGCGCATGACCTGCCGAGACAGCATGGGGAGCACGCAGCGCTGGAGCGGGGCGCCATCGGGGCGTATAGTGGAACGCTTTAGGCCTCCCACGGCCTCACCCTGATTGCCAAAGAAGGGGAGCAAACCATGCTAAGGCTGGCACTGATCACCGCGCCAATGGCGCTCGTGACCTTCACCGCTCTGGCTCAAGAGCCTGTTGTGGGTAACTGGAAGACACAAGTCGGCACCACCGCGACAATCGACGAATGCGCCCAAGGCTACTGCATTACCATGAAAACTGGCAATAATGCGGGAAGGCGCATAGGATCATTCAAAGGCAGTAACGGCAATTTCACCGGCAGCATCATCGAGCCCGAGAGCAAGAAGACATTCACTGGCGTACTGACCCTGAGCGGCGACACCGTGCGCATGCGCGGCTGCACGATGAAGGTGATCTGCGTCTCGCTTGTCTGGACGCGATTGTGATAGGCAATCCGAACTGGTGCCGGCTCTCGTGAGCCGTCAGTTGTTTCGCCTCACCTCATCGATAACCTGCCGGTATTCCTCCGCGATCGAGATTGCCGCTTTTGCAACCAACGGATTGACTGATTTGCGATCAATAGCATCAGAGCAGGCTTCGAATACGCCGCGCAGCTCGCTCTCGATCCAGAAGAGTTCCGGGTAGTGCTCCACCAGAACCTGCGGGAGAAATTTTGCTTTCTCTCTCATGGACTTGGAGCAGACCAGAATGTCCGGATCTGCAGTGGTCGCATCGAGAATCGCTGCTTCAAGCTGACCAGTGGCGCTGACGATATCGGTAACCAAAGCCGTCATTTTTCCCTCCTGACAAAGGAACCCCGGCAAAGGTCATGCATACGCCGTGCCAAACTGGTGCCGGGCGGCCTTACGGCTGCAGAAAGACGCCCTTGGCAGCGTTCGATGCCGAAGTGTTGATCTGACGTGCCGTTTCCCCGATCCCGCCGCGAACTAGTTTCTGTCACAACTGGTGGCAGGCTACGCAGGGGTGGATGCAATGAAAACGCTTCGAAAAATGATGTGCCTGGGAATAGTGCTTGCCGTAGCGGGTGTCGCAACGGCGTGTTCGACGAGCTCGGAGGCTCCCAGAACGACGGGGTCAGTCGGCTATGGCGCTCACAATGCCGACTTTGCACTGCGGCCAGCGTGCAGTGGCGGATTTGGCAACGATCGGCCCTGCAGTTACTGAAGCAGGCGAAACGTTGGCCAAGCGTATCCCGCTGGCTATCGGGCACGATGGCTATTGGCTGGCGGCTGCCTGTGTGATCCCGCCCAGAATGCGGCTTGGCAGAAAAATGATCAGCGATGCAGCGCCTTCGATCACCGATGCGCCGTCGGCAAGCATTGTCTGCCCGGCGGGGGGCTCGTCATCTCTGATAAGACCACGCATCAAAGTATCGTTGTTGACCATGTCCATCAGCGTCGGTGAACTCGCAAAGACGCTGTGTGTGCCGCCATCAACAGCAGAGGCATCGATGACCGCGATCTCTCTCGCCTGAAGGACGGCGAGCTCGGAGCCACTGCCGACGCGCGGACGGCCGCCTGCCAATCGCCGGGAAAACCCGAGCGCGCGATCACGGCGCGAGACGATGATTGTAAACGGTCTCGGTATGTCACCAATGTCGTCAAGCTGGCTGAGGAACACGTCGACATCGATATCGGGCGCAGCAAGAACCACGCCACCCAGCCGCTTCAATGCATTGGTGCGCCCCCTGAGGGCAAGATCGCGCAGGGCCTCGGTGACGACATAGGCGCCCATGGAATGACCAACCAGGATTATTCTCTTCGCATTGGTTTCGGCTGCGATCTCGATTGTTTCGGCAAGGCCACGCCGGCCAACAAGGGCGCTGTCACGATCGAAGACGTAGAGCGGAACCGACGCGCCTGACGGCCAGGCGTAATGCAAAGAGACCGACTTGACATCGAAGTCGTAGCTGATCTGGGCGTTTCGAAAGACGCTGTCGGCGAAGTTGTTGTTGTAACCGTGGACGAAGATGAAGATCTCACGGTTTTCGGGCGCCTTCTGCGCCAGCGCCGCATTAAGCCGTCGGATGAAGTCCTCTCGCCCGGCAATTGGCTGATAGGTCCTTGCCGAAAAGTGCCTTCTCGGATCGGGGGTCCTGCCACTTTTCTCGACGCGGCCGGCAACATGGTTTTGCGGGATCCCAACGTCGATTTCTGCAAAATTCAACGTTTTCGACCGCTCAGCCGAGTATGGCAGGGAGAGATTATTGGATCGGGCGCGGTTGGTCGCGACATAGATCGGAACGATGGCTCGCGGTTCTGCGCCTGATGATGATGCGACGGGGAGGCCAAGGACCGCACGCGGTCCGCCACAACCGACGAGAGCCAACAGGATGACGACAATGACCGACAAACGGATTGAGGACACGGGTGCGACCTAATCTTCTGCCAAGCTAATCAAAACGGTCAACAACAAAGACAAGCGGTCCGGTGGCTCCCTGTGGCAACATGCATGATCCGAAGCACGCCATTGTTCTAAGCTATCCGCAGCAGTTGCGGTAGATAAATTCCAGTCCTGCGCGAAGTATTCAATTTGCCGTCGAGCTCCGCTATCATCGGGCGGCATCCGGAAACTCTATCACTATTCAAGGGGCGAGCATGCAGGAAGCGGGCGGTGGTCGCATGATCGGTTCGATAGCAACCGGTATCTTGGTGCTTGCTTTGCTTTATGTCGCCCAATCGATCTTTGCGCCCCTGATCTTTTCGCTCTTTGTCATAGCCCTGGTCTGGCCATGCCAGGCCGCCCTGCAGCGCTGGCTTCCCAAGCTCGTCGCCCTCCTGATAACGCTTATCGTCACAATGACCGTTATCGTCGCGATCGGGTCTGCGGTAGCGTGGGGGTTTGGCAAGCTCGCGCAATGGCTGTTCGTCAATGCTGACCGTTTCCAGGCAGTCTATGTCGACTGGACAAATTGGCTGGAGGAGCGGGGCCTTGCGGTCGCTGGTCCCCTGGCCGACCGTTTCGATGTTGCCTGGCTGGTTGGTTTCGTGCAGGGAATGGCCGGCCGCTTGAACAGCTTCGCCGGCTTCGCGCTGCTGGTCTTCATTTTCGTCATGCTCGGCCTCCTCGAGGTCGAAGACTTCAACAAACGCCTTGTCTCTCCCGCAGCGCAACCTCACGGAATGCGTATCCTGACTGCCAATCGCGTGATTGGTGCCAAGCTGCGTCGCTTCATGACCGTGCGGACGTTTGCCAGTATCCTGACCGGACTGGTGGTCTGGCTGTTTGCGCTGGGTGCAGGGCTTGAACTTGCCACCGCTTGGGGCGCGATCGCATTCGCGCTCAACTACATCCCCTTCCTCGGAGCGTTTGTCGCAACCGCGCTCCCAACCCTGTTTGCCATTGCCCAATTCGAGAAATGGCAATCCGTGGTCTTGATCTTCGCAAGTCTGAACGTGATCCAGTTCATCATCGGGAGCTATCTGGAGCCGCGCCTTACCGGCGCGTCGCTGGCAATATCCCCCTTCGCCGTCATTTTCGCTGTCTTCTTCTGGAGCTTCATGTGGGGCATCTCCGGTGCCTTCATCGGCGTGCCTATTCTGATCGCCTTCATCGTCTATTGCGCAGGCACGCCATCTGGAAAGTGGATCGCGACGCTGCTGTCGGGCGGTACAAACGCACACCCGGATCACGGCGTGATGAAGCAGGATCTGTAGCACATCGAGTGCCTTCCAGAGGCTCGCTGAAGTCCAACCAATATCGCGTTCGTCAAGCCTCAGATATGGGTTGCGTGACCCTCACCCCGCGCTTGACCAGCTGCGATGATGTGCTTTCAGTTTGAGCCAGCGGCAAGACGGAGTTTTCTGGCGCGTCGCAGCGACGCAGAGCGCCGGTGACGGAACCGGTGGCTCCCCGGCCAATGGGTTGCCTTGAGCATTGTTCGCCCTACGCGGGTTGGCCCGCCTTTTCTGCCACCATGACAATAATCTTGTGAAAGATCCGAGACTAGGGCACAATTTATAAATGCACCTGAGGTGCGCAACTATCTCAAATCCGGCCATCACGCGCTGGGTGACAGTTTGCGTGGGAGGGTCGCGTCGATGGGTCAGGGGTTTTTTCTTCTGTTCGCGACGGTGTGCGTGATTGCGGCACTCATTGTGGTCGTGGCGCGCAATCCCGTTCACAGCGCATTGGCGTTGATGGTCTGCTTCCTGCAGATCTCGGCAATCTTCATCCTGCTTGAAGCACCGTTGCCCGCCGTCATCCAGATATTCGTCTATGTCGGCGCGATCATGGTCCTCTTCCTGTTCGTGATCATGATGATCGATGTACGCGAAGCCGTGTTGCAGCGGTTCTTGCCGGGCCCCAACCTGCCCGCTCTTGTGCTGCTGGTCCTGCTTGGGATCGAGATGCTTGCGCTGGTGCTCTGGAGCAGCCGCTTTTCGGTTGCGTTGCCCCCCGCAATATCAAGCGACGACTCGGTCAGGCAACTTAGCACGGCACTTTTCGCCGACTATCTCCTGCCGTTTGAAACAGCCTCCGTCATCCTGCTGGCCGCCCTGGTCGGCGCCATCGTGCTGGCGAGAAAGGACGAGCGATAATGGTTCCGCTCTCCTGGTTCATCCTGCTCGGAGTGGTCGTCTTCGTGATTGGGGCGGCCGGCGTCTTGCTGAGACGCAATATCCTGGTCGTGCTGATGTCGCTGGAGCTGCTGCTCAACTCGGTCAACATCAACTTCATCGCATTTGGGCGCCAGCATGGTGATTTCCGCGGCCAGGTTTTCGCGATCTTCGTCATCGCGATCACCGCGGCGGAAGTTGCAGTCGCCCTTGGCATCCTGGTCGCCTTTGTGAGGAACAAATCCACTCTCAAGGTCGACGATGTGACGATGATGAAAGGATAGCGGTTTGGACCCGGTGACATCGATCCGGCCCCTGCTTGCCATCGCCATACCAGGTCTGGCGGCCCTTTCGATTCTCCTTTTGAACAACCGTGAGAAACTCCGCGACGCCGTCTCGCCGATCGCCGCGGTCGCCATGTTTGCGATTGTCGCCTCGATGGCGCCAACAGTGCTTTCCGGCCAGACAATCGACTTGCGCCTGTTCGAGGTCCTGCCGGGGATTGACTTTGCCTTCCGGGTCGACGCGCTCGGCATGGTGTTTGCCACCGTCTCATCGCTGCTATGGATCGCGGCGGCGATCTATTCCATCGGCTACATGCGACATTTGAAGGAGCACGCGCAGACCCGGTTCTTCGCCTGCTTCGCCAGCAGCCTTGCGGCCGCCGCCGGCGGCGCCTTCGCGGCCAATCTGTTCACACTGGTGATATTCTACGAGGTGCTCAGCCTCGTTACCTACCCGCTCGTCTATCACCACGAGGACGAAGCGGCATGGACTGGCAGCCGCAAATACCTCGTCTATCTGATGGGCGCCTCGAAGAGCGCACTTCTGGCCGCTCTGGCCCTGACCTACTCGATTGCGGGATCGCTCGACTTTGTGGCGGGTGGTCTGCTGGCGGGGGTTAATGCTACTGCAGCGCTGCTGACGGTGGTCTACTTCTGCTATCTCTTCGGCTTCGCCAAGGCTGCGGTGATGCCGATGCACGCCTGGCTGCCAGCCGCGATGGTGGCGCCGACACCTGTCAGCGCGCTCCTGCATGCCGTGGCCGTCGTCAAGATGGGCGTCTTTTGCGTATTGCGGGTGGTTTTTCATGTCTTCGGCACCGGGCTGATGGGCAGTCTGCATCTCGGCATCGCCACGGCCTATCTGGTCTCGTTCACGATCCTGATGGCGTCTGTCTACGCGCTCACGCGGGACGACCTGAAGGCGAGGCTCGCCTATTCGACGGTCAGCCAACTCTCCTATATCGTGCTCGGCGCGGTTCTGCTGTCGCCGGTCGCCATGGTCGGCGGCATCGTCCACATTGCGGCGCATGCCTTCTCCAAGATCACCCTGTTTTTCTGCGCCGGGTCGATCTATTGCGCGTCGGGGAAGCGCAACATCAGCGACATGGCCGGGATCGGCCGCCGGCTGCCCTGGACGATGGGGGCGTTCTTCGTCGGGTCGCTGAGCATGATCGGGGCGCCCCCGACCGCCGGTTTCGTCAGCAAATGGTATCTGACGCTGGGCTCTATGGAGGCGGGGGATGTTGCCTTCCTGATCGTGCTTTTGGTGAGTTCGGTTCTGAACGCCGCCTATTTCCTGCCAGTGACCTATCTCGCCTTCTTCAGGACGGAGGCGGAGGGAAGCCCGGAAACGGTCCGGGAAATTCCGATGATGACGATCCCGTTGGTCGCAACCGCGATCCTGTCTGTCTCGATGGGTGTCTTTCCCAACTATTTCCTCGCTCTGGCGGAAGGAGTTGTCAGATGATCAAGCGCGTGGTCGATTTCCTTGGCGAGGAGAGATATGCCAGCCAGCGACGCCGGCTGTTCTACCTTGCGCTTGTTCTGATCGTCATCGCGGACTTTCTGGTCCCGCGCGAACACGCAGAATACCTCTGGGACCGCCTGCCGGGCTGGTCGGCCGTCTACGGATTCGTATCCTGTGTACTGCTGATCTTCGTTTCCAAGTTCCTCGGCCATCAGGGTGGGCTCATGCGGCGCGAGGACTATTATGATTGACTTCGCCCATCCCGCCCTGCTGTTCGTTCTTGGTGCCGTGCCGATCCCTTTCCTTAAGGATCCGATCCGCAGGATCTATCTGGTGCTGGTCCCGCTGCTGGGCCTGCTTGCAGTGGTCACAATGCAGCCGGGCAGCTATGGGGCGACGCAGTTCCTGGGGCAGGACATCCTGATTGCCAGGGTCGACAAGCTCAGCATCGTCTTCGCGACGGTTTTTGCGATCATGGCTCTGATCGGAACGGTCTACGCCCTGCACCTGTCTCACCCCGGCCAGCACGTCGCGGCGTTCGTCTACGTCGGCAGCTCGCTTGGCGTGGTGTTCGCCGGCGACTACCTGACCCTCTACCTGTTCTGGGAAATCATGGCGTTTGCTTCCGCCTATCTGGTCTTCGCACAGGGCGGTCAGCGAGCCATCGGTGCCGGTTTCCGGTACCTCATGGTCCATGTCACGGGGGGCGTCGTCCTGCTTGGCGGTATCATTCTCCATGGACATTCAACAGGATCGCTCCTCTTCGGACCGATCGGGGAAATGGGCACCGGGACTTACCTGATCCTTGCAGGGTTCCTGCTCAACGCTGCCGTACCACCGCTCAACGCCTGGCTGACAGATGCCTATCCCGAGGCGACCGTGACGGGAGCGGTGTTCATGAGCGCCTTCACCACGAAGACCGCGGTCTATGTGCTCGCCCGTGCCTTTCCGGGAACCGAGCTTCTTGTCTGGCTTGGCACCGCGATGGCGCTTTACGGCGTCGTCTATGCGGTCCTGGAAAACGACTGCCGGCGCCTCCTGGCCTATCACATCGTCAGTCAAGTGGGCTACATGGTGGCCGGCATCGGGATCGGAACCGAAATGGCGGTTAACGGGGCCACTAGTCATGCCTTCGCGCACATCCTCTACAAGTCCCTACTGTTCATGGGCGCCGGGGCGGTGATCCATGTTACGGGCAGGCGCAAGCTGACCGAACTCGGCGGGCTCTACAAGAGCATGCCGGTAACCGTTGCACTCTACATGATCGGTGCTTTCGCGATCTCGGCATTTCCATTCTTCTCGGGCTTCGTAACCAAGTCGATGGTGATTGCCGCTGCGGGCGAGGATCATCGGGCGCTCGTGGTGCTGGCCCTGACCATGGCGTCCTCCGGCACTTTCCTGCACACCGGGCTCAAGCTTCCCTATTACATGTTTTTCGGGACGGACCGAAGGCTTCAGGCGCGGGAGCCGCCAGCAAACATGCTGGTGGCAATGGCCATGGCGGCGGTGCTCTGCATCGCGATCGGGGTTTTTCCGCAGCCGCTCTACGCGCTCCTGCCATACCCGGTCGACTTCGAACCCTATACGGGCTCCCACGTCACCGAGACCCTCGGCATACTGATGTTTACCGCCCTGGGTTTTATACTGTTCCTCAGGGCGCTCGACCCCGAGAATACGATCAGCCTCGACACCGACTGGTTCTATCGCAAGGGCGCGCGGGCATTCATGTGGTTCGCCGAAAAGCCGCTCGCGCGCTACGAGCAGGCGGTGAGCAACGTATCGGAGACAGTGGCGCTGCCCCTCCTCTACCACGCGGCGCGGGCAGGACTGCGGATCGATGTCGTCGCCGTGGATGGCGTCGTGAACGCCGTCGCCCACTCGATCCTGCGCGGTGGCGGGGCGCTGCGGCGGCTCCAGACGGGCGTCGTGACCCATTACGCACTGGCGATGATTGTCGGTGTGATCGCAGCCACCGTCATTCTCGCCGTGGCGTGGCGATAGGGGGCGTTCATGGGGTTGCCGCTGCTCAGCCTCATCGTATTCACGCCCGCCATCGGGGCAGGGGTGTTGATGCTTCTGCGCAGCGAAGGTGCGATCAGATGGACAGCACTGGGCGTCGCCATCCTCGATCTCGTCCTCTGCATCATCATGCTTGCGCGTTTTGACACCACGACGCACGCGATGCAGTTCAGCGAAAGACACCTCTGGGTGCCCGCGCTTGGGATCAGCTATGCGCTGGGCGTGGACGGGATCAGCGCGCTTTTCGTATTCCTGAGCGCGCTCCTTGGCGCGATCTGCGTGCTCGCCTCATGGGTCGCGATTGACCGGAGGGTGAAAGCGTTCATGGTCAGCCTGCTAGCCATGCAGGCGCTGATGCTCGGAGTGTTCTGCGCGCTCGACCTGTTCCTGTTCTATGTCTTTTGGGAAGCGATGCTGATCCCGATGTACCTCATCATCGGCGTCTGGGGTGGCGAGGGCCGGGTCTATGCGGCATTCAAGTTCTTCCTCTACACCTTGGCCGGCAGCGTCCTCTTCCTGATCGGCGTCATCGTGCTCTATTTCAATGGCGGCGAGACCTTCGACATCCTCGCGCTGACAGCGCAGGAATTGCCGTTCCGGATCCAGTCGTGGCTGTTCTTCGCCTTCCTGGTCGCCTTTGCAGTCAAGGTACCCATGGTTCCGCTCCACACGTGGCTGCCGGACGCCCATGTCCAGGCCCCGACGGCAGGCAGCATCATCCTTGCCGGCGTGCTCCTGAAGATGGGCGCCTACGGTTTCCTCAGGTTCTCTCTGCCGATGCTACCGGAAGCGTCGGCCCATTATTCCACGCTGATGCTGGCGCTTTCGGCCCTTGCGATCGTCTACGGCGGACTGCTTGCGCTGGCGCAGGATGATCTCAAGAAACTGGTCGCCTATTCAAGCATCAGTCACATGGGCTTCGTGACGATGGGGATATTTACGCTGAACCTGCGCGGGCTCGAGGGCGCCATCCTCCAGATGTTCAATCACGGCGTAACGACGGGCGCGCTGTTCCTGTTCGTCGGCCTGATCTACGAGCGGACGCATACGCGCAGCATCGCGGATTATGGCGGGTTGATGAAGGCAGCGCCTGTCTATACCGCGTTTTTCCTGCTGTTCACGCTGTCGTCGATGGCGCTCCCGGGAACGAATTCCTTCGTGGGCGAACTGCTCGTGCTGTCAGCTGGCTTTGCGGCCAACCTAGTTGTCGGTGCGGCAGCCGTCTTTGGCGCCTTGCTGGGCGCGGCCTACCTGCTCGGCATGTATGGGAAAGTTGCGCTCGGTCCGGCAAAGATCAGTGCGAAGTTCAAGATACGCGATGTCAACACCCGCGAGATGGCGGCGATCCTGCCGCTGGCGCTCTTCGTGCTCTGGGTCGGCTTTTATCCAAAGCCCTTTCTCGGCATCATCGACGCCTCGGTGAAGCAGCTCATGCTACATGTGCACGGTGAGGGGAGTGTCCAATGACTGCTGCCGCGCTCTTGCAGTCGATTGTAGCAAGCCTGCCCGAAATCGTGGTCGTCACCGGGGCCTGCATCCTCCTCATCCTCGGACAGCTTGTCCGGAAAAGGCAGGAGCATTTCCTTCTTTCGGCATCGGTCGCGGTGATCCTGACGGCCGCTGTCCTGACGATCATGCTCGCCGGCGAGGTGCGCCCCGCTTACACGGGCATGTTCATCGCCGACCGTTTTTCGGTCTTTTTCAAGATGGTCTTTTATCTGGCCACCGTTCTGACACTCCTCCTTTCCAGAAAATATGCGGAGATCGAAGGCATAGCGAACAGCGAATATCATGTCCTGTTGCTCCTTGCGCTTTCAGGAATGATGATCATGGCCTCGGCGATCGATCTCCTGTCGATCTATGTTGGGCTCGAACTGATGGCGCTTTGCACCTATGTTCTGACCGGCTTCCTGCGCAAAGAACGGCGGTCGAACGAAGCAGCGCTGAAATATGTGATCCTTGGCTCGGCCTCGACCGGGATTTTCCTTTATGGCGTCTCGCTGGTCTACGGGCTGACCGGCACGACGCAACTGGATGGGGTCGCTGCGGCTGTGACCGGTGTCCGGCCCGATCCCGGATTGTTGCTTGCTGTCGTCTTCATTGTCGCGGGGCTTGTCTTCAAGGTCGGCGCGGTTCCGTTCCACATGTGGTTGCCGGACGCCTATGAAGGGGCGCCGACAACCATCACCGCCTTCATGTCTGTCGGACCGAAAGCGGCGGGTTTTGCAGTGATCCTGCGTGTGTTTCTCAACCCGCTGGTCGCAGCCTCAAATGCCTGGATCATCGTCGCTGTCATCGCTGTCGCGACGATGGCGCTCGGCAGTTTCTCAGCGCTGGTGCAGGATAATTTCAAGCGCCTGCTCGCCTATTCCAGCATTGCCCATGCCGGCTTCGCCCTATTCGGCGTGGTTGCCGGCGGCACAGATGGGATCGCCAGCGTGATGCTCTACCTGCTGATCTACTCGTTCATGAATCTCGGCATTTTCGGCACCATCATCATGATGCGCAACGGCAATTTCTCGGGCGAGACTATCGATGACTATGCAGGTCTTTCCAAGTCGCATCCCGGGCTGGCACTTTTGATGCTACTCTACCTGTTTTCACTGGCAGGCATTCCACCGACGGCCGGGTTCTTCGCCAAGTTCTACGTGCTTGTCGCGCTGGTCGAGCAAGGGTTCGTCATACTGGCGGTGACCGCAGTGCTGCTCAGTGTTGTGGCGGCCTATTTCTATATCCGCATCGCCATGCTGATCTACATGCGCGAACCCAAAAGGGTGTTTTCCCCCGCACTGTCTCCCTTGTTGCGCGCCACGCTTGCTTTTACCGCCGCCGGCACCATAGGAATTGGCCTGTTTCCGGCATGGTTTCTGAGGCTTGCCCAGCACTCGGTATTTGGCGGCTGATCTATTGAATTTGCAATGATCCACCCGACGGAATACACTGACAATTCTAGAAAGGATTGCCAAAGTCGCTCCCTTTGCGACCGCACCTCCGGTTCCGAACTGGCGCCGGCGGCGGCCTGAAAAGAACCCTCGGTGGGCGACCGCAGCAATGCGATATGGCTATGACTGCAATGGAATTCCTGCCAGTCCTCGTCATGGTCGCCGGAGTTGCTCTGGTGACGGGAGCAACGCTTTTTGTCTCGTCACTGCTACGGCCATCCAATCCCTATCCTGCAAAGAACGTGGCCTATGAATGCGGCATGGACCCGGCCGGGGAGGCCGCCGGCGGCCGTTTCAGGGTGCAGTTCTTCATGCTGGCGATCCTGCTGGTGGTCTTCGACGTCGAGACGATGTTTCTCTTTCCCTGGGCCGTCGTCCTGAAGGACATCGGTCTGGTCGCCTATGTCGAGATGTTCGTGTTCATGTTGCTGCTGATCGTGGGTTTCGCCTACGCCTGGCTGAAGGGAGCGCTGGAATGGGAGGCGTAGGCGATGCGATCCGCGACAGCGTGCTGTTCACGACTGCCGACAGCATCATCGGCTGGAGCCGACGCTCGGCGCTGTGGCCAGAGACCTTCGGCATTGCCTGCTGCGCCATCGAGATGATCTCGGCAGGATGCGCGCGTTACGACCTCGACCGGTTCGGTGTGGTGTTCCGGCCTTCGCCGCGCCAATCCGACGTGATGATCATCGCCGGTACCGTGACCCGGAAATTCGCTCCCGTCGTGCGCCGGCTTTATGACCAGATGCCGGAGCCGCGCTGGGTGATCGCGATGGGCACCTGCGCGATCTCGGGCGGGGTCTACAATACCTATGCGGTGGTGCAGGGATCGGAAACCTTCGTGCCGGTGGACGTGCACGTTCCCGGCTGCCCGCCTCGGCCCGAGGCGCTGATGCACGGTTTCCTGCTGCTTCAGGAGAAGATCAAGAAATCCCGCGCGCTGGCCGGGACGCCTCTCGATCGGATTGCAGTCTCATGAGCGTCAAGTCGTCTTTCAATCCCGCTCTGGTCATCGAACATTTCAACGCCGCAATCGAGGATCTCGGCGCCAGGCATGGCATTCATGCCTTTGCCGTTCCACCGGAAATGATCGTTGAGTTCTGCCGATTTCTGAAACAGCACCCGGCGCTGCAGTTCAATTTCCTGTCCGATATCTGCGGCGTCGATCATTACCCCGAGCTGCCACGCTATGAGGCCGTGTACCACCTCTATTCGCTGGAGAACAAATGGCGCGTGCGCATCAAGTGCCGCCTTAGTGAACTGCCAAGCGTTCCGTCGGTGACGGGCATCTGGCGGACGGCCAATTGGCATGAGCGCGAAGCCTGGGACATGTACGGCATCAAGTTCGAGGGCCATCCCGATCTGCGCCGGATCTACATGTGGGAAGGCTTCGAGGGCTTTCCCCAGCGCAAGGATTTCCCCTTGAGGGGCTACAAGGACAAACTGAATCCCTTCGGTGCCGAAGGTCCGCCGCCGACGCAGCCGGACATTGCCACCAGGGACATCCCATAAGGAGGCCGTTCTACGCCGGAGGGTTGAGATGACCGAAGTCACCGAGCTCAGCAGGCCGCAAGGCGAAGCGCTCCACACCAAGGAAGTGCTTCTCAATCTCGGCCCGCAGCACCCCAGCACTCACGGGGTGCTCCGGCTCGTTCTCGAACTGGACGGCGAGTATGTCGAGCGCGTGGACCCGCATATCGGCTACCTCCATCGCGGCACGGAAAAGCTCGCCGAGAGCTTCACCTACACCCAGATTTTCCCGCTGACGGACCGGCTCGACTATCTCTGTCCGCCGTCGAACAACCTGGCCTTCGCGCTGGCGGTGGAGAAGCTCCTCGGCATCGAAGCGCCGATCCGCGCTCAGTATATCCGCGTGATGATGGCCGAACTGGCAAGGATTTCCGGTCATCTTCTGATCACGGGTGCGCTGCCAATGGATCTCGGCGCAATGACTGCGCTGCTCTACGTCATGCGTGAGCGCGAAATGATCATGGACTTGCTGGAGATGGTTACCGGTGCGCGCATGCACACGTCCTTTTGCAGGGTTGGCGGAGTGCGCGAGGATCTGCCCGACGGCTTCCTGCCCAAGATCAGGGAGTTCTGCGACATCTTCCCGAACCGGATCCGCGACTATGAGCGATTGCTCGAAGATAACAGGGTCTTCCTCAAGCGCACGAAGGGGATCGGCGTGATCTCCGGCGAAGATGCGGTCGATCTTGGTCTGAGTGGCCCGAACCTGCGGGCCTCAGGTGTCGACTGGGATATCCGCCGCGACGAGCCCTACGAGATTTATGAAAGGCTCGCCTTCAACGTCATCACCCGCAACGAGGGCGATTGCTATGCGCGCTGGCGGTGCCGCGTTGACGAGATGCGCGAAAGCATCGCGATCATCGAACAATGCCTCGAGCAGATGCCGGACGGGCCATTCCAGATCGACATGCCGACGATCGCGTTCCCGGTGGACAAGGAACGCGTGCATTGTTCGATGGAGGCCCTGATCCAGCATTTCGACCTGTCGGCCTACGGCTTTGACGTACCCAGGGGCGAGGTCTATTCGGCGATCGAGGCGCCAAAGGGTGAATTGGGCTTCTACATTATCAGCGATGGGTCGCCGAAACCGTTCCGCATGAAAGTGCGCGCCCCGTCCTTCGTCAATCTTCAGGGGCTCTTCGGGGTGACCAACGCACACTACCTGGCCGACATGATAGCCGTGCTGGGTAGCCTCGACCCGGTGATGGCGGAGGTGGACAAGTAACTGGAGATCTGGATGCAATGAGCATGCGCGAAAAAATAGAAGCAGCGGCAGCGCGGTATCCGAACCAGCGCTCAGCGATCATGCCCGCGCTTCTGATCGCGCAGAAAGAACATGGTTATCTGCCAGGCCCCGTGCTCGAGGAGGTCGCCGACATCCTCGGCGTCGAGCGGATCTGGGTTTACGAGCTGGCGACTTTTTACACGCTCTTCCATACCGAACCGATTGGCCTGTTCCACCTGCAGCTCTGTGACAATGTTTCCTGCATGCTGTGCGGCTCGGAGAATCTGCTGAAACATCTCGAAACCGTGCTGCAGATCAAAAAGGGAGAAACGACCCCGGACGGGCTGTTCACGCTTTCGACCGTGGAATGCCTCGGGGCCTGCGAGATGGCTCCAGTGATGCAGGTTGGCGACGACTACCATGGCAAGCTGGATGACGCGCGGGTGAATCAACTGCTCGACAGTCTGCGGGCAGGAGTGTCGCGAGCGGCAGGCATTGAGCCCGCTTCGGCGCGGCCGCCGGGAGAGTAAAGCCATGTTCGAACCGGTTCTCCTCAAGAACATCAACGCGCAGGATGGTCATTTGTTGTCGACCTATGAAGCCGGCGGCGGCTACCAGGCGCTGAAGAAGGCGCTGCGCGAGCACGCCCCCGACGAGGTCATCGACCTCGTCAAGGAGGCAAACCTGCGAGGTCGCGGCGGTGCCGGTTTCCCGACGGGGATGAAATGGAGCTTCGTCCCGAAGCAAACAGGCAAGCCGAAATATCTCTGCTGCAACGCCGACGAGGGCGAGCCCGGTACCTTCAAGGACCGCATCATCATGGAGCGCGACCCACACCAGCTCGTGGAGGGGTTGGCGGTGAGCGCGTACGCAATTGGCGCCAAGACCGCTTATGTCTATGTTCGTGGAGAGTATGTGACAGCGATCCGTCGCCTGGAGCAGGCGATCGCCGAGGCCCACGATAAAGGCTACCTCGGGCGGAGAATCCTGGGTACCGATTTCGATTTCACCGTGCATATCCATTGCGGTGCTGGCGCCTATATTTGCGGCGAGGAGACCGCGATGCTCGACTCGCTCGAGGGTAAACGCGCCCAGCCCCGGCTGAAACCGCCGTTTCCGGCAGTCGAGGGGCTATATGCCAGCCCCACGGTGATCAACAATGTCGAGACGCTTGCCTGCGTGCCGCATATCGTGATGCGTGGCTCGAGGTGGTTTCGGGAGATCGGACCGGACAAGAGCCCCGGCCCGAAGCTCTATTGCGTCAGCGGACAGGTGTTGAAACCCGGTCTCTATGAGTTGCCGATGGGCATACCGCTGCGGGAACTCGTCGAGAGCCACGCCGGCGGCCCGTTGCCGGGACGCAAAATCAAGGCGGTGATCCCGGGCGGGGTCTCGGCGCCGGTCATACCGGAGAACGGGCTTGATGTGGGGATGGATTTTGACTCGCTAGCTGCCGCCGGCTCGATGCTCGGCTCGGCCGGCGTGATCGTGATCGATGATGCGACCTGCATGGTCAAGGTCGCCACACGGATCGTCGAGTTCTTCCATCACGAATCCTGCGGCAAATGCACCCCATGCCGTGAAGGGCTGGACTGGGCGGTGAAAGTACTGCGCCGGGTCGAGGCGGGACAGGGTGAGCCCGGTGATCTGGAGCAGCTCGACGCCCTGTGCAAAGGCATTTTCGGAAATACGTTCTGCGCGCTGGGTGACGGCGCGGCGATGGGACTGCGGGCTGCGCTCAAGCATTTCCGCGACGAGTTCGACGTCCATATCAAGGAGCACAGGTGCCCGTACCACTAGGGTGCATCGGGAGAAGACCGCGAGGAAGCCATGGTTCGCGTCACGATCAATGACCAGACACTGGACGTGGAGGCCGGGTCTACGGTGCTGCAGGCGGCTCAGCGTCTGGGTATCGACATCCCGACTTTCTGCTATATGAAGCGGCTGCCGCCGCTGGCCTCGTGCCGGATGTGCCTGATCGAAATCGAAGGACAGCGAAAGCTGCAGCCGTCCTGCGCCACCACGGTCACAGACGGCATGGTCGTGCGAACGAACACGCCGCTGATTGACGAAACACGTTCGTCCATGCTCGACATGCTGCTCGCCAATCACCCCCTCGACTGCCCCATCTGCGACAAGGGCGGCGAGTGTGAACTGCAGAACCAGGTGATGGCCTATGGGCCACGCGAAAGCCGTTTCCGCGATGCCAAACGCGTGTTCCATTCTGAAGATATCCGTCTGAGCCCCGTCGTCATCATGAATGTCAATCGCTGTATCCAGTGCCAGCGGTGCGTGCGGATGTGCGAGGAGGTGGTCGGCGCGGTCGCCTTGGGCACGGTCGAGAAAGGCATGGATACTGCCGTAACCGGGTTTGAGGGCAGTCTCGCGAGCTGCGACCAATGCGGCAATTGCATCGAAGTCTGCCCGGTCGGTGCGCTGATGAGCTTCCCCTATCGTTACAAGGCGCGGCCCTGGGATCTGACTGAGACCGACACCATCTGCCCGCATTGCGGTACCGGCTGCCAGCTGACAGTTGGCACGCGCAAGGGCGAGTTCATGCGCGTGCGCTCAAAATGGGACGAGGGGGTCAACCGCGAAACGCTCTGCGTGCGCGGGCGCTTTGGCCTCGATTTTGTCACAAGCCCGAAGAGGATCAGGCGACCGATGGTCCGCCGTGATGGCGCCCTTGTCGCAGTTTCCTGGGAAGAGGCCGGGGACCACCTGAAACGGCGCCTTTCGGCGGTGCAAGGAAAGGCCGCAGGCGGGCTTGCCTCGCCACGCCTTCCAAACGAGACGCTTTATCAATTCCAGAAAATGATGCGCACGGTCTTCCGGACCAACAACATGGACTGTTCCTCGCGCTGGTCGACACCCTACGATCCGCTCGGTGCGTTGGTCACCGGCCACTACAGCCGCGCGCCGCTGACGGACGTGATCGGCAACGATTGCGTGCTTGTCATCGGTGGTAACCCGACCGAGGAAAACCCGGTCACCGAATACCTCCTGCGGGACGCTGCGCGGCGGCGACAGACCGGATTATTCATGCTTTCGGCCCGGCCATCCCGTCTGGACGCCGATGCCAGGGCGGTCGTTCGTGTGTCACCGGGCGGTGAGGGGCCAGGTCTCGCTGGGGTGGTGGCTGGGCTCATGGCAGCGGCTGATCCGAACCTGCTGGGCGCCGTTCCCGCGAACCTCGGCGGATCGCCGGCGGCCATTGGCGATGAGGTATCTCGTTTGGTGCGGGCATTGCTCGACGCGCAGAGCGTCACACTGCTTGTCAGCGCCGAGCTCCTGAGGTCGTCGACAGCACGTGACACACTGCAGCAACTCTCAAACCTTGTGCAGCTTGTCCGCCTGCTTGGCAAAAGACTGGCGATGCAGTTTCTCTTCGACCGCGCCAACCAGCTTGGAGCCTGGGATATGGGCGTGCTGCCGGCAACTCTGCCGGGGCTGCGCCCGGTCGCTGACGATCAGACACACACAACACTCGAACGGAGCTGGGGCACTGAGATACCGTCCGAGCCCGGCTCGGATTTCGACGGGATGCTCGGCCTCTGCGACAAGGGGCAGATGGGCGCGCTCTACATTGCCGGAAGCGACCCGCTTGGGTCCTATCCCGACCGTGCGTACGTACAGCAGGCCCTTCGTGCCGCCGAGCTCCTGATCGTGCAGGATGCGTTTCTCACCGAGACTGTCGGCATGGCCGAGGTGGTGCTGCCGGCCGCGAGTTACGGCGAGGAGCCCGGGACCTTCACCAACAATGAGGGCCGGCTACAGAAGGTCTGCAAGTTCCATGAACCCTTCGGCGAGGCACGCGGCAATCTGGCGATCTTCGACTTCGTCGCGGCACTTCGTGGCCACTCACTGCGACCATCGATCCAACGCGAGATTTTCGACGAGATTGCCAGGCTGGTTCCTGCTTACGAGGGCTTGAACTGGGACGGCCTTGGCGCAGACGGAGCGTTCACCAAAGGGGGACTTGCCCCACCGGCTGGCGGGTTCTTCGCCCCGGCGCCTGCTTGCGCTCAATCCGACCGTCTCATGCTGGTCACCGGCAACTGCCTGTTCCACAACGGATATCTTTCCGAACGATCGGAAATCCTGAATACGGTCGCAGATGACCCCTATGTCGAGATGGGCGCACAGGATGCCGAGGAGTTGGACCTTTCCGATGGCGATCAGCTTGTCGTGCGCTCAGCAAAGGGCGAGCTGACTGCAAAGCTCAAGGTCAACAGGCGCTTCCCAAGGAACCTTGTGTTCGTTCCTGAAAACTACAGCGCGTTGCGCCTCAACAGCCTGATGCAGCGGGGCGAATACCCGTGTCCGGTGGAGGTTCGAAAGGCGCGGGTGGCCGATGGAACCGCAGCCGCGCTCGTCCTCGCACCTGACCCCGAAGACAACGCCCAGGGCAGCACCGGTGGCCGCCTCTGACCCTGGCGTGCCTTGTCAATGATAGCTGACCCCGCAGATGTAATCCTGCAGATCCTGCTCCGTGCGCATCGCTTCCTCGAGCCTGTACTTGACCACGTCGCCGATGCTGACGATGCCGGCGATGTTGTCGCCTTCCATGACGAGCACATGGCGCGTACGCCGCTCGGTCATGATCGCCATCACGAGAGGCAGTAAATCGTCTGTGGCGCAGGTCGCCACACGTTGGCTCATGATATCGCTGACGCGCATGGCGGGTGCTTGGGTGCCATATTTGGCGACGGCATTGCAGCAGTCCCGCTCCGACACCGTTCCCAGGCATTCCCCCGGGTAACGGGCGACGATAACAAAGCCGATGTTGTTTTCGCGGAACAACCTCAGGACCTCCACCATCGTGTGGTTGGGTGTAACCGAGATGACCTCGGGAGACTTGCTGTTCAAGATCTGGCGCACATGCATGTGGGCCTCCTCTCTGCGCGCTTTGCCTAGACGGCTGGCGCATTTTCACCTTCGTCGGATATTACGCCACCAATTGTACCCCTGCCGCCCGCCGGTCTCGACCAGGACCTTCGGTTCGACACTGAGGCGCGCAGCCACCACGCTGCCGCCAGTCGCTGCCTTGCCCGGCTTGGCAAGCAGATCGTCACGCCCGATCACCAGCTCGCGCGAAGAGAAGCTGGAGAATTCGTATTCCTGGCCAAGCGCGATCGCGTCGGCGGGACAGGCATCCTCGCACAGGCCGCAGAAGAGGCACCGTGCCGTATCGATCTCGAATTTTGCCGGGTGACGCTTGCCCTTCTCATCCTCGTAGGGGACGACTTCGATGCAGTCGCATGGACAAATGCGCGCGCAGAGTTCGCAGGCCACGCACTTGATCTCACCCTCATCGTCACGCTTCAGGAAGTGATGCCCACGGTAGCGTGAATAGGGGAGCCATTTTTCCTTGTCCGGGTACTGCATGGTTACCGGTTTGGAAAACATGTAACCGAAGGTCAGAGCCAAAGCTTTCGCCAGGTCGGCGAAGAACGCCCAGCCGATCCATGCGCCAATTCTGTCCTGCGCGTGCGACATCGCTGCCTCACTACCGAGCCCGCTCTGGCCCTAAAGGAAGACAAGACCAGTGATAATTATGTTCGCCATCGAGAGAGGAAGCAAGACTTTCCATCCGATCGCCATCAGCTGGTCGTAGCGGTAGCGTGGGAAGGTGAAACGAAACCAGATGAACATATAGACGAAGAATGCGACCTTGAGCGCGAACCACAGGAGCGGTGGCAAGGGAATGAGCGCGCCGTTCCAGCCGCCGAAGAAGAGGATCACCGCCAGGACCGACACCAAAAGGACGATGGCATATTCGCTCACCATGAACAACGCAAACCGGATACCGCTGTATTCGGTATGGAACCCGGCACCGAGATCGCCTTCCGCTTCCGCCAGGTCGAAAGGAATGCGCTGCGCCTCGGCCAGGCCGGCGACAAAAAACACGAAGAAGCCGATCGGCTGGTAGACGATGTTCCACACATCGGCCTGCGCACGCACGATTTCCAACAGGCTCATGGATTGCGCCAGCATGACCACGCCGATCACCGCGAACCCCATCGGGATCTCGTAGCTGATCATCTGCGCGCAAGTCCTGAGGCTGCCGAGGACGGCGTATTTGCTGTTGGCGGCCCAGCCACCGAAGATAACGCCATAGACCTCGATCCCAAGCACCGCGAAGACGAAGAGAAGCGCGACATTCATGTTGGAGACATAGAGGGAAATCTCGTTGCCGAGCACCGAGACGGATTCGCCGAAGGGGATCGCGACGAAGACGACAAAGGGCGGAGCGAGCGCCAGGATGGGGGCCATTTTGAACAGCAAGCGATCGGCCTCGGCGGGAATGTGGTCCTCCTTGGTCAGAAGCTTGATTCCGTCCGCCATAGGCTGCAGCAGCCCATGCCACCCAACCCGCATCGGCCCCATCCGCTGCTGCATGTGCCCGGCGATCTTGCGTTCGAGCCAGGTGAGCGGCAGAGGCAGCAGCAGCAGCATCGCAATCAGCAACGCGACCTTGAAGACGATCAATCCGGTGGCGAGTATGAGTTCCATGGTCCGCGGCTGCTTGTTCACGGGTTGAAACACATGGCCGGTTTCTATCTCCGGCTATTCATTGCGCATCTTGCACCTGTCAGGTCGCAGATACAACTGTGACGCAGCCCAATGCGGTTGCGCCCATGATCTTGTCGCTGCCTCACAGCTGCTGTCGCAGGCATTCGATGCTTCGGCGATAGCCCGTCAGGGACCCGAGCTCGCGCTTGAAATTCGTCGATGCTTTCAAACGTCCAGGATCGCTTTGATCACGCCCGCCTCGGGACGGGCCCATTCCACCAGCAGCGCCGCGCCATCTTCCAGGCGTCCCCGATGCGTATTGAGAGCACGGGTCGGCACCTTGCCGGCCTCTATCTGGCGCACGACCTCGGCAAAGTCGTCCGGCTGGGCATTGCGGCTGGCCAGAAGCGTCGCCTCACGCTTGTGGAATTCGGGGTCGGAGAAGGTGATGTCTTGCCGTACGACGGAGAGCAGCACATAGCGCGCGCCGTGGGCGAGGAAGGCGAAACCCCGCTCGATGGGGCCGGCACTCCCGGTCGCGTCGATCACCACATCGAAACCGTCGCCGCCGGTCAGGCGGTTCGCTTCCGCCTCGGCGGAGGCATCGGCGAGCATTGCAGCGTCAGCGCCGAGCCGGTCTGTGGCAAAGGCAAGCCGGTCGGCGCGCGTGTCCATGACAGTCACCTGCGCTCCGCGCGTCTTGGCGAAAATGATTGCCGACATGCCGATCGGACCGGATCCGGTAACGAGCACGCGGTCGGTGGCGTGGATCGCGCCGCGCTTGACGCCGTGCGCGCCAATCGCCAGGAATTCGATCATCGCCGCATCTTCTAGCGCGATACCGCCCGTCGGCACCACGTTGGCCTCGGGCACCGAAACATATTCGGCCATGCCGCCGTCGCAGTGCACGCCCAGCACGCGGATCGACTGGCAGGCATTTGTCAGCCCCTTCCGGCAGGCATGACATGTACCGCAGGAGAGATAGGGCACGATATAGACGTGTTCGCCCGTCTTGAGACGGCTGCCCTCAGGGGCTTCCTCGACCGTACCGGAAAGTTCGTGGCCCATGACACGCGGGTATTCGAGAAAGGGGTGCTTGCCGGCGAAGATGTGAAAATCGGTCCCGCAGATGCCGACATGGCGGATGCGCACGAGAACCTCGCCAGCGCCGCGTGCCGGTGCCGGACGGGAGACAAGCGAAAGACGGCCGGGTTCTTCGCAGAGAAGCGCTTTCATGAAGTTCATCCTGATTGTCTGAAGGTTTGGACGGCACCACAGAGCCGCCGGGCATATCGACAGGGTCCTTACGCCTCATCATCAGCAGGCAACCCGACCGGACGAGGGAGGTGCATGGGCGACCGTGGGTCGGCCGCCCCGCTGTTCGCTTACGGTTTCGGCATTTCCGCCGGCAGGTCGACGTTGTTGTACTTCTTGTAGATCTCGTTCAGCTTTCCGTTGGCGAGATCGGTCTTGACCCAGTCGTTGACCGCCGCCTTCAGCGCATCGTCGCCCTTGCGCAGGCCAACGGCATACGGATTGACCTTGAGCACGAACTTGACCTCGAGCGGGTCGTTCGTCCGGCGCTCGTTGACGGCATTCATGATCTGCGGAGCGGAGATCATGATATTGTTCTGGTCGGAGACGAGTGCGGTGACGAGGGTCGCGTCGTCGTCATAACGCACGATGTTGGCTCCCGTTGCCTGGCTGGTGGCTACCTTGTCGTTGGTCGTACCGCGGGTTGTTGCGACATCCTTGCCCACCAGCTCTTCCACCCCCTTGATCTCAAGGCCCTTCGGAGCAGCTGCGATGACCTGGATGACGCCGTGCGGATCGGCGAAATCGATCACCTTCTTGCGTTCCTCACTGATGGAGAGCGAAGCGACGACCACGTCGGCCTTGTTTGTGAGCAGGAAGGGAATGCGGTTCGGGCTGGTCACTTCGATGATTTCGAGTTTCACCCCAAGGTGATCGGCGAGCAGCTTTGCGCTTTCCACCTCGGAGCCCGTCGGCTGCATGTTGGCGTCCTGCATGCCGAAGGGCGGTGAGCCGAGGTCGATGGCCGCGCGCAACGTGCCGCGTGCCTTGATGTCGTCAAGCGTATCGGCGATGGCTATTGCCGGGACGGCACCAAAGAGAGCGAGCGCCAAGGCGCTGGTCATCAGGGTTCTGCGTTTCATCATTTAATCTCCTCCTTGAGACAGTTCGATCGAATTAGAGGCCGTTGCTCAGGAACTCGCTTAGTTCCTTGGTCTGCGGATTATCCAGCATCGCGCCGGGGCCTGTTTCCCAGACCTTGCCCTGGTGCATGAAGATCACCTTGCTCGCCACCTTGCGGGCGAAGGCCATTTCGTGGGTGACGAGGATCATGCTCATGCCCGCGCGGGCGAGATCCTCCATGACGCGAAGCACCTCGCCGGTGAGCTGCGGGTCGAGTGCCGAGGTCACCTCATCGAAGAGCATCAGCTTCGGTTGCATGGCGAGCGAACGGGCGATGGCGACGCGCTGCTGCTGGCCGCCGGAAAGTTGTTCGGGGTAATTGTCGGCCTTCTCCAGGAGACCGACCTTCGCCAGCACCTGCTCGGCAAGCGCGCGCGCTTCAGCCTTGCCCATGTTCTTCACGCAGGAGGGCGCGAGCATGATGTTTTGTGCCACCGTCAGATGCGGGAAGAGGTTATAGCTCTGAAAGACGATGCCGACATCGCGACGCAGCGCCCGCCGGTCGAGAGCAGCGTCGTGGACCTTGTGGCCGCAAACGAGGATCTCACCGCTGTCGATGGTCTCGAGTGCGTTGATACAGCGTAGCGCAGTCGACTTGCCTGAGCCCGAAGCGCCGATCACCGCGATCACTTCGCTGGCGCCGATATCGAAACTGACACCCTTCAGGACCTTCACGGCCCCGAAGCTTTTGTGCACGTTGCTGAGGCTAACGACGGCCGACATTGAGTTTCCTTTCAAGGCTGCGGCTCCAGGCCGAGAGCGGGTAGCAGATGGCGAAGTAGAAGGCGGCGACGACGATGAACACCGTGAAAGGCTCAAAGATCGTGTTGTTGACAAGCTTGCCGGCCTGGGCGAGCTCGACGAAGCCGACAACCGAGGCCAGCGAGGTGTTCTTGACGATCTGCACGAGGAAGCCGACGGTCGGCGCCGTGGCGATGCGCATGGCCTGCGGAAGGATCACCCGGGTCATGCGTTGCCAGCGGCTGAGCGCCAGGCATTCGGCCGCCTCCCACTGGGTCTTCGGCACAGATTCCAGGCAACCGCGCCAGATTTCCGCAAGGAAGGCAGAAGAGTAGATGACAAGGCCAAGGCCGGCGGCGACAATGGCCGGCAGGCTATCGAGGCCGATGACGGCAAGGCCGAAATAGAAGAGGAAGAGCGTGACGAGCAGCGGTGTGCCCTGCACGATCTGGATATAGCCGCTGGCAAGTCGCCGCAGCAGCGGGCTTGGCGAAATCCGGGCGAGCGCCATGGAGAAGCCCAAGACGGAACCGCCGATGAAGCCGACAGCTGAAAGACCGATGGTCCAGAGCGCCCCGACGGCGATGAATTCGATGTGGACGGGCGTGAGCGACATGTCCTGTTCCTTCCTCAGATGGCCGTGCCCAGCTTGCGCCGACGGGGGAAAATAACGAGGCCGAACAGGATGAAGGCTACCCGCACCACGAAGGACAAGACGATGTATAGAGCCCCTGTGACGATATAGGTCTCGAAGGAGCGGAACGTGTCCGACTGGATGCGGTTTGCCACAGCCGTCAGTTCCTCGGCGGAAATTTGCGATGTGATCGACGAGGCGAGCATCAGGAGTACGTACTGGCTGGTCAGTGCCGGATAGACACGCTCGATCGCAGGACGCACGATGACGTGCCAATAGGTCTGGGTGCGCGTCAACCCAAGACATTCGGCGGCTTCCAACTGGGACTTGTGAATGGATTCGAGGCCCGCCCGCACGATCTCGCAGGTATAGGCACCAACATTGACCACAAGGGCTGCGACGGCTGCCGTGTTCGCCGATACCTTCAAGCCCATCGAGGCGAAGCCAAAATAGACCAGGAAGATCTGCACCAGCAGCGGTGTGTTGCGGATCGTCTCGACGTAGACCGCTACCAGAAATTTCAGCCAGGAAGGACCGTCCGCCCGCGCGATGGCGCAGAGCGTGCCGACAACGAAACCAAGGACTGTTGCGAGCGCAGAAAGCTTCAGCGTAAGCCAGACCCCCTGCAGGAACACCGGCCAGTACGGCAGGAGGGCGGAAAAGTCGAATGTATAGCTCATGCCGTCGCCTTCTGCCGGGAAACGATCGAGGAAAGAACCGGCGCTGGCGTACCGGCCCAGTCGAGGAAGGCCGCGATACGCCGTTCGACCTTCAGCGCGTGATTGCCAGCGATGTCGGCGATGCGGTGGTCGAGATAGGGATTGCGGAAGCGGTCCATGGTGGTGGCGACATAGGCGCGCGCCGCATCCTCCATCCCGCGTGCGGAGAAACCGGGCAGGACCTCGTCGCGATAGATCGCGTCGAGGCGGGTGTTGACGGCAGGGTCTGCCAGGATGGCACGAACGGTCTCATCCTCCGGACGTCCGTCGCGCTGCCAGATATCGGCAAGGACACTGTGGCCGAGATTGAGAATATGCAGCTTGAGCCGCTCGTAGGGTTCGAGGTCGTCCGTCAGCACGATGGACGGATGCGTGCAGGGAAGGCTGAGGCCCGGCGCCCGCTCGATCGCCCAGAGCGCATAAGGCTCCGCCACGGCGCCCGCGGGCTGCAGCGGCTCGGAGACGATGCGATCGACGAGGGTGTTGGCGAAAACCACCTCCTGGTCGAGGAACCTCAGGAAATCCGCAGGGGCGTTGGCCGTCGCCGCAAGGTCGCGGACAATGGCCCTTAGCGCCGGTCCGTTGCGGTTGACGAGTTCGCAGGGCAGGACCGTCAGCGGACGCCCGCCACGTTGCCAGCGGGCATGGAGGAGCTGAAGGAGCTTGCCGGGAAACGAGACAAGCGGCGTGTCAGCAAAAAGGCCGGTGGACGCCTCGCCGGGAGTGACCGCATAGCCTGAGTCACCCGTGTTGGAGACCACAAAATCGGCTTCGCGTGCGAAGAGATCGACGATCTCGACCCAGTCGCCGGCGGTCGAAAGGCCGCGCGATACGCTTTTCACTGCCACGCGACGCTCGGTGGCCATGCCGTTTTCAAGGCCGCGAAGAACGACAGGAAAGCCCGCCGGATCGGAAAAGGCCGCAAGCCGACCGGCCCTCTCGGCAGAGCCCGAGGTCTGCACGATGACGACCGATGGCACGTCCTGACCCGCTTCCCGTGCCTCGTGCAGGAACAGATCAACATGCGCCTGAAGGAAGCGGCTCGTGCCGAATTGAAGGATGAGCCCCGTCATAGGCCGAACACCGGGAGGCGGCCGGTGCCCAGAAGAGGACAGCAACAGAAAAGGGTGTGAGGATGCGCTTCGCATCCATTGTTCGCGTGCATGAACTCCTCCTTCCACACAGCTGGTCTGTTTTTTTTGTATAAAAGACATTATTTGGGCGGGCAATCTGTTTTTTTTATAAAAAAATCATTGTAAAAGACAAAGCGTCGGGGGGCGGCATGAAGACGAACACGCTTTACAAACGGACGCTCAATCAATGTCTTGACGTACTCGCACGCAAGTCGCCGGGATCAAAGCTTGCGTCTGAGCCGGTCCTGGCGGCCGAACTCGGCGTCAGCCGGACGACGCTGCGCGCCGTGCTAGCGGAGCTTTCGAGCAGTGGTATCGTCGCGCTCGACGGGCGCTCAAAAGTGCTCCTGCGCCTGCCGTGCGCCAAGGACTATCAGGCAGGCACTGATCTTGGGCCGCTCGCGGAGATCGTCGAGCGCAAGTTCATGACCTGGATGGTGGGACCCGATTGCAGTCCTGGCCAGAGCATCAATGCGCTCGATCTGGCCCGCCAGTTTGGGGTCTCCACGTCCGCCATCCGCGAATGCCTCAACACGTTCAGTCATTTCGGCCTGCTGGAGCGGCAGAGCAGCGGACGCTGGAAGGCCCTCGGTTTGACGGTGGACTTCGTGGCCGAGCTTTTCGACATGCGCGAATTCATGGAAATCCGGGCAGTGGAGCGCTTCATGGCGCTACCGCCCGACCATGCCGCATGGCGCACGCTTGCGTTCCTCGAACAGGAGCATCGGGAGATGCTGGCCGAAATCAGCTGGCGCTACCGCGATTTCTCCGATCTCGACCACCGGTTCCATAAGCTGGTCCACGGCGTCGCCCCCAACCGGTTCTTCATCAATATCCAGGGCGTGATGTCGGTCATTTTCCACTATCACTATCAATGGAGCAAGAAAGACGAGCGACAGCGCAATCACGTCGCGGTCGGGGAACATCTGGCCTATATCGCCGCCCTTCAGAGTGGCGACCTCAACCAGGCGCGCCATGCCTGCGCCGAGCATCTGAAGACCGCCCGCTCAACGCTTCTCTCCTCGATCGAGATCGCCTCGGACTGACCACGTCGCGTCCTTTCTCGGACAGACATCGCCACATGTCGCCCCGGGTTCGAAATCCGCCTCGAAACCCTGCCATCGGTAAGGCCCTTCAGTTTCCTTCGTCGGGGATATTCAGCACCTCCCCACAGGCCTTGCAATGCACGGCATCGGTATCGTGCCGCTGCAGGCCGCATCTGGGGCACGGGAAGGTGACCTTGTGCGGACGCACGACCGCCTGCGCCAGCCGTACAAAAAGCGAGACGCCGACGATCATGGTAACCACCGACGTGAGCTTTCCGAGGGTTCCGGGCAGCGTGATGTCGCCGAAGCCGGTCGTTGTGACAGTGGCGACCGTGAAATAGAGGGCGTCGACGAATCCTTCCTCACCGTTTCTGTCGTAGAAGAACGACGTGTAGACGAATCCCGTGATCAGGAAGAGGAAGACCAGGAAGTTCAGGATCGCGCGCAGAACCTCAACGAATTCGCTGCAACCAATCCGACGCAATCCTGCCAGAAGAAGGGGGCTACGGCCGAGCGCCCAGAGGCGCATGACCCGGAGGAAGGCGAAATTGAAGAGAAGGGACGGGAAGAGCAGGGTCGCCAGAATGATCAGGTCGACCCATGTCATCGGTCGAACGACCCATGCGCCGACTGAGGGGGCCGCGACTGCGCGCGCAACCATCTCGAGAATGATCCACGCCGCAATCGCGTAATCGATGATCAGGTATGACGGTCCCGTTCGCAGATAGGGCCCGAGGACGAAAAACGCGAGGATGGCTATGTCAACCGCCATGAAAGCAGCCTGCACCGCCATCGCCTTGGCGTCATCGCTCGTTTCGAGGCGACGAAGCCAATCGCGGATAGACTGCCGATACGAACGATCACCAACGTCGAGGATGCCCATGTATCGGAAATGTACTCGCTTTGCGCGCCTCGTTATAGATCAAAATAGCGAGGGAAAACGACATGCGTCACGACATGGGTACACTTTGGACATGCGCTCGAATTGCCGTCAGGCAAACACCTAGGCTGGCCAGATCTAATCGGAGCGAAGGGCCTCGGCGGGCTTCTTTGACGAAGCTCGCTTGCGTTTCCCGCCCTTGCCGGGATTCGACCGCAACCGGTTTCGCAGGCTTATCCGCGATGGAATCGGTTGCGCATCGACCAGAAGCGGTTTCGCATTGATCGCTGCGATGCTTGCCTCAAGCGCAGTCAGCCCGGAAATCACATTATCGAAGATGCCCATGTCCTGCTCCGTTGTTTCTGGCAAAAACCTAACATGGGTTCCTGGGGCAGGCCACATCATATTAGAGGTATCTTACTTTCCGAATCAATCGAGCCTACCAACGCGACGACGGTCTTCTGGAATTCCGTGCTCGGACCTCAAACGCGGACGTAGTCTGCCGCAGGTCCGCCATACGCCATTTGCGGCCCGTAGCTGCGATGAGCCTGCTCCTTTTCCACCTCATCTGATGCTGACGCCCGAAAACGGCGTTTGATACCATCACTCGAAGCATTACAATGTCATCGGGGGAAGGACAGCCAAACGAGGAGAGCACCGTCGCGTCAAGATTTGCAAGCGCTTGCAAGAGCTTGACGGCGAGGTGGGCGTTGTTCATGACCGCACCGCGGACGGCATCGGCAATCGCTCCGTCTTGAATTTTTGTCGTTGCCGCGGAAATCGAGCGCCGCGCTTTACAGAACCGATGGCCAAACCGCGCTCTTTCATTGCCATGTACAGCGCTCAACGCTGACCTGACTGCCACATCGAGCCTTGAACGTGATTGGCAGCGTGTGGCAAGGTTGCGCCCACCACCCTAGACAGACGAAGCAACGGGAACCCGGCATGTCGAATTTGCCAAATGAAGAGACAAGTTGCCCGGACCCAGCGACTGTAGAAGCGCCAAAACCAATGGGCATCCTCCAGCGGCGCAAGATCGAAGCGGCCATTATCGCGCCGATCTATGATGAGTTGAGGCAGCGGCTGGGCGAAGCGGAGGCACAGGCGATTATCGATGCGGCTGTAAGCAAGGCGGCGATGCGGGCCGCCCGTGAATTCGCAGACGCGACGGAGGAGGGTACCAGTCTGTTGACGTTTCAGGCGCTGCAAAGCCTTTGGACGCAAGATGACGCGCTTGAAATCGAGGTCGTGCGGGCGGATGACAAGGTGTTTGACTACAACGTCCTGCGCTGTCGTTATGCCGAAACCTACCGCGAGATGGGGCTCGGCCACATAGGCCATCTCCTGTCCTGCAACCGGGATGCCGTCTTCTGCAAAGGCTACGATACTCGCATCAAAATGTCTCGAACGCAGACCATCATGCAAGGCGCGACACATTGTGACTTCCGGTATGTCCTGGAGGAGAAAACCGCGCCGTAGCCGGTCACCGCCAGGGCAATTCAACCAGGCTTCATTTCCACGAAGATCGCTGACCTCGTCAGCGGACAGTGGGACCCGTGCGCGTGGTCCAAGGAGCGCCCTTGCCCTTCGAGCACTCCCATAGGATCACTTCCACCGATTTTTCGAACCTAGATTGGCATGAGGAGCCGAGGACAGTCGATCAGGGCGCGCGGACTCTTTAAAGGGCAACAGGTCTATTTGCCCGCTGGCGCGGCGGCCTGAAAAAAGCGACCATCGTCCCTGGTGTCTTCCCGCGAAACGGGCTCACTCATGGGGTTAAAAAACAAGCACATTCTGATAGCGAAAGACCATTCTATGCACCAAACGCATAGGTGAGGTGAGGTATTGTCACTGTTTTAAACCGATTGAACCACCTATATCTCAACCATCGAAACGACGCCGGAGCCAAGCAAGGTTGCTGACGTCATTAGCCCTCAGGAAAGGGGATTATCATGAACGTAGCACGCTCTTTCAACAACTGGCGCAAGTTCCGTCAGACTGTTAACGAACTCGGCCGTATGTCCAGCCGCGAATTGCAGGACCTTGGCATCGACCGCGCCGACATCCGCAGCGTTGCCCGCGCAGCTGTCGCCCGCTGACCGCGCACACCTTCCGTCTCCAAGACTGCCCGACGCCCGCTGGTAACGCGGGCGTTTTGGCGTCGATCGCGATAGCTGAGGTCGGGTCAGGCCCTATACTCATCGCGAGTCATACCAGCTTGAGTTATTTGCATAGCTGCAGTGCAACATAAGGCATGGAAACTGCCGCCGAACGATGTAGTGTTGGACCTGTCGAAGCAATGCAACTCCTCCCGCAAGGCTTCGAGTTTCAGACGGCCAATCTCCTCCCAGGGACGTCTGAAGGAACAGCGACACTCCTCCTCCCAGTCGCTGTTCGGTTCTTTTCGAAAAGCCTGCCGCACCTCCTCCCGCGGCAGGCTTTTTGCTTTTGGGCCATGTCTCGCTCAAAGGCCCGGATCGAGTTGCGGGAGTTTTCCTTCGGCGCACACACAGATGCAGGAATAGCGGTGCATCGCTTGCCCGGGGCCAATCTGGAGCCTTCGAATTCCTGTTAAGCCCCCGCGCGATTGCTTCTCGCCGGTTCGATCGCACTTGGAAGTTTCCTGAACCTCCAGTCCGGCTTGGCTTACCAGCGCAGTAGCGACCGCGATGTCGACGCGCCGAGGATGCCGCACAGGACGATGCCGAGCGTGTACCAGAGCGCTACGAAAGGCAGTCCGTTTTCGATGCAGCCCCAGGAATAGGTCCAGGCACCGACGGCCCCAGCCGTGATGCCGGCGACAAATCCCGCCAGACGAAGATGGGTGGGGGCCGCGCGGCGCAGGAACCAGATATTGGCGGCGAAGACCGGAAGGGCCGCACCAAGGATGATGAGCGGGCAAAACCAGGAGGAAATGCCGAATATCAATGCCGGATAGTCGCTTGCCGGAGATGCATGCAACTGCCACAGGCCAAGTGCGACCAGGATCAGGTAGATGATAAGAGCGGCAATACCGCAGCTGCGCGGCACGCCACCCGGTCGAGCGACGATCATCAGCGCGCCGATGCCGGTTAGCGCGAGCAACAGCGGATAGAAGGACTTGACCCAGAAGGCCGGCAGATGAAGCGCTGTCGACAGGTCGGGCCTCAAGCCATGCGCAAAGAATATCAGGGCCGCCGACAGCACAAGACCAGGCGCCAGTGTCAATGCCAGCAGCCGCCCGAGCGCACCCGGCGAAACCGGCCGCAGGTCGCTTGCCAGAGCGTTGATGAGGTCATCGGTCGTCACTTACCTTCGCCTTTCAATTTCGCCGCCATTGCCTGTATGCCGCGGAACACACTGATCTTGACCATGGCTTCGCTGCGCCCGCTGCTTGCCGCAGTTTCGGCGACGGAATGTCCTTTGAGCCTGACATCCCGGATCATCTCACCCTGCCATGCCGGCAGGCTTTTCAGTAGCCGGTCGATATCCATGCCCGCGGCGATCGCATCCTCGCTATAGGCGTCCACCATGTCTTCGACCATCTCCAGTCCGAGATAGGAACGTCCACCCGTCCTGCGGTGGTGATCCACCAGCTTGTGGCGCGCGATGGTGAAGAACCATGCCGTGAACGGCCTGCCCCGATCATAGGTGATCCTGCGTTGATGCAGGGCGAGCAGTGTTTCCTGCACAAGGTCCTCAACGTCGGCCGAGGCTGAGCGGTAGAGCCGTCGCGTGTAGTAGCTTGCAAGCAGATGCCGCAGCATCTCGAGCAGACAGCGATATGCCGCCTCGTCGCCATCGAGGGACAAGAGCATAAGGGCTTTCAGCTCGGGCTCGGTCAATTGCTTCATGTCTATGAGCACTCATACGGCCGGATGAGGAAACCGTTACACGCGGGCGAAAGGAAAAGCGAGAAAACTGAAGCGATAGAAATTTCACGATCACATGACCGTGATGCCTGTAACCGGTCAGCGCTGCGGCCGAAGGAGCCAATGTGACCGTCGTCGCATCCTGCGGCGACCACGCAACCTGGGAGAACCAGCATGAGCATTCGTCCTTTCGCCGTCACTGCAGGCTCGGTCTTTCTCGGTCTTTTCCTTGCCGCTGGCGGGACCAGCGCACAGACGGGCACGGATACGATGAAGAAGTCCGACACGATGAAAATGGACAGCATGAAGACCGGCTCCATGAAAACAGACAGCATGAAGATGGGCATGAGCAAGGCCGACTGCATGCACAAGGCCGGCATGGAGAAGGACAGCATGAAGAAGACCGAAATGATGAAAAGCTGCGATGCGATGAAGTGATCAGGTGGCGCCTTTGCCGGTGAAACTCCGGCAGGGGTGGCGCCGTATAGCAAGATGACGACTGCTGTGAGGACGCGATCAATGGAAACTGCTGATCTTGGCATGACGAGCGGACGAAGGCTGATCCGTCGCCACAGCCTGACCGTGCGCCTGTCGCACTGGCTTAACGTGTTGTTCATGACGGTCCTGCTGTTCAGCGGGCTGCAGATCTTCAATGCCCATCCGGCCCTTTACTGGGGCCAATATGGTGCTGACAGCGATCCATCCTTTCTCTCCCTGGAGGCGGTGGAAGAGGGGGATGCCATCCGGGGTGTCACTCGCGTCGGTGGGCTTTCCTTCGACACGACCGGAACGCTCGGGGTATCGAATGTCGATGGCGAACCCACGGCGCGCGGGTTCCCCGCCTGGATTACGCTCCCGAGCTACCAGGATCTCGCAACCGGGCGCCGGTGGCACTTTTTCTTTGCATGGCTGTTTGTCGTCAACGGCCTGATTTACCTGGGCTACGGTCTTCTTACCCGCCATTTCCGCCGCGACCTGTTGCCGACGACCGACGAACTGGCCCCCGCGCATCTGGCGCAGGAGGTTGTCGACCATGCCCGACTGCGTTTCCCCAAGGGCGAAAAAGCCCGCCGCTACAATGCCTTGCAGAAGCTGACCTATCTGCTGGTAATCTTCGTGGCTCTGCCGCTGATGATTGCCACCGGCCTCACCATGTCACCGGGGTTCGATGCTTTCGCACCATGGCTCATCGATCTTTTTGGCGGTCGTCAATCGGCCCGGACGCTGCATTTCATTACCGCCAGCTCACTCGTTGCCTTCGTTGTCGTCCACGTAGCGATGGTTCTGGTGTCCGGCGTCTTTAACAATATGCGTTCGATGATCACCGGTCGATACGCCATCCAGACGGAGCCAAAGCCATGAGCCGCCTCATAACCCGCCGCCGATTTCTGATTGGCTCGACGCTTGGCGCATCGGCGCTTGGTCTCAGCGGCTGCGACATGTTGGTCGAAAACCCGAAAGTGCAGTCGGTCCTGAAGATAGCCGAGGGCCTGACGATGCGCACGCAACGCCTGCTGATCGGAGATGGCACACTCGCGCGCGAATTCACCATGGCGGACATCTCGCCGACCTTTCGAGCCAATGGCACGAGCATGCCGGACGGGGCGCAATATCAGGAGCTGCTCGGCCGGAAGTTCCAGACGTGGCAGCTGCAGGTCGGCGGCCTGGTCGAGCGTCCGGCGGCGTTCTCGCTCGCCGCATTGAAAGCGATGCCGTCGAAAACCCAGATCACCCGGCACGACTGCGTCGAGGGCTGGAGCGCCATCGGCCAGTGGACCGGCGTTCCGCTCGGCGCCTTGTTGCATCAGGTCGGCCTGAAGCCAGAGGCGCGCTATATCGTTTTCCATTGCGCCGACGAATACGAGAAAACACTCGACAACAGCGGCTGGTATTACGAGAGCATCGATCTCGTCGATGCCTTCCATCCGCAAACTATCCTCGCCTATGCGATGAATGGTCGGGACCTCGAGGTACCGCATGGCGCGCCGCTCAGGCTCCGGGTCGAGCGGCAGCTCGGCTACAAACAGGCAAAATACCTGATGCGCATCGAGGCGCTTGCCGATCTGTCTGGTCTTTATGGCGGCAATGGGGGGTTCTGGGAAGACCGCGGCTACGAATGGTACGCCGGAATTTGATGTTCGCGGGGCCGGCCTGTTGGCAGCGCCTCGAGAAAGCCGACGGTTTCAACCCGCATCCGCCGGCCGTTTCGATGTCAGGGTTTCAAGAAGGAAAAGCAGATGTCCCCTATTTTCAAAACCGGCTTTACGTTGCTTGCAGGCGCGCTGATGGCCGTCACCGTGGGCTTTTCGGCAAACGCTGCGGACCCGATCCGCGTCCGTGGCACTGTCGAAGGCCTCGAGGGCAGCACGCTGTCGGTGAAGACACGCGAAGGCACCGATGCCAAGATCATGCTCAAGGATGGCTGGAAGGTTTCGAGCGTCGCCAAGGCGTCGATTGACGACATCAAGCCAGGGGATTTCGTTGGCATCGCGTCCCTGCCCACCGCCGACGGTGGTGATGGCGCACTCGAAGTGCTGATTTTCCCTGCCGCCATGAAAGGCACCGGCGAGGGCAGTTATGCCTGGGACCTGAAGCCGAACAGTTCGATGACCAACGCGACCGTGGCCGATGCGGTCAAATCGGTCGACGGCCGAACCGTGACGGTAAAGTACAAGGGCGGTGAGAAGAAAATCTCCATCCCGGACGGCACGCCCGTCGTCACCTTCGCTCCGGCGACCGAGAGCGACATCAAGAGCGGTGCGACAGTGTTCATTCCGTCAGAACGGGCTGCCGATGGCTCGATGTCCGCCCTTCGCGTCGTTGTCGGCACCCACGGCATCGTGCCGCCGATGTGAAAGTTTGGAAGGCGACCTTGGGAGGGCATGCCGGGACAGGCCTGGGCCCGGGCTTCTGCTGCAGGAGCCTGCCCTCCCATCTGCATACAAGGAACCTCGAACGACAGGAACGGAGGCCTCTTCTAGAGGCATCCGGATGTTCGAGGAGGATATAGTCAAGCCGTTCGCCAGGGTCTGATATTCTTGCCCAGGCCGTCATGGCGTAGGGCCCGTGGTAAGGCAGCATTCGGCGCGACACTGCATAGAGCCCTTTTGGCCCTCTCGGGTGTCTCGACGAAGATGGCGGCGTTCTCCGAGGCTCCTGTCGTCGAGGAGAAGGAGACTGTACCGGTCGCAGTGGACAAGACCGTCAGGAAGAAATCAAACATCCTCGGCTGGGCTAGCACGGCATTCGGTGGCGGTGGGTTCGGTCTTGCTGCCTTCTCTGGCTTCGACTGGCGGGCCTTGGTTGTCATCCTCGGTTTTGCCGTTGTTCTCACCATTGGCATGCATGGTGGGTATCGGCGTGGTATGGGCCAATCTTAACAACACCGTGGACGATCTGAAGCAAACTCAGCGCGAGCTTGCAGACCGGTTCGACCGCGAAGCTCTCGATCGCAAGGAGCGTCAGAAGATCTACCACGTGACCATGGACGGGTGAATACCCAGATTGGCCAGATTGCTCCGCTTCAGTACCAGCAGTCTCAAATGCTTGAGAAGGTCAGCGAGAACAAGACCAGCATCGCTCAAACAAGCGGATTGATCGCGTCGTTGAGTCCTTCGGCGGTAAGCTGGATACGGTCCTCGACACCGTCAACAAGATCGCTACCCGAGGAGAGGTGTTGTCCGGCAAGATCGACGAGCCAACGGGAAGAGCGAAAAGTCGCTATAGGCCTTAAAACAAATACCCGCCAGGAGGCGGGGTATGACTCGTTCCTAATTGGTTGTGTATTGCCCAGCTTACTCAGCAGGCAGCGCGTCTCATAGGGACGTCGTGCGATGCGATATTGATCTCCCTGAGAGCCTGAACCATCTTGTGCGGCTCAGAATTGATCAGAAGGAGATATGCCCTCATCGCCTGCACAGGCCGCGAACGGCCCTGTTCCCACTGCTTGAGTTGGTCTAAGCCAAACCCGAACGTCGACGCGAAATCTTTCTGCGTCAGACCCGTGCGCACACGTATGGCCTTGACATCGATCTCGGCCGGCACATGGAGCTTGTAAGGTTCGGCTTCGTCGCGAGCAACGGCCAAAGCCTCATTCAAGCCCTCTGCGATTTGATCGAATACCTTCTTGCTCATTGTCATTCTCCTACTGCGAGCGGTAAAACCCGTCTTGAATATTCTTGGACCACACGGTCAGATATTTTCTTCAGATCGTTCCGCTCGCCCTTGGTGAGATTGGATTTCTGACCTTTCCCAAAGGCGGTGATCAGGAACACAGGAAGATTCTCCCCGGAAAACAGCGTGATGGTTCGAACACCGCCGCTCTTACCTTTGTTATTTCCTCTAATGGCCCAGCGTAGCTTCTACACCCACCGGTGCCTTCCATCTCGTCTCCCGCATCAGGGTTCTCTGACAGATGATCGACCAGAGCTTCTATGTCCTGTTCGGACATCCCGCTGCCAGAGCAGCCTTGCGGAAAGACCAGAGTTCTGTGACCTGTGCATGGACCTCTTATGTGAGTAAAATACGCACCTAGTCAATACGTATTTCACATTAAAGTTCCGTAAATAGACCTTAGAGGTAGGCTTCGCGCGAGGTAGAGGTACTCGAGACCTAGTACCTCTTCATCGACTTAACCCTCTTCGGAGGAATGCAAGCGGCCCGCAATCGGGGTGCGGGCCCCGTGATCATAGCACGGGCGCCCTTGGTGGGCGCTAAAACTACTGCGTTTGCCGCCCGATTACGTCAATGCTACCGTTCGACCGTAGCGATAGAGATGGCCAAGCCACGTGCACGATTCCCGGATGGATTCCGTTACATTAGAGCTTCAAAGGGACATCTACGTGGCGGGGCACGCGCTGCGTAAAGGCAGCTATTCCGGTCTCCGTTTTGAAGCAGCGCATCGGGCGACAAAAAGCCGCCCGACGCAGGTTTTTCGCTTGGAACCGCCACCCGATGATTGTGGTGGCCTTCAAACGACTCTTGACGTCAATGCTCTGTAGCCAACGGCACAATAATAGTCGTTTCAAGCGGCTGAACTCCGGCCAAAAAAAGCCCCGCGGAAGTGCAAGACCAAGCGGGGCTCTCAGTTGGGGAGACGACGGTGGGGGAACTCGCAAAGGCATAGACCGTCTCTCGGTTTACGTGGCCATTGGTCTGCTTCTTCCTGCGCTTCAGCGTCACGCCGTGCCACGGATTCGGCGTGTCGGTGCGGAATAGCTCCGGATGGTGCGGCTTCATCCGTTTCCACATGGCCTTACAGTAGGTGACGACCTTCTCGGCCATGCGAGTGCCGCCGAACTGCGTTCCAACTGCGGCGTCCTTCGACTTGCTCCGCTCACCTCCACGAATGCATTGACGCTACTCGTGTCGTGTCCCGCCATTGACACCACCATCACTCCATGTATTCTTTTATAAAAGCGCATATACCATAATTGTGGAACAAAACGGGAGATAGATATGAGAATGAAGCTCGCATTCCTCGTCGCCACGGCGTTGATCGCAACACCGTCTTTTCTGCTGGCGCAGGAAAAAGGCGGCGTGATCAACGTCGCCACGATTGGCGAACCGCCCACACTCGATCCGATGACGTCGACAGCCGACCTTGTCGGTATCGTCACGCAGCATATCTTCGAGACGCTTTATACGTTCGACAAGAAGTGGGCCGTAACGCCGCTATTGGCTGAAAGCCTCCCTGAGGTTAGCGCCGACGGGAAGACCTACACGATCAAGCTGCGCACGGGCATCAAGTTTCATGACGGCAGCGACATGGCATCCGACGACGTAGTTGCCTCGCTCAACCGTTGGACCAAGCTTGCCTCACGCGGGAAACAGGCTGCTAGCTTTATCGAGTCGATCACTGCAACCGACGCATCGACCGTCACGATCAAGCTGAAACAGCCCTACGCTCCACTGGTCTCGCTGCTTGCCTTCAACAACTCCGCTGCGATCATCATTCCCGCGGAAAAGCAGGCCGACACGATGACGGATTTCATCGGCACCGGCCCATACATGCTGAAGGAGCGCAAGGCTGACCAATATATCCAGCTCGTTCGCTTCAATGACTACAAGCCGCGCTCCGGCGACAGTGATGGCTATGGCGGCGCCCGCCATCAGTATCTCGACGAAATCCGCTTCGTACCGGTGCCGGATGCCAACACCCGCGTCGAGGCCGCCGTCTCTGGCCAATACGACTATATCGACTCCCTGCCGGTCGAATCCTACGACAAACTCAAGTCGTCAACGGCAACCCAGCCGCTGCTCCTGAAGCCGTTTGGCTACCCGGTATTCGTCTTTAACACCGCTGCCGGCGTTACAAAGAACGTTGCGATCCGCAAGGCAATCCGCCAGGCGCTCAGTATGGAAGACATGATGGGAGCCGCCTTCGGCGGTACGGACTTCTACGCGGCGGATGGCAACATCTATCCTGGCAACTTCGCCTGGAGCACGGACGCAGGTGTCAAAGGCAACTACAATGTCGCGGATCCGGAAGGCGCAGCCACGGCTGCCAAGGAGGCAGGCTACAACGCTGAGCCCATCCGCATCCTGACCAGCCGCCAGTACGAGTTCCACTACAAGATGGCCCAGGTCGCGGCCGAATATCTGAAGCTGGCGGGCTTTACGGTGGACCTCCAGGTTGTCGACTGGGCGACGCTGACACAGCGCCGCACCGACAAGGCGCTGTGGGACATCTATATCAGCCACAGCCCGTTCCTTCCGGAACCGGCCCTGATCGGCTCCCTGTCTCCGAGCTCGCCTGGATGGTGGGACACGCCGGCGCGCAAGAGTGTCGTCGATGCGTTCACCACAGAGGTCGATCCAAAGAAGCGCGTTGATCTCTGGGCCAACGTCCAGAAGACGATGTACGACGAGGTGCCGTTCATGAAGATTGGCGATTTCAACGCCGTCTCGGCCATGTCAACGAAGCTTCAGGGTGTCGATCCCGCCCCTTGGCCATACTTCTGGAACGCATCGATCAAGAAGTAACCCCGCGTGCCGGGTGCTGGTCGTGAGGCCGGCATCCGTCCACGATCGTGCTGTGTTTGGACACAGGAGCCGCTTTCCATGATACGCTACATCCTTCAGCGCCTGCTTGGCATGATCGTTGTGATGTTTCTCGTCGTCACGATTGTCTTCGTGATCGTGCGTGTGACGCCCGGCGACCCCGCCGCAGTCATGCTCGGCCCTGATGCAACAACACAGGACGTTGCCGAATTGCGCGCGCGCCTCGGTCTCGACCAGTCGATCGTTGTTCAATACTTCTTCTATATAGGACAGCTTCTGAAGGGGGATCTTGGCCAGTCGATCTTCCTCAACATGCCGGTGACGTCGGCGCTTCTCGAACGCGCAGAACCGACCTTCTTCCTGACGATCTTCTCGCTCGTGATTGCAAGTGTCGTGGCACTGCCGATCGGCATCTATGCCGCCTACCGACGCGGCTCGTTCATCGATCAGTTGTCGACCACCATCGCCATGCTGGCCGCAAGCATCCCGAGCTTCTGGCTCGGCCTCATTCTCATGCAGTTCTTCGCCGTGCGCCTGAACCTGTTTCCTGTCTCCGGATACGGCGGCCCCGGCGCGTCCTTTCTTGAGCGCATGTACCACCTGACGCTGCCTTCCTTGGCCCTCGGCCTTGTCTCCTCGGCGCTGATCCTGCGCTTCACGCGCGCCTCGATGCTTGATGTGCTCGGCGACGATTACATTCGCACCGCGCGCGCCAAGGGGCTGGTCGAACGCAAGGTTGTCCTCAAGCATGCGCTGAAGAATGCCTTGATCCCGATCCTGACAGTGCTTGGCCTCACTGCCGCCGTGCTGATTTCAGGTGCTGTTGTAACGGAGACCGTGTTTGGCCTTCCGGGGGTCGGCAATCTCGTCGTCTCTGCCGTTCTCAGACGCGACTACCCCGTCATCCAGGGCGCGCTGCTGGTCATTGCCGGCCTCTACGTCCTCATCAATTTCGCAATCGACATGCTCTATCTGCTGGTCGATCCAAGGGTGCGCTACTGATGGCTGATGTCGTAACCACCACCGAGAGACACGCCGCAGCCGAGCGCAGCAAGTTTCTTCGCCGCCTGTTGAGACGCAAGACGGTCGCCGCCGGCATCATCGTGCTCACCATCTTCGTGCTGTTGGCGGCATTGGCGCCCTGGATTGCGCCGTACTCGCCTTCGAAGCTGTCGATCGTCAACCGGCTCAAGCCGCCGAGTGAAATGTTCTGGTTTGGCACCGACGAGTTCGGCCGCGATGTGTTTTCACGCACCATCTATGCCGGGCGGCTGTCGCTGCTGGTCGGCGCCGCCGTTGTCGTGCTCTCCGCGTTGATCGGCGTCACGCTCGGTTTGCTTGCCGGCTTCTTCCAGAAACTCGATACGCCGATCGCCCGCCTGATCGACGCGATGATGTCTTTCCCCGACATTCTCCTGGCTATCGCGCTTGTCGCAGCTCTCGGGCCATCGCTGACGACGGTCATCGTTGCCCTGTCGATCGTCTACTCGCCGCGCCTGGCGCGTATCGTTCGCGCCTCGACCCTGGTCATCCGCGAGCTACCCTATGTGGAGGCGGCGCAGGCGCTCGGCATTTCCACCTTCCATATCATGACGCGACACGTGCTTCGCAATCTTCTGTCGCCGATCCTGGTGCAGGGCACCTTCCTGTTTGCCAGCGCCATGCTGGCCGAAGCCGGACTTTCCTTCCTCGGCCTCGGCGTCAGCCCCGAAATCCCGACCTGGGGAACCATGATCGCAGCCGGCCGTCAATATATCGGCCAGGCCGACTGGATGACCTATTTCCCGGGCTTCGCCATCATCCTCTCCGTACTGTCGCTGCAAATGGTTGGCGACGGTCTCCGGGACATGCTCGATCCAAGACTTCGAAAGGACCTTTAGAATGACCGGTGAAAAAGCGGGCAAGCCGCTCCTCATCACCAATGTGAAGCCTATGGCTTTCGGCGCGGCTTCCCCCTCCAGCAGCACGACGGACATCCTTGTCGGCGCCGACGGCAGGATCTCCGCAATCGGCCCGTCGCTCGCCGCGCCACCAGATGCCGCGCGCGTCGACGCCAAGGGAGCATGGATCTCGCCCGGCTGGGTCGATCTTCACGTCCATATCTGGCATGGCGGCACCGACATTTCGATCCGTCCGTCGGAATGCGGCGCCGAGCGAGGCGTCACGACGCTGGTTGATGCCGGATCAGCGGGGGAAGCCAACTTCCACGGCTTCCGCGAATATATCATCGAGCCGTCGAGAGAGCGCATCAAGGCTTTCCTCAATCTTGGTTCGATCGGCCTTGTCGCCTGCAACCGCGTTGCCGAGCTGCGCGATATCAGAGACATCGACCTCGACCGCATTCTCGAATGCTATGCTGAGAACAGCGAACACATTGTCGGCCTGAAGGTACGGGCGAGCCATGTCATCACCGGTTCCTGGGGTGTCACGCCTGTCAAGCTCGGCAAGAAGATCGCCAAGATCCTCAAGATCCCGATGATGGTCCATGTCGGCGAGCCGCCAGCGCTCTATGATGAAGTGCTTGAGATCCTCGGTCCCGGAGACGTCGTTACCCATTGCTTCAACGGCAAGGCCGGGTCGAGCATCATGGAAGACGAGGACCTCTTCAATCTCGCCGAACGTTGCGCTGGCGAAGGTATTCGCCTCGACATTGGCCATGGCGGCGCATCCTTCTCCTTCAAGGTGGCGGAAGCAGCCATCGCACGCGGCCTTCTGCCGTTCTCCATCTCGACCGACCTGCATGGTCATTCGATGAATTTCCCGGTCTGGGATCTCGCGACCACCATGTCGAAGCTCCTGTCCGTCGGCATGCCCTTCGACAAGGTCGTGGAGGCTGTGACGCACGCACCGGCCTCGGTCATCAAGCTGTCGATGGAAAACCGTCTTTGCGTTGGCGAGAGGGCGGATTTCACCATCTTCGAGCTCATCGATGCCGATCTCGAAGCGACCGACTCCAACGGCGACGTTTCCCGCCTGCAGAAGCTGTTTGAACCGCGATACGCGGTGATCGGATCGGAGGCGATCGCGGCCAGCCGCTATATCCCGCGTGCCCGCAAGCTCGTCCGTCACAGCCACGGCTATTCGTGGCGCTGAGCGGAAGGTCCAAACCGCATGATAGGAGCAGACGTGGACACGTCCCCAGAAAAGGCCGCAGCAGCGGTACCGACACCCTACGAGCGGCTCGCAGCGCTCGGCATTACGCTGCCATCAGCTCCACCGCCCATCGCCAACTTCATTACCCATGTTCGCGAAGGCAACATCCTCTATCTGTCGGGTCAGGGCCCGCGGGAAGCGGACGGTCATCTGCACGCCGGCAAGGTTGGCAGCGAAGTGAGCACGCAAGAAGCCTATCAGCATGCACGGCTTACCGGCATCAACCTGCTGGCCGTCATGCATGACGCGCTCGGCGACCTCTCCCGGGTGAAGCGGGTGGTCAAGCTGCTCGGCATGGTCAACGCCGTGCCGCACTTCGAAAACCATCCGAGCGTCATCAATGGATGCTCGGACCTCCTTATCGAGGTTTTCGGCGAGGCCGGCCAGCATGCTCGCTCCGCCGTTGGCTTCGGCTCCCTGCCAGGCAACATCACTGTCGAGATCGAGGCGATCGTCTCGCTCAACGACTGAGGAGGTCAGGTCAGTGGTTGCGCCATCCCATCAACTTCTCGATCCGCTCCGCCGAAGCTCGCACCTGTTCGGTGTAGTGGCTTTCGTCGGACAGAACCTTCTGTTCGGGCAGGACGATCGAAATGGTGGCAACGCATTGGCCTTCCCGGTCGCAGACCGGCGAAGCGATGCAGGCAACCGCGTAGTCCGACTCGGCGACCTGGATAGACAGTCGTTCCCCGAACGCCTTGCCTGCGGCATCAGAAAGCGTGCGCGCATCGATCTCAGCGCGCCCGGTCGGCGAGGTGCGGGCGCAGCGCTTGAACAATTCTACCCGCTCGTTCTCGGGCAGGTGGCCGACAAGAAGCCTGCCGGACGCCGTCCAGTTCAATGGCACGCGCGTGCCGACACGCGAGGCAACCTGAAAATGGCTTGGGCCGTCCGCCATCGCAAGCACAAGCATGTAATCGCCGTCGCGACCGCAGACCTGCACGGTTTCGCCGGCCTGCCGGCAGAGATCGTGCATCTCGTGCGTGGCAACGCTCATGAAGTCCAGCGACCGGGCATAGGCGAGGCCATAATGATAGAGGCGCGAACCAAGCCAGATCGACCCATCCGAGTTGCGAGCCAGCATGTTCTTTTCGACCAGGTCGTCGATGATAACATAGACGGTGGAAAGCGGAGCCCGGACTGCCTTGGCAATTGCGTAAGCACCCGCTGGAGAACCGGTTTCGTAAAGATAATCAATTACCTGCAAGGCACGGTCAATTCCGCTGACGCGAGAACGCCGCGCGCCTTTTGCGTCGGCCGCCTCGATCGATGCGGCCTCGTAGAGGGGGGCTGCGGATGAGCTCTTGGTGTCCAATTCAACGTTCCTCGTCTGATAACGAGAAGCTATTACATTACTATGGCATAACTGTCGATGGCAATTTGCAACCTGCCGCCACTCTGGAGAAATAGAATGTCCGATGATATCCGCACCAAGATCGGCCTGCGCCCGGTCATCAACGTGTCCGGCACCATGACAAGCCTCGGCGCATCGATCGTTGTGCCGGAAGCGATAGAGGCGATGGCAGCGATCCTGCCGCAGTTCGTCGAGATCAACGACCTGCAACGCAAGGCAAGCAGCGTCATCGCACGGCTGACTGGTGGTGAAGCTGGCTTTGTCACCGCATCGTGCTCGGCCGGCATAAGCCTCGCCGTCGCCGGCGCCATCACCGGCGACAATCTCCTGGCCATCGAGAAATTGCCCGATGTCTCTCTCGAGAAGAACGAAGTCCTCGTGCAGATGGGCCATGTTGTCAGTTACGGCGCGCCGGTTGATCAGGCCATCCGCCTCGCCGGGGGCAAGGTCGTCCTGATTGGGCAGGCAACCTCGACGCATCGTTTCCATATGGAAAATGCCATTACCGAGAAAACGGCGGCAGCCGTCTATGTCGTGTCGCATCATGTTGTCGACTACGGCTTGCTACATCTTGCCGAATTTGTCGAGATCGCCCACGCGAAGGGCGTACCGGTGATCGTAGATGCGGCCTCCGAATACGATCTCAAGCTCTTCCTGGCGCAAGGAGCCGATATCGCGCTTTACTCCGGCCACAAGTTCCTCGGCGGCCCGACCTCCGGCATCGTCGCTGGCAAGAAGGAATTGGTGCGCAGCGCCTTCCTGCAGAACATGGGGATCGGCCGCGGCATGAAAGTCGGCAAGGAAAGCGTCTATGGCGTCATGGCTGCGTTAGAAGCTTGGGAAAAGCGCGATCATGCGGCCATCCGGGAACGTGAGACCGCCTGCCTGAACCTCTGGAAGAACGAACTGGACGATCGCCCGGGCGTGACGGCACTGATCGAGCCCGATCCTACCAACAATCCGCTTGACCGCTTGCGGGTGGTGATATCGCCGACGGAGGCCCACATCACCGCCTGGGATCTCGCTGCCGCTCTGTCGCAAGGCAACCCGCCGGTCATCGTGCGCGACCATGAGGTCGAGCATCAGCATTTCTATCTCGATCCCTGCAACCTGCACCCTGGCCAGGAAGAGATCGTCGCCGTCCGCCTTGCGGAAGAGCTCAACAAGGCTCGTGCCTCGAACGAGATCATCGCCACCCCGTTCGAAAACCGCAGCAAGCATCGTTTTGACGGCATGCTGCGCTGGCCGGACTGAGGACCGACAGGCGACAAACGATAGAAGAAAGGGAACGATCATGAGCGCCACAGAGACAAGCACTGCACGGTCCGTCGATCCGGTTCTGTCTGTCCAGAACCTGACCACCTCGTTTCTGGTGGATGGCGGATTAAAACCCGTCGTGCGGGATGTTTCCTTCTCTGTAGCACCGCAGGAAACGGTCGCGATCGTCGGCGAAAGCGGCTCGGGCAAGAGTGTCACGTCGCTTTCGATCATGCGGCTCCTGCAGCCGGATTCGAGCCGCATCGAGGGCAAAATCATGCTGGGCGGCCGCGACCTGCTGTCACTTTCAGAAAATGAGATGCGAAAGGTCCGCGGCAACGACGTCTCGATGATCTTTCAGGAACCGATGACGAGCCTCAATCCGCTCTTTACCATTGGCGACCAGATCTCGGAGGCATTGCTGTGCCACCAGGCGATGTCGAAGGCCGAGGCGAAGGCGGAGACGATCCGGTTGCTGGAAAAGGTCCGCATCCCGTCCGCCGCATCTCGTTTCGATGAATACCCGCATCGCTTCTCCGGCGGCATGCGCCAGCGTGTGATGATCGCCATGGCTCTGGCTTCGAAGCCAAAGCTCTTGATCGCCGACGAACCGACGACGGCACTCGACGTAACGATCCAGGGGCAGATCCTCGATCTCATCAAGATGCTGCAGGACGAGCAGGGGACCTCGGTCCTGTTCATCACTCACGACATGGGCGTCGTTGCCGAAATTGCCGACCGCACAGTCGTCATGTATCGCGGTGAGCAGGTGGAGACCGGTGCCACAGCCGACATCTTCCACCGCGGAAAGCATCCCTACACCCGCGCCCTGCTGTCAGCCGTCCCGGTGCTTGGATCAATGCAGGCCTATGCCCGGCCATTGCGCTTTCCTGTTGTCAACACCGCAACCGGTGAAACGGACAAACAGGTCGAAGTGCCTGACACCGTATCCAAGGACAAGCCGATCCTTGAGGTGAAGGGGCTCACCAAGCGGTTCGACATCCACTCGGGGCTGTTTGGACGACTGAGCGGTCGCGTGCATGCTGTCGAGAACGTTTCCTTCGACCTTTTCGCCGGCGAGACGCTGTCACTGGTCGGCGAATCCGGTTGTGGCAAATCGACCACAGGGCGCGCCATCATGCGGCTGATCGAACCGGATTCTGGATCCGTGCTGGTCGCAGGACGCGACGTGCTCGCTCTCGACAAGCGCGGGATGCGCGATATGCGCAAGTCTGTGCAGATGATCTTTCAGGACCCGTTTGCATCGCTCAACCCACGCATGACCGTCGGTCAGGCGATTGCCGAACCCTACCTCGAGCACAAGATGGGCACAGCAAGAGAGGCAAAGGACGTTGTCGCTGACATGCTCCTGAAGGTCGGGCTGACACCCGATATGGCACGGCGCTACCCGCATGAATTCTCTGGCGGCCAGCGACAGCGCGTCTGTATCGCCCGAGCCCTGGCACTTAAACCCAGGGTCATCGTCGCTGATGAAAGTGTCTCGGCACTCGACGTGTCCATCAAAGCGCAGGTCATCAACCTGATGCTCGATCTGCAGCACAACCTCGATCTCGCCTTCCTGTTCATTTCGCATGATATGGCGGTCGTCGAACGCGTCAGCCACCGTGTGGCGGTCATGTATCTTGGGGAGATCGTCGAAATCGGGCCGCGCGCGGCAGTCTTCGGCAACCCGCAACATGACTACACCAAGAAACTCATGGCCGCGGTTCCGGTGCCGGATCCGGACCGTCGCCGCCAGAAACGAATGGCTGTCGTCGAGGAGCTGAAGAGCCCGATCCGGCCTGTCGAATACGAGGCTGGACGGCGCGAATATCGAACCGTTTCGCCAGGACATCTCGTGATAAACTGACGGTTCTCCCGCCAATGGGCATGGACGACCCCTTGCCTCTCGCCTGGCCGGACAGGGATGCCGGGCACCATCTCGTCCTCGTCGCTGTCGACCTTCGCCATCCGGCGTGGTCAGGACGTCATGTCGCGGCGCCAGCCAGAGCCGGTATGGGCGACGTTGCGCGTCTGCGCAGCATTTACTCGCCGTGCCGGTAGCGGTGTTATGATTTCCTGGCGCGAATAGACTTTCGCCAAAGCAGTTCGGCCCTCAACCTGATGGACTGAACGTCGCCTTGGCCGTCCTCCCGCTCGAACTTGGTCAACCATTCGACGGCCTTTGAAGCGATTTCGGCGACCGGCTGTGCGAATGTCGTCAGTTCGTAGGATGACCAGGACGCCTGCTCGATATCGTCGAAGCCGGCGACGCAGAGTTCGTCCGGAATGGATATGCCGAACTGGTGGCGTGCCGCATCCATGAAACCGCAGGCCAGAAGGTCGGTGGCGCAGAAGACGGCGTCGGGCCGCTCCTTGGCCGTCAGCAGGCGATGGGCGAGAACGCGCCCGGCCTCATAGCCCGTCCAGCCGTGACGTTCGACGATGACATCCATTCCAAGCGCCCGCGCGCCGGCAACGAATCCGCGCTCGCGCCCCATGAGACTAGGCGTCCCCGCTTCGGAATTGGCAAAGGCAAGCCGGCGGCAGCCGGCCCGCACAAAGGCGGTCAGGATGCGTCCGCCGGCCTCGTCGTCGTCGAGATTGATCCGGAGCGGGCCAGGCTGATCGTCGTCGCGGTTGATCAGCACCAGGCGCTGGCCATTGCGCAGACAAAGCTGCGTTATCGACTTGTCGGGAAGCCCGGAAAGAATGACCGATGCATCGGCGCGATAACGGATGGCCTGTTGCAGCGCCCGGTCGACGCTGCCGTCGGAGCGATCCGTGTTGATGAACATCGCTACCTTGCCGGCATTCTGCAGCTGCAGCGTCAGCTCCCTGAGCAGCGCCGACCGGTACGGCGTCGCGACCTCGGAAACGATAAGGCAGACGATGCCGCTTTCGTTGCGCATCAGGCCTCGGGCAAGATGGTTGACGTGGTAGCCGAGCTCCTCCGCCGCCCGCAGCACCCGTTCGCGCGTCTCTGCCGAAACGCTCGCTCCCGGGGTAAAGGTTCGCGAGACGGCGGAACGCGATACGCCGGCCCTTTCGGCGACTTCCTGTGCACTAACGAAAATTTTGGACCGCACCTTTCCCTCCCGCACGGTCTTTTCTTAGCCGTTTGTTGCACGTGCGTGCAAGCGGTCTTGCACGAGACTTTTATGACAGTTTTGCGAAAAACGAGTTGACAGTTATTTTGCCCGTATGCAAGCTCTGCACACGCTTGCAAGAGCGAGCGGCGTGGAGGCGCCGTCACAACCAGGAGGAAATCATGCGACCGGTCAAGTTGGCCGCGGCATTGCTTGCCGCGGGTGTATCCTTTGTTGCCTTTTCGGCTCATGCCGCCGGCGATCTCAATGTCATCTGCTCGGCGGATTCGCAGGTCTGCGACCTGATGAAGGGTCTGTTCGAGAAGCAGACCGACATAAAGGTGAACATGGTTCGCCTGTCGGCTGGCGAGACCTATGCGAAGATCCGTGCCGAGGCACGCAACCCGAAGACGGATATCTGGTGGGCCGGCACCGGCGATCCCCATCTTCAGGCAGCCGCCGAAGGCCTGACCCAGGAATACAAGTCGCCGCTTTTCGATCAGCTCCAGGACTGGGCCAAGAAACAGGCCGAGAGCGCCAAGTTCCGCACCGTCGGCGTTTATGCCGGCGCGCTCGGCTGGGGCTACAACTCCGAAATCCTTGCCAAGAAGGGGCTGAAGGAGCCGAAATGCTGGGCTGACCTGCTCGATGTGAGCTACAAGGGTGAGATCCAGATCGCCAATCCGAATTCGTCCGGCACCTCCTATAACACGCTTGCCACGCTGGTGCAGATCATGGGCGAGGACAAGGCTTTCGATTATCTCTCGAAGCTGAACGCCAATGTTTCTCAATACACCAAGTCCGGTTCGGCGCCGGTAAAGGCGGCCGCGCGCGGCGAATCCACCATCGGTATCGTCTTCATGCACGACGCTGTCGCCCAGACCGTCGAGGGATTCCCGGTCAAGGCCGTCGCGCCATGCGAAGGCACGGGCTACGAAATCGGTTCGATGTCGATCGTCAAGGGCGCCAAGAACCTTGAGAACGCCAAGAAATGGTACGATTGGGCGCTTTCCGCCGAAGCGCAGTCGCACATGAAGGAAGCGAAGTCCTATCAGCTTCCGTCCAACAAATCCGCCGAGGTGCCGAAGGAGGCGCCGAAGTTCGAGGACATCAAGCTCATCGATTACGATTTCGCGAAATACGGCGATCCCGATGTACGCAAGGCGCTTCTTGCTCGCTGGGACAAGGAGATCGGCGCCAAGGCGAACTGAACCTGACTTCGCCCGTGCCCCGGGCCGGACTATGTTCGGCCCGAAGGCACAACTGAAACCGGATGAAGACGCGGACCCGACCATGACACATAGCAATCGACGGCTCGATGTCGCTCTTCTTCTCGGCCTTGCTGCCTTCGTTCTCCTTCCGTGGTACCGGATCGAAGGTGGCTTTTACAGCTTCGGCTGGCTTTCCGGCTTTCCAGCTGACCCTGCCGCCGCGCCTGGCGTTTTGCAGATATTGATGCACGGACGCTGGTGGCTTGCCGGCGCCCTTGCGTTCCTGTTGGCGGGCGGCTCGGCGCGCCTGATGACCGATCCGATCCGCCGCGGTCGGCTGCTTGCCTTGGCAGGTGGCCTCGGCTTTGTCTTCCTGGCGCTGCAGGGATTGGCAATTACCTTCTCCGGCTGGAGCTGGACGATCAGCGAAGTACTTTTCGGTACGCTCAAAGATGGGCAGCCCTCGATGGGTGCTGGCGCCATCCTTGCCGGCATCGTTTTCGTGCTTCTCTTCTCCTTCGGGCTTGCCGAACGCGGCGTCATGAAAGGTGATGCCTTCCTTGTCGGCGCCATCGTCATGTTGATCGTGCTGGTTGCAATCTTTGTCTTCTACCCGGTAGGCAGCATGTTCGTCGGCGCCTTTCAGGCCTTCGACGGGTCCTTTGATCCGAGCGGGTTCGTGACCAATATTCAGGACTCGTCCGTCTGGAGTCTCGACTGCCTGGTTGGTGGCGACCGCTGCGGCGTCGCCTGGCGCACGCTCTGGCTCGCGATCCTGACGGCCAGCGGCGCAACGCTCCTCGGCCTCTGCTTTGCGCTGGTTGCGACGCGCACGCGATTTCCCTTCAAGAAGGGGTTAAGGTTGCTGACGATCTTGCCGATCATCACGCCGCCCTTCGTCGTCGGTCTGGCGCTGACGCTGCTCTTCGGGCGTGCCGGCGTCGTCACCCAAACGGTGGCAACTCTTCTTGGCGCGGAACCGGGCCGCTGGCTCTATGGACTGACCGGCATCTGGATCGCCCAGGTTCTTTCCTTCACGCCGATCTCTTTCCTCGTGCTTATCGGCGTGGTGGAAGGCGTCAGCCCCTCGATGGAGGAGGCGTCTCAAACCTTGCGTGCCGACCGCTGGCGCACCTTCTGGCGGGTGTCGCTGCCGCTGATGAAGCCCGGTCTCGCCAATGCGTTTCTGATCGCCTTCATCGAGAGCATGGCGGATTTCGGCAATCCGATGGTACTTGGTGGCAGCCATGGCGTGCTGTCGACGGAGATCTTCTTCGCCGTCGTCGGCTCGCAGAACGATCCGTCACGGGCCGCCGTCCTTGCGATGATCCTGCTTCTCTTCACCATGTCGGCCTTCATCGCGCAACGCTTCTGGCTCGCCGGCAAGAGTTTCGCGACTGTGACGGGCAAGGGGGATTCGGGCGCCCATATCGCCCTGCCGCGCGGACTTTCGATCGGCGTGCATGCGATCGTCATTCCATGGATGATCTTCACCATCGTCGTCTACGCGATGATCCTCTTCGGCGGCTTTGTCCGCACCTGGGGCCTCGACAACACGCTTACCGTCGAGCACTACGTGAAGGCCTTCTCGATTGGCTGGCGCGACGATGGCGGCATTGCCTGGACGGGCGTCGCCTGGAACTCCTTCTGGACGACAATGGAGATCGCCCTGATTTCCGCGCCGCTGACAGCAGCCGTCGGCCTCTTGACTGCCTATCTGATCGTTCGTCAGCGGTTCGTCGGCCGCAACCTCTTCGAATTTGCGCTGATGATGAGCTTTGCCATTCCCGGCACCGTTATCGGCATCAGCTACATCATGGCCTTCAACTTGCCGCCGCTCGAAATGACCGGCACGGCGCTGATCCTCGTCGCCTGCTTCGTCTTCCGCAACATGCCGGTCGGCGTGCGCGGGGGCGTGGCGGCCATGAGCCAGCTCGACAAGAGCCTCGACGAGGCGTCGCTGACACTGCGCGCCGACAGCTTCCGCACCATCCGCAGGGTCATCCTGCCGCTGCTTCGGCCAGCAATCACCGCAGCACTCGTCTATTCCTTCGTCCGTGCCATCACTTCGATCAGCGCGGTCATCTTTCTGGTCAGCGCGAAGTACAACATGTCCACCGCCTATATTGTCGGCCTTGTCGAGAACGGCGAATACGGCGTGGCGATCGCCTATTCCTCGGCGCTTATCCTGGTGATGATCGTCATCATCGCCGGCTTCCAGCTTCTCGTCGGCGAGCGCCGGCTGCGGCGCGAAAACCGCGTCGCGCTTGCCGGTAAAGCCGCTTCCGCGCCTCTTGGTCAGGAGAAAACCGCATGAGCAACACCGCCGCCGGTTCCGTCGTCTTCGAAAATGTCCGCAAGACCTTCGGTGCCTTCACAGCGATCCCCGATCTTTCGCTGACCATCGAGCCGGGTACGCTCGTCACGCTGCTCGGTCCATCGGGCTGCGGCAAGACGACGACGCTGCGCATGCTGGCCGGACTGGAACATCCCTCGGCCGGCCGGATCCTGATCGGCGGCAAGGATGTCACGGCCCTTCCGGCTAACGAGCGCGACGTCTCGATGGTGTTCCAGTCCTACGCGCTGTTTCCGCACATGACGGCGCTCGATAATGTCGCCTATGGCCTCGAGTCCTCCCGCATTCGCCGCAAGGAGGCCCGCGAGCGGGCGGAGGAGGGGCTGAAGCTGGTTGGTCTCGCCGGCATGGGCCAGCGCCTGCCGGCCGAGCTTTCCGGTGGCCAGCAACAGCGTGTCGCCGTCGCCCGCGCCCTGGTGCTGGAGCCACAGGTCCTGCTGCTCGACGAGCCGCTTTCCAATCTCGACGCCCGCCTCCGGCGGCGGGTGCGCACGGAGATCCGCGATCTTCAGCAGCGTCTCGGCTTCACCGCGGTCTATGTCACGCATGACCAGGACGAAGCCCTTGCCGTTTCCGACCGCATCATTGTCATGAAGGATGGCCAGATCGCACAGGCAGGTGCGCCGTGCGACCTCTATGACGCGCCGGCCTCCGCCTTCATCGCCGACTTCATGGGAGAGGCCAACGTGCTGCCCTGCGACATCGTCGGCGTCGAGGGCGACAGCGCGACGATCAGCGTCGAGGGGCTGCAGCATCGGGTTGCTGGCCGCAACATCCGCACCGGACCGGCGCAGCTCGCCATTCGTCCGAACGCCATCACCCTTGCGCCGCGTACCTCCGATGGATCGTTCAATGGCGAGATCACCCATGCCGCCTATCTTGGCGACCGTGTCGAATACGAGGTCAAGACGAGCAACGGTACGCTTTTCGTCGTCGACCCGGCTGTCGAACAGGCGCTCGCGCCGCGAACGGAAGTGACGATCGGCTTCAAGAGCCGTGGCATCGCCATTATCGGTTGACTCCAAACCCGCTTTGACAAGAAGGATATTAGTTCATGACGTCGCATGTCATCTCCGGTCTCGAAGCCCGTCTCGCGCTTGCTGAGGCGGTTGCCCGTGAGGCAGGCGAAGTGGCGCTCGATTATTTCAGGAAGCGCGAAACCCTCGTCATCGAGACCAAGCGCGACCCTCAGGACGTCGTTTCGATCGCCGATCGCGAAGTCGAGAACCTGATCCGCGCCCGCTTTCATGAAGCCTATCCGGGCGACGGTGTCCTCGGCGAGGAGTATGGGCTCGAACATGGCTCCTCGGGCTTCACCTGGGTTGTCGATCCGATTGACGGCACAAGCCCATTCGTCAACGGCATGCCGAACTGGTGTGTTTCGATCGGCCTTCTGCACGGCGACGTTCCCGTGCTTGGCGTCATTTCCGCGCCCTGCCACGGCGAACTCTATACCGCAGCACTTGGCATGGGTGCGACGCTCAATGGCAAGACGCTGACGCTCGACCCCTCGCGCAACATTCGCAACGCGGTGACGGGAATCGGTGCCAACAACTACGTCTCGCCGGCTTTCGTCGGGAAGATGGTCGAAAGCCTGCTGGACGCCGGCGGAAATTTCATCCGCAACGGCTCCGGCGCGCTGATGCTCGCCTATGTCGCGGCGGGCCGGCTGGTTGGCTATTACGAGCCCTACATGCATGCCTGGGACTGCATGGCCGGCTATTGCCTCGTGAAAGAAGCGGGCGGCTGGTACCACCCCTTCCCGACACAGGGCGAGACGCTCACGAAAGGCGCGCCGGTGCTTGCCGCCGCGCCAGGCGCGATCGAGGATTTGAGGAGTATCGCCGGCCTTTGAGGCGATCTTCGCTCCGGTGCTCGACAGATTGCGAAAGCGTCCTAGTTCTCTTCGATTGCACAGCTTTGCATCGGGAGTTCGCCGCTTTCGGGAAAAGACAGAAGAGGATTTCCGGAACGATCGAGGAGGATCGTCCGGAAAAGGTCGCAGACGATCGCCAAAACCACAGGGAGGAATTATGTCCAAACGTCTACTTTTCGTTTCCGTCGCAGCCGCGGCCCTTTCGGCCGGTGCCCAGCACGCCTTTGCGGTGACCGAACTGCAATGGTGGCATGCCATGGCAGGCGCCAATAACGAGGTCGTCGAAAAGCTGTCCAAGGAGTTCAACGAGAGCCAGAGCGAGTACAAGATCGTCCCGGTGTTCAAGGGCACCTATCCGGAAGCCCTGAACGCCGGCATCGCCGCCTTCCGCGCCAAGCAGCCACCGGCAATCCTGCAGGTCTTTGACGCCGGCAGCGGCGTCATGATGGGAGCAGAGGGCGCCGTCATGCCGGCTGCCCAGGTGCTGGAGAAGGGCGGCTACAAGTTCGACAAGTCTGAATATCTGCCCGGCATCGTCGCCTATTACTCGAAGCCGGACGGCACGATGCTGTCCTTCCCCTACAACTCCTCTTCGCCGATCCTTTACTACAACAAGGATGTCTTCAAGAAGGCCGGCCTCGATCCGGAGACGCCGCCGAAAACCTGGCCTGATGTCTTCGAGGCAGCCAAGAAGATCAAGGCGAGTGGCGCAGCCCCCTGCGGCCTAACATCGACGTGGCTGACCTGGATCCAGACGGAAAACTTTGCCGCCTGGAACAACGTCGCCTACGGCACCAACGAAAACGGGCTTGGCGGCACGGATGTGAAGCTCGAATTCAACTCGCCACTGTTCGTCCAGCATTTCCAGGCGATCGCCGATCTCGCCAAGGACGGCACCTTCCGATACGGCGGCAGGACCTCGGAGGCAAAGCAACTCTTCACCTCCGGCGAATGCGCCATCATGACGGAATCCTCGGGTGGCCTCGGCGACATCGTCAAGTCGGGGATGAACTACGGCATCGGTCAACTGCCCTATTATGATGGCGAAGGGCGGCCGCAGAATACGATCCCCGGCGGCGCGAGCCTCTGGGTCTTCGCCGGCAAGTCGGATGCGGAATACAAGGGCATCGCCGAGTTCTTCCATTTCCTCTCCCAGACCAAGATCCAGGCGCGACTGCATCAGGTTTCGGGCTACATGCCGGTCACCATGGCGGCCTACGAGGACACGAAGAAGTCCGGCTTCTATGACAAGAACCCTGCTCGCGAAACGCCGATCCTGCAGATGATGGGCAAGGCGCCCACCGAAAATTCCAAGGGCGTTCGTCTCGTCAACCTGCCTCAGGTCCGCGACATCATGAACGAGGAATTCGAGGCGATGCTCGCCGGCAAGCAGGACGCCAAAGCGGCGCTTGACAAGGCGGTCGAGCGAGGCAATGCGGCGATCCAGCAAGCCCTGGGCAACTAACAGACGCCACCTGCCGCCCGTGGTCGAAGCCGCGGGCGGTTACTACCGTTTGTCAGGAGCCTCATTTGCAGCGTGTTGTTTTTCCAAACAAGATCCTTCCCTATCTCCTGGTCGCGCCTCAGATCGTGCTTACCGTGGTCTTCTTCTTCTGGCCGGCAAGCCAGGCGCTCTACCAGTCGACGCAGCGCGAGGATCCCTTCGGACTCAAGAGCGGTTTTGTCGGCCTCGCCAATTTCCGGGCGGTTCTCTCTGACGAGAACTATCTGAACTCGCTGCAGGTAACTGTTGTCTTCAGCATCGCGACGGCGTTGCTGTCCATGGTCCTGGCGCTGGCGCTTGCGACCGCCGCCGACAAGGTGGTGCGCGGGCAGGGCTTGTATCGGACGCTGCTGATCTGGCCCTATGCCGTCGCGCCCGCCGTTGCCGGCATGCTCTGGCTCTTCATGTTCAATCCCGCCATGGGCACCTTTGCCTATCTGCTGCGCCGGAACGGCTTCGGCTGGGATCCACTGCTGAACGGCAACCAGGCCATGCTGCTGGTGATTGTCGCAGCCGCCTGGAAGCAGATCAGCTATAATTTCCTCTTTTTCGTCGCCGGGCTGCAGGCAATCCCGAAATCGCTGATCGAGGCGGCGGCGATCGACGGTGCGCGCGGCAGCCGGCGCTTCTGGACGATCGTCTTCCCGCTCTTGGCGCCGACCACCTTCTTCCTGCTTGTGGTCAATACCGTTTACGCCTTCTTCGACACTTTCGGCATCATCCACGCGGTTACCGGAGGCGGTCCGGCACGGGCGACCGAAACGCTGGTCTACAAGGTCTTCAACGATGGCTTCGTCAATCTCAACCTCGGCTCCTCGGCGGCACAATCGGTCATCCTGATGGCAATCGTGATTGCCTTGACCGCCTTCCAGTTCCGCTTCGTGGAACGCCGCGTTCATTATGGGTGAGGCAGGCTGATGATCGAAAAACGTCCCCTGGCCACGCTTCTCGGCCACCTGATGCTGATCCTCGGCATCGTCATCGTCGCCTTTCCGATCTACTACACCTTCGTCGCCTCGACGATGAGCTCGGCGGAGATCCTGCGACCGCCGATCTCGCTGCTGCCGGGTGCGCACCTGTCCGGAAATTACGGCGAAGCGCTCTTCGGTGGAGTCGAACGCACCGTCGGTGTAAGTCTCGAGCGGATGCTCTGGAACACCTTCGTCGTTTCCTTCGTCATCGCGGTCGGCAAGATCGCGATTTCCTTCCTGTCGGCTTTCGCGATCGTCTTCTTCCGTTTTCCCTTCCGCATGGGTTTCTTCTGGATGATCTTCATCACGCTGATGCTGCCGGTCGAAGTCCGTATCCTGCCGACCTACAAGGTGATCGTCGATCTCGGCATGATCGACACCTATGCCGGTCTGACGCTGCCGCTGATGGCGTCAGCGACGGCGACTTTCCTGTTCCGGCAGTTCTTCCTGACGATCCCGGGCGAGCTGGTCGAGGCGGCACGTATCGATAGCGCCGGTCCCTTCCGCTTCATGCGCGATATCCTGCTGCCGCTATCGCGCACCAATATCGCCGCGCTTTTCGTCATCCTCTTCATCTACGGCTGGACACAATATCTTTGGCCGCTGCTCGTGACCAACGACGCGCGCATGACGACGATCATCATCGGCTTGCGCAAGATGGTGGATTTTGCTGATGCGGCGACCCCGTGGAACTTCGTGATGGTGACGGCGATCCTGGCAATCATCCCGCCAGTCCTCGTCGTCGTGCTCATGCAGCGCTGGTTTGTCAAAGGTCTGGTGGAAACGGAGAAATAATGGCCGAAATCAAGCTTAACGACGTCCGCAAGTCCTATGGCGGCGGCATCGACGTGATCAAGGGCGTGTCGCTCGACATCGCCGACGGCGAACTCCTCGTCCTCGTCGGCCCCTCCGGCTGCGGCAAGTCCACGCTGCTGCGTATGATCGCCGGGCTGGAGGGTATCACTGCCGGCGAGATCGGGATCGGCGGGCGTAGGGTCAACGAGCTGGAGCCCTCCGAGCGGGACATCGCCATGGTCTTCCAGAATTATGCGCTCTATCCGCATATGACGGTACGCCAGAACCTCGCCTATGGCTTGAAGAACCGCAACACACCCAAGGACGAGATCGACAGGCGCATTGCCAAGGCGGCTGCTTCGCTCGAGATCGAGCCCTACCTTGAGCGCAAGCCGCGCCAGCTTTCAGGCGGCCAGCGCCAGCGTGTGGCGATGGGCAGGGCGATCGTGCGCGAGCCCGCCGCCTTTCTCTTCGACGAGCCGCTCTCCAACCTCGACGCCAAGCTGCGCGTACAGATGCGGGTCGAGATCAAGCGCCTTCAGCGGTCACTTGCAACCACCAGCGTTTACGTCACGCATGACCAGATGGAGGCTATGACCCTCGCCGACCGGCTTGTCGTCCTGAACGGCGGCCTGATCGAGCAGGTCGGCACACCGATCGAGCTCTATGAGAAACCCGCAACAACCTTCGTCGCGACCTTCATCGGCTCGCCGGCGATGAACCTGTTTTCGACCGACAATCCGAGCCTGACATTGAGCAACCCGGACCTTCTTCCAGCCGAGACCGCCACCATCGGCATCCGCCCAGAGGATTTCTATCTGGTGGAAGGCGCAGCACCCGCAGCCCTAACCACCGATGCTCGCGTCGCCGCTGTCGAGCTGATCGGCGCTGAAAGCTACGTTCACGCAACGCTGCCAACCGGCGACAATGTTGTCTTTCGTGTCGCGGGCCGATCAAGAATAGAGATCGACGCCCCGGTGCGGATTGCCGCCAAGGCAGAGAGACTGCACTTCTTCGACCGAAGCAACGTTCGGGTGCAGTAAGAGACTGTCGGAACTCTTTCTGCCCACGAGAGATCAACAGCCGGGTTTCAAAGGGATAGGCTTGCCCTGTTGTCTGAGGAAAAATCGACAATCTGGCACGGTTTGGAGAGCCTGTAGCGCGCAGAACTTGACAAACTGATCGTCAATAAGGTAAACACGATTAAGGTAATCGCGATTACGGTAATTATAATTACCGTAGGCAGGCATATGCAGTTTCTCGGGCGCGAACGTGAACTCAAGCTGGTGCGGATCGAATTGGATTCGCAACGACCTTCCCTCATCATCGTATTTGGCCGACGGCGGATCGGCAAATCGCGGTTCCTTCGGGAGGCCGCCAAGAACCGCCCAGAAATCTACTTTCAGGCGACCCGCGTCTCATCACTTTTGAACCTGGAACAGTTCAAATCCGATGTCGGAAAGGCAATCGGATCAAAGCCGCAGCTCGAAGCCCTGTCAAGCTGGGAGGGGGTACTGCACTATGTTGCCGAGCGTGCCGGCGAGCATCCGGGATTGATCGTCACGATCGACGAATTTCCCTATCTGCTTGATAACGAGCCAGCACTGCCATCGATCGTGCAGAAATTCTGGGATTCCGGCGCACTTGCAGATGGGGCGATGAAACTGATCCTTTGCGGCTCTGCCATTTCTCAAATGGAAGACCTGTTGGCGGAACGGAACCCGCTTTACGGGCGAAAAACCCTGTCGATCGACATGAAGGCCTTGCCCCTTGTCGACGTCGCCAAGTTTTTCCCGGAGTACACGGCCGACGACATTATCAGAACCTATGCGATTTTCGGCGGCATTCCCTACTATCTTCAGCTTTGCGACGCTCAGGAACCGCTCCGCAATAACGTCATCAAACTCTTGCTCACAGAGACAGGCACCCTGATCGACGAACCGAACACGCTGCTGCAGACCGAACTCAGAGAGCCGTCCTTTTACTCAAGCGTGGTTGCGGCTATATCTGACGGTTGCAACACTAAGTCGGCGATCGCAAGCCGACTGGGTGTCAAAGCAGACGGTATTGGACCGTACCTGGCAAAACTGCTCGCGCTTGATTTGATCGATAATTCGAAATCGCTGGATGCCGACGAAAAGGGCCGAAACCGCCGCTATCGCGTTGCAGACAGCCTGATGTCGTTCTGGCATCGTTTCGTGCGACCAAGCCTGAGCGCGATCAGCAGCGGGTTTGGCGAGGAGGTTTACGACCGCGTCGTGGAGCCTCGGTTCTCCGAATATATGGCAATTGCGTTCGAACCGATCACCCTTCAATTTGCAAGGCTTCATCTGCAGGAGGTCCTTGCGGTTCCGACGCAGGAGGTTGGCCAGATTTGGGGTCACGCCGATTTCGACATCGATGTCGCGGGGCGATTGTTGGATGGTGCATTTTTCTATGGCGAATGCAAATGGCGATCGCGCGTGATCGACCTTGGCCACGTCCGATTGTTGCGTGAGCGATCCGAGAAAACGACTTACGGGGAAGGAGCGACGGGCAAGCACTACCTGTTTTTCAGTAGAAGTGGTTTTTCAAGCGATGTCGAGAGTTTGGCGGAAGAAGACGAGCGGCTGCATCTGATAACCCCAGAAACACTGGTAAGACCGCGTCGGTAGAGGCGACAGCGTGGGCGCATTGCCGCTTCCAACGCGCCGCCTGGCGCATGTGGCACTTGCTCCATAACGTCGGTAATTTCTGTAGTAAATCAGATGCCTAAGCTGCTTTTGGTGGTCTTTGCTACCTAACGCCGGAAAATTCTGTGGTTCCGTGTCTCACGATGATGTCCTGAGGTTCTGGATGACGCTAAATTTAGACGCGTTTGGTGGGACCCAAGCTCGCTCCTGTCACCGCATGCCATTGTTTGCATGGGTAGCCGCAGGGCCGGTTCGCGCTTGCGATAGGTGACCGCCCTAGCACCCCCAGCGCAATGCCGCCGTCGCAACGGGCGAATCCCAGAGGAGGAGTTCGTCCTCCCTGAGGATGGCGAGCGTGACGGAAAGGCCCTGCATGTCGAGGGAGGTGGCGTAAGTGCCGACCAGCGAGCGTACGATCCTCAGGTCATGATCCGTCATGAAGCGGTGGGCAGTATTGTAGGCGAGATAGAGTTCGGCCGGTGGCGTGCCGCCAAGTCCATTCACGAAAAGCAATGCCTTATCCGCAACCGGGGCGACTTCGTTGAAGACTGTTTCGCTCAGATGCGTGATGATGGCATCTGCGTTGGAAAAGGGCTCTCTCTCGTGGCCTGGTTCCCCGTGAATGCCAACGCCCATTTCTATCTCACCCGGGCCGAGCGCAAAGGTTGATCGCTGCGTGTGAGGAACCGTTACGCCAGTCAATGCGACACCCATCGATCTGATGCGGGGCGAAAGATCACCGGCAAGGGCTTTCAGTTCGGCGAGCGCCATTCCCTTTTCGGCTGCAGCGCCGAGAAGTCTCTCAACGATCACGGTACCGGCAACACCGCGTCGGCCGCGCCCGTCCCGCGTCCGCGCCGTTTCGACGTCGTCGCTCACGATCACCATTTCAATCTTGTGGCGGCTCGATGCCATCTCTGCCGCCATTTCGAAATTCATGACATCGCCGTCGTAGTTTTTCACCACGAGCAGGCAGCCAGCCCCGGTATCCGTTTCCTCGATCGCGCCAACGATCTGGTCCGGAGTAGGAGAGGTGAAGATATGCCCGACACATGCCGCATCGAGCATGCCGCGGCCGACGAAGCCAATATGCATTGGTTCGTGACCCGCGCCACCGCCGGAGATGATTGCCACCTTGCCCGGAACGAGGTGACGACGTCGGACAAATCTGCGATCAGCGCCGAACACAACGAAGTCCTCATGGGCGCGCACAAATCCGTCGAGGCTTTCGGCGACCATTGTTTCCGCTGTATTCATGAATTTCTTCATCAAGCCCCTCCCAAGGCGATGATCATCTAGCGTCTCGTCGCGCGCAATGGTCCGTTCAATCCGGCGATCCCGAAATTGCAGCGATCTTTTGCACCAAGTCGGTGATGGCCTCTTCAAGCAGCCGGTTGCGTCGTTCGTCACCGAAGTCAGGCACCATGATGGAAAGGTGACGCAACTTTTCCGAGGCGCCAAATTCCGGCAGTTTGCCGGGATGGGCGGTCTGATAAGCGTCGAGAAAGCGTTCCTGTTCGGCGGCGCTGAAATGGCAAACCCGGAAGATCGTCGCAAGATGACGGGCCGGAAGAGGCGTCGCATAAATGGGGCTGGTTATCTGGGTGACGAAGCTTCGATGCTTGCCGAGTTCCGTCGCCAGCCGCTGACGGGTTCCCGAAGGCCGGTTTTCGATGATCTGCGCCAGAATGTTCTTATAGGCGATAGTGGCGTCTTCGGTGTCTTCGCGCGCCATCCCTATTCTCCGGCTGCCCTTGTCCCATCGGCATTCAGGCCGACTATGGCCGATCTTATCGTGGGAAGCCGATCTGGCGCCACGGAAAAATGCCGCAGACCGACGGCGAGAAGATCAGAGATACGGGATGGATCGCCGGCCATGTCTCCGCAAATGCTGACTGGTTTGCCGCCGGCAAGCTTGACCGCCTGTGCGACCAGGCGCAGCACTGCGGGCACTGCGCGGGCTTGATATCGAGCAAAGTCGGCCTGCTCGCGTGCGGAAGCGACGAGGTATTGCGAAAGGTCATTCGTGCCAAACGAAAAGAAGTCTGCGTTTTCGAATTGATCGAGCATGAGAGCCGCCGCCGGGACCTCCACCATCATGCCAATCGGGGGAATGCGGTGCGGCACACCCCGGCTTGCGAGGAGGCTGGATTCTTCGCGATAGATCTGCCTGATATCGTCGACATCAGATGGAAAAGTCACCATTGGCAGCATGATGCGAAGATTGCCGAAGACCGCCGCGCGCAAAAGCGAGCGAGCTTGCACACGCGCAATTTCGGGCCGGGCTAGAAGAAGACGAATGCCGCGCAAAGAGGACATTTCCGTGAGGCCGGAGAGCGGCTTGTCGCCGCCGATGTCCAGCATACGGATTGTCACGGACCGGCCATCAGCCCAATTCAGGAGGCGGCGATAGATCTCAAATTGCTTTTCTTCGTTTGCGGCATCACCGAGCGACGTCACCGCGAACTCCGAGCGCACCAACCCTATTCCGGCGGTTGTCGCGACCGGGATCGCATCGATTTCGTCGGGAGCATTGACATTGATCGACAAGAGGACCTGCGCTCCGTCCGCGGTATGCAGGATTCCGCTGTCGAGTGGCGGTGCGGTGCTTGTTGGCGGACGGCTGACTTGCGTCGACGTCGCATGGTCCTTGGCTGCCTGCAAAATGACAACACCTGAATCGCCGTCGACTCCCATGTGTTGCCCTCCCTCCGTCGCGAAGCGGCCGGTACCAATCACCATCGGGACGGACCGGGATTTGGCAAGCAGGGCCACATGGCCGACGGCACTCCCTGCAAAAAGAACGATACCGCCGCCTGCCGACCAGTCATGGGCGAGGAAGCGGCTGGGTTCCATGTCCTTTCCGACATAGATGGATCCGGCTGGAAAGTCGTCGACCGGCGTTCCAGTGAGTACGGAGAGGACGCGGTTCTTGATGTCCAGAATATCGACGGCACGCGCCCTTAGTTGATCTTCTTCCGAGCATTCCAGTTCCCGGATGTATCCATCGAGCGTTCCGATCCAGGCGAAAGCTACATTTTCACCCGCATCGATACGCGCGCCGGCCATCTCGGTCAGCGTTGGATCGCGGAGCACCTCAATCTGAAACTCGACGATGTCGCCGCCCTCGGGGTCTGCCCCGGTGCCAAGGTCCTGCAGTTCGCGGATGGCGGTGTCGATCGCGCTGGCGAGTTCGGCATGGCCGGAGATGCTTGATGGCGGTGACGGGGCAGGGGCCATTGGCTCGGTGACGAAGGCCGGTCCGCTGGCAACACCTGGCGCCGCGCTCGTGCCTTTCAATTTAAGCGGGGCGGCCATGCTTCTTTTCCTCATCGAAATTGCGCTCGACGAGGCCCTTCAATGCCCGGATCGCTTCTTCGGCGAGGATTCCGTCGGCGCGAATCTTAAGCACCGAGCCCTTGCGGATCTTGGCGCCCATGATCTTGATGATGCTCTTGCCGTTCAGCCAGACGTCGCTGCCATTGACAGCGACCTCGATGGAGCAGGGGAACGACTTTGCCAGGCGCGTGAACGTCACCGAAGGCCGGGCATGCAGTCCGACGCCATGCTTGACCTCGACCTCCGTCTGGCAACTGGCATGGACCTGCCCGGCCTCATGGGTTCCTATGCGCAATCCACTGCTCATCAGGGTGAGAGCTCCTCTGCCGTTGCGACCACCTTGGTCAGTGATGCGCCACCGGAGGCCTCGGCAGCGGCGATAACGGCTCCTTCAACGATAGGGGCGTTGCAGATCGATACCCGCTTGGACCGGGGCGAGCCGAGCATTTCGATTGCCATTTCGCTATTGGTTTCAGCTCCACCCAGATCGACGAAGACGGCTACGCCGGCGTCCGACCAGGCCTCTTCGATGGCTTTGAGAATTCCGCCGGCATCCGTTCCCAACTCGCCGTGACTGTTGCCACCGGACCAGGCCAGCGGCACGCTGTCGCCCACCATTTGCCGCACCATATCGGCGGTGCCACGCGCAATCAGCGGCGAGTGGGAGACAATTACAATTCCGACGTTTGGCGTCTTCGCATTCATGCGCTGCGGTGCTCCTCGAGATAGCGGCAGATCGCGGTTGTCAGAAGCGCACAGCTTGAAGCGCCCGGATCGACATGGCCGATTGACCGGTCCCCGAGATAGGAAGCCCGTCCGCGCATCGCCCTCATCGCAGACGTCCGCTCGGCAGCAACCTCGGCTTGACGTGCGATGTCCGTCAAAGACGAACGATGCGCAAGTGCGTCCTGAACCGGATAGAGAACATCGAGAAGGGTTTTGTCCCCGGCATGCGAGCGGCCACGACGGGCGACCGCATCAATTGCTTGCATCAGTACCGCTGGAAAATCTTGGTTCTGGTGCAATGCACGGAGCTCGCGACCCATCTCCATGAGCAGTGTGCCATAGAGAGGGCCGGCCGCTCCACCGATGTTCATAACGAGCGTCAGTCCGATCTTTTCAAGCGCGTCGGGCAAGGGAAGAGTTGCAACAGAGGCTTCCTCGGCGCTGACTGCGTCGCAGCCACGGCGCATATTCGTTCCGTGGTCACCGTCCCCAATCGCCCGATCAAGCGCGCAGAGATGTTCGCTGTTTGCCGCAATCGTTGCCCGGCAAGTCTCGATCAGTCCCGTCAGAAGAACCGGTTCTGACTGCATCCGATATCCTCCAATCGCCAATTCATGCCAGCGCTGCAACGACTTCGAACACGCCCGCCGTAGCGACAGCCCCCGGATCCGGCACTCCCTCCAGATCCTTCTCACCGACATAGGAGGCGCGGCCGGCCTTCGCCTTAAGCATCGCCTTTGTCGATTGAGCACCGGTAGCCGCAGCCTTCGCCGCGGCCGCGACATCACCTGATGCCAGGGCCGCGAGTGCCGGCGCCAGCGCGTCGACCATGGTACGATCGCCGATGCCGGCGCCTCCATAGAACGTCATCCGATCGAGCCCGGCAAGCAGGGCAGCGGCTATATCAGCCTTTTCCGCCATGGCCTTGGAGGCGGCGGTAAAAAAGATCGAGAGCAGTACACCACTGGAGCCGCCCATGCTCGTGCTCAGGATCTCACCGATCGAGGCCATGGTGGCGCCAGCATCCTTCAGCGGCAGCGTGTCGATGCGGGAAAGAACGCTACGCGCCCCTGCTGCCACGGTGGACCCGGTATCGCCATCACCGACGCGGCCATCGAGGCGGTTCAACTCGCTCTCGAGCGAAATCAGGTGTTCGCAAATCGCCGTCAAGAGCAGACGGCTCCTGCTGTCATCGCTGGCCGGGGCCACTTCGTCCCGGCCAGATATCTTATCCGGGGCGGGAACGATGGCGATCTCGTGCCGTTCGGCGACGGGTGGCCAGGCATGCGGCCCGACTGCGGCCTTCAGCGCGGCTTCGCGAGCAGCGTCCAGCCGAATGAGCGAAAGCGAAAAACCGTTCATGTTGAGCGCGGTCATCATCGGTGCCGGTCCGACGATCAGGCGCACACGGCCGGTGACCGGCGAGGACAACACGGCATTGGCAATGACGCCCATCTCAAGCGGCGGCACGGCGCCAAGGTTGTTGATCAACAGTGCGTGGTCGTGCGCACCATCCAGTCTTGCGGCCAGTCGCTCGGTCATCGTCGCGACAAGGTCGACAACCGGTTGCAAGGCGATCCGCTCGACACCGGGCTCGCCATGGATGCCGAGGCCAAGCTCCCCTTCATTGGCGCCGAGCCGATCCTCATGTGCCTGACCGGGAACGCTGCAGGTCGAAAACGACATGCCGAGTGAAACGATATCTCGGGCTGCGGCAGCCGCTTGTGCGGCGACCGTCTTCAGGCCGGCTCCTGCTTCGGCGTGGTAGCCGGCGATCTTATGCACAAACAAGGTACCGGCAACGCCGCGGGGCTGGTTGATTCCGGGGATGGCAATATCGTCGGCAACGATCACCATCTCGACATCGAAGCCTTCGGCACGGGCCTTTTCGGCAGCGAGGCCAAAGTTGAGCCGGTCGCCCGTATAGTTCTTGACGATCAGCAGGGCGCCCTTGGGGCCCGTTACCGCACGGATGGCCGTCAGCACGGCATCGACGCTCGGCGAAGCAAAGATCTCGCCCGATACAGCCGCTGTCAGCATGCCCTTGCCGACGAAGCCGGCATGCGAGGGCTCGTGACCCGCGCCGCCGCCGGAGATGATCGCGACGTTCGATTTATCCCAATCCGCGCGCAGGATCACCTTGATGTCGGGGAAGCTATCGAGACGGGCAAGCCGACCGGCACTGCTTGTCAGGAGCAGACCATCGAGGGCTTCGGTAACAATGGTTTCCCGGCGATTGAAGAAATGTTTCATGGAGAGAGACCCGTCTTCTATGCAGTGTGTTTTGTATCGTTCAATTCTAGCCCAGACGCTGGCCGCTGGCGTCGAAATAGAGCGGATCGCGTAACGTGAGGCTGATTCGATCACCCGGCCGGATTGCGAGATATGGATCGGCAAGTGTGACGAGCTTGTGGTCGCGAACCCGGATGTGAAGGTGGTTCTGGTCGCCAAGGTGCTCGATCCAGTCGATTTCGGCGTTGGCATTCGTTTCGACCATGATATCGAGATGCTCGGTTCGCGCACCGATCGTCCTGGTACCTGGCGGCGGATTGGCGCCTGGCAGGAGATCGGCAGGCAGCAGGTTGATATGCGGTTGGCCAAGCCGGGCAGCGACATCGAGGCTGGTGGGATTGCCGTAGATTTCACGCGGCGTTCCGACCTGCAACAGCCTGCCTCCAGCAACAATGCCGATCCGATCCGCCATCGTCATGGCTTCGACCTGGTCGTGGGTCACGTAAAGCAAGGTAGAACCGAGTTCCTTCTGGATCCGTTTGAGTTCCAGGCGCAGTTCGGCACGCAGCTTCGCATCGAGCGACGAGAGGGGTTCGTCCATCAGGTAGATGGCGGGCCTTCGTACCAACGCCCGGCCGATCGCGACACGCTGCATTTCGCCGCCCGACAGACGCGTCGAACGGTTCTCAAGCTTGTGGTCGATCCGGACCATACGCGCAATTTCGCGCACGCGACGGTCGATCTCTTCAGCCCCTAGCTTGCGCACAGGCGCTCGCAGCGGGAAGGCGAGGTTGTCGTAAACCGTCATGTGCGGATAGAGCGAATATTGCTGGAAGACGAAGGCAACGTCGCGCTCGGCGGGCGCTTCGCCCGAGACGTTGCGACCATTGATCTCGATGCGACCGCTATCGGGCCGTTCCAGGCCGGCAATGAGGCGCAGCGTCGTCGTCTTGCCGGCACCGGTCGGCCCAAGCAGGACGACGAACTCGCCATCGCGGATGGAAAGGTTGAGATCAGACAGAGCCTGCGTATCGCCGAAGCGCTTGTCGAGGCCCTTGAGAACGATATCAGACATGCTCGGCCTCCGAGTAGAGTGCCGAAGCAATGGCGCGGCCCGACTGGCAGTCAAACAGCGCGAGCTTGGCCGAATTGAAGTCAAGACCGACCGTCTCGCCGATCCGGAAGTTGCGGTTTGCCGGAACTCGCGCCTTGATGACGCCGCTCGACGTCTCGATCGTCACGACCTGATTGGTCCCGAGATATTCGCTGCCGTAGACCGCTCCCCTCAAGGGCGACGTATCGCTCAGGCGAATATGCTCAGGCCTAACCCCGAGTGCCAATTCGGCCTCGGCCAGGTCCTGGTGCACCTCGGGAATGGCGACATCGACCCCATCAAGCGAGACGGACCGAGCGCCGGTCTGCAGACCCGAGGTGAAGCGCATGAAATTCATCGACGGCGAGCCGATGAAATCGGCGACATACATGGTGGCGGGCTTGCTGTAGATTTCCTGGGGCGTACCGAATTGCTCGATCACCCCATGGTTCATGACGGCAATCTTGTCGGCCATCGCCATCGCCTCATGCTGGTCATGGGTGACGTACACAGTCGTCGCTTGAATGCGGTTGTGCAGTTCACGAAGTTCGTGAACCATGACCTCGCGAAATTCCGCGTCGAGCGTCCCCAGCGGTTCGTCCATCAGGAAGCATTTGGGACGCCGCACGATGGCGCGACCGAGCGCCACACGCTGCCGGTCACCGCCGGCAAGTCCGGAGACCGATCGGTCAAGGATATGATCGATCTGCAGCAGCCGGGCGGTTTCCTCGACGCGCTGGCGGATCTCGGCCTTCGGCATGCCTTGCGACAGCAGCGGAAAGCCGATGTTCTTGCGCACGTTCATATGCGGATAGAGCGCAAAGAGCTGGAAGACGAAGGCGATGTCGCGCGCGCTGGCGCGGTTGAAGGTGACGTCTTCGCCGTCAAGATAGATCTTGCCGCTGGTCGGCAGTTCCAGACCGGCGATCATGCGCAGCGTCGTCGTCTTGCCGCAGCCGGATGGTCCGAGCAGTGCCAGGAATTCGCCGTCATGGATGGTGAAGCTTGAATCCTGCACAGCGACGAAGCTGCCGAACTGCTTGCGGAGATTTTCTATTCTGATGTCCGCCATGGCTCACTCCGGAAACTTCGAGACGATGATGAACATGGCCGTGCCCGCAAGCAGCGTCACCAGCGAGTAGGTGTAGAGCACCAACAGGAATGGCTGGAAGAGCATGAGAAAGCCGATGGCAATCAACGCGGTTGCGATATTCTCCATTGGGCCGCGACGCAGAAGGAACGGGCGCTTCGGGCGGGATGGGCGGCGCGGTGTTTCTATGAGGTGGGTCATTTGCGGACCGCTCCGAAGGTGATGCCACGCAAGAGCTGCTTGCGCAGGAGAATGGTGAAGACGAGGATCGGGATCAGGAAGATCGTTGTTCCCGCCGCGACTGCCGGCCAGTCCTGACCGCCTTCGCCGATAATGGTCGGTATGAAGGGCGGTGCCGTCTGCGCTTCGCCCGATGTCAGCAGTGCCGCAAAGGCATACTCGTTCCAGGCAAAGATCAGACAGAAGATCGCGGTGGCGGCAATACCGGTCGTTGCTTGCGGCAGGACGACTTTCCAGAAAGCCTGCAGCCGCGTGTAGCCGTCGATCATCGCTGCCTCCTCGTACTCCCGTGGGATCTCGTCGATGAAGCCCTTCAGGAGCCAGACTGCAAGAGAGACGTTGACCGCGGTGTAAAGCAGGATCATGCCCAGCGACGTGTCGGAAAGACCAAGCTCACGGTACATGAGATAAATTGGGATGGCGACGGCGATCGGCGGCATCATGCGTGTCGACAGGATGAAGAACAACAGGTCGTCGGCAAGGGGGACCCTGAAACGCGAGAAGCCATAGGCGGCCAGCGTTCCCAATGAGACGGCCAGGAATGTCGAGCCGAAGGCAATCACCAGCGAGTTGGCAAAGCGCGGAAGGAAATTGGAGGGACCGGCGATCACCATGTTGCGCTTGCGGGTGACCTCGTCGCAGGTGCCGGTCGGCGCGGGAAGGGAGGCGATGTATTCCGGCGTCTGCCGCGTCCTTGTTGTCAGGAGGTTGCAGTAGCCTTCCAGCGTCGGTGTGAAGATGATCTTCGGAGGATAGCTGATGGAGTCCGGCGGAGACTTGATGCTGGTCAGGAAGATCCAGACGAGCGGGATCATGGTGATCAGGGCATAAAGGATCACGATGGTGCCGGCGATCCTCTTGTTGGCCCGGCTCGGTTCGACGACGGAATGGGCTGAGGTGACGGAGCTCATCGTTGCTTCACCTTGTTGAGTGCCTTGACGTAGATGTTGGCGAGGCCGAACACGGCAACGAAGAGGATGATGGCGAAGGCAGAGGCCCGCCCTGTCGCCCAGCTCTCGAAGGCCGTGCGCTTCAAGGTGATCGAGGCCACTTCGGTGGTCGAACCCGGGCCGCCCCCCGTCAGCAGTGTAACCATGTCGAACATCTTGAAGTTCTCGATGCCGCGGAACAGTACGGCGAGCATGATGAAAGGCAGGGCCATCGGCACGGTGATCGACCAGAATTGCCGCCAGGGGGAGGCGCGGTCGACCTCGGCTGCCTCATAGATGTAGTCCGGGATGGAGCGCAGGCCAGCGAGGCAGATCAGCATGACATACGGCGTCCACATCCAGGTATCGACAATGATGATGGCCCAAGGCGCCAGCGTGACGCTGCCGAGCATCTGGATGTCGGCGGTCGGAATGCCGGTGATGAGCGAAACCGCGTAGGCGAAAAGACCAATCTGGGGCTCGTAGAGAAAGCGCCAGAAATTTCCGACGACAGCCGGAGACAGCATCATCGGTATCAGGATGAGCGTCGTCCAGAAGGCGTGGCCACGAAACTTGCGGTCGATCAGATAGGCGAGCGTAAAGCCGATAACCGTCTGCAGCAGGATCGTCCAAAACACGAAATGCGCCGTCGTCTGCATGGCCTGCCAGATATCGGGGTCGTTCAGGACCCGCTGGTAGTTGCTAAATCCGACGTTCAGAACAGGCGCATTCGGGCGGTTGGCACGATAGTTCGTGAACGACAGATAGATCGCCCAGATGAGCGGGAAGATGTTGATGGCGAGAAGCAGGATGATGGCCGGTGCAATGAACAGCCAGGCAATCGCTCGGTCGGAAAGTCCCCGGACACGGCGTGCGACCGATGTGGGCGTCGCCCTCGCAGTCGCGTCAGCTGCCTTTTCGACCATGGAGGAGGATGAAATGTTCAAGGTATCACCTGGTCTTTGCGTATGTGAGACACGTGGCGGCCCGGCAGTCTTGGCAATCCGGGCCGCCATTCTGGCAAGAATGTTTTGCGTCCAGCCGGACACTAGATCTTGCCGTCGTCCTTGAAGACTTCGGTCCAGTCTTTCACGAGGCCATCGAGCGCTTCCTGAGCCGTGCCGTTGCCGGCCACGACATAGTTATGAACGCGCTTCTGCATGTCCTGCAGGAGGGTTGCGTAGCTTGGCTCTGCCCAGAAATCCTTGACGATCGCCATCGAGTCCAGGAATGCCTGGGCATAAGGCTGGCTGGACGCAAAGTCCGGGGCGTTCACAACTGACTTCAGGCACGAGTAGCCGCCGAGCTGCCACCACTTGGCCTGCACTTCAGGCTGGGCGAACCACTTGATGTACTGCAGCGCCGCGTCCTTCTTGTCGGAGTATGAGACGACCGAGATACCCTGTCCGCCAAGCTGGGCGAAATGTTTCTTTTCCGCCGGGTTGGGGAAGAAGCCGATCTTGTCGCCACCGACTTTCTCATCCTTGTAGAGACCCGGCCATGTGAAGGCGAAGTTCATCTGCATGGCCACCTGGCCGGACTTGAAGGCGTCGGCGGATTCAACCATGTAGACGTTGGAGCTGCCGGGCGGTGTGCAGCAGTCATAGAGCGCCTTGTAGAACTCCAGTCCCTTGACCGCATCGGGCGAATTGACGAAGCCTTCCATCTCGTAGGGCTTGTCTGGGTTGTCGTACTGGAAGCCCCAGTCATAGAGGACGTTGGTCACGCCCATCGTGATGCCTTCGGAGCCGCGCTCCGTATAGATCGAGGCGCCGTAGACGGTCTTGCCATCGATCTCGCGCTTCTGGAAGAACTCGGCGATCTGCTTCAGCTCGTCGTAGGTCTTCGGCGCCGCAAGATCGTGACCATACTTTGCCTTGAATTCCTTCTGCAGTTCCGGCCGCTCGAACCAGTCCTTGCGGTAGGTCCAGCCGACCACATCGCCCATGGCGGGCAGCGCCCAATAGTTCGGCGTATTCTTCGGCCATTCCGAATAGCCGACGACCGTCGCCGGCACGAAGTCATCCATCTTGATGCCTTCCTTGTCGAAGAAGTCGTTGAGCTTGACGTAGTGGCCGTTTTCAGCCGAGCCACCGATCCACTGGCTGTCGCCGATGATCAGGTCGCAGAGCTTGCCATGGGAGTTCAGTTCATTGAGGAAGCGGTCTGCATAGCTCGTCCACGGTACGAACTCGAACTTCATTTCAGTGCCGGTCTTGGCGGTGAAATCCTTGGAGAGTTCGACCAGTGCGTTTGCCGGATCCCATGCGGCCCAGCAGAGCGTCAATTGGTCGGCTTTGGCAAGATTGGGCAGCGCCGACGAGATGATGAACGCCGAGGCCAGCCCGAGAAGGGCTTTCGATTTCTTTTGCATAAGTTCCTCCCAGAACCAAAGGCCGGCTCCCCGCCGACCGCGCAAGTTCACCCATTTGCGAGAATGCCTACATGAACTCCTCAACTCTCATGTTTAGCAATATGTTTAGTGATAGATGATTTTATAAACATTGCAAGTGCCAATCGCTGTTGCTCTGCAGCAATTGCTGACCTCCATGCTTACCTGCGCCCGTGGCCACAAAATCATTGCTGCCGGTTGAACCGACCGCGGTTACCTCAGAAATGGAGCCAGAGCGCGGCCGCATTGGCGTCGTGGCAACGCAGCCGGTTATCTTGGCAGTTGGCGCTGCCGTAACAGATGGGTGAGAACTCCCAGGCTCTGCGATCCGCAATTGCCGGGATTGATCAGCCTGCGCTTCGCGCTCTCCGGTCGGTGTCCGCCGCCACATAGTTGCGCCAGCCGCCATAGTTGGTGATGTCGGTGGCCCCTGTTATCCCTGCGGCCTCGACAAGGAAGCCCTTAGCCACAGTTCCGTCTGACAGACTGATTGAGCCGATTCCGAGAGGCGAGGGTATTGCCGCCACGAATTGCCCGAAGGCAGCGGGCGTCAAGCGCCAGACTTCCACGTCGATGCGACCGCCTTTGCCGGGCTCGACACGGATCATCCCCGGCTTGGCTGGCACCTGGCCGGCAAGGGCATAGAGCCTGTAGGCATCCGATGTCTGCGCCTGCCGAGAGAAAACGGCGTCGAGGTCGCGCAGTTGGACGTTTAGTTGCATCCCGGAGAGATGCGCACCGACGACAACGAGATCAATCATCCCATCCTCATCAATTCTCGCCGGTTTCGGAAAAGCCGGTGTCAGAGACCAGCTTGTCGCTCCCAGACTGACACCGGCTGCTTGGTGGATCTCTCGTGCAAGGGACGCCGCCAGGCCATCCCGGCCAGACGGTGCCAGAAGGGTCACGCTCGCCGGGAGGCCGTCGCCACGCTTGCCAGTCGGCACGGCGATCCCGCACATATCGAGCAGATTGACGAAATTGGTATAGGTCCCAAGCCGCGAGTTCTCGCGGATCGGTTCGGCGGCGAGGTCGGCCAGCGTATAGTGGCTCGGGGCCGTCGGCACACAGAAGAGATCGACAGTGTCGATGATCGGCTGCACTGTCTGCTTCAGAGCCTGAAGGGCGTAGAGACCATTGAAGGCATCGGCCGCGCTCAGCGCCTTCGCGCCACCATAGATCTTGCGTGTGACCGCATGGAAGCTCGTTTCGTTGGCATCGAAGAATGCCTTCACCGCGGCATAGCGTTCCGCCACCCAGGCGCCTTCGTAGAGCAGATTGGCAACCTTGTAGAAATCTCCGAACGGCACTTCGACCAGGCGATGGCCGAGCATCGTCAGCATCGCGAGCGCGTTCTCGTATGATGCCTCCATGCGGGCGTCGCCAAAGAACTGGCGGTCTGCCTTTGCAGGAACCCCGATGCTCAGGACCGGCGGAAGCGAGCCATAGCCGGATGCGGGTATGTCCTTCGAGTAAGTATCCGCCGCGTCGTAGCGCGCGGTGGTGTCAAAGACACGCCATGCATCATCGACGGTAAGGGCAAATATGGAAACACAATCGAGCGTGCGGCAGGCCGGTATGACCCCCGCTGTCGAAAGGGCGCCGACGCTCGGCTTGAGGCCGACGATGTTGTTAAGTCCTGCAGGGATACGGCCGGAGCCGGCCGTATCCGTTCCGAGCGCGAAACTGACGATCCCTTGGGCGGTGGCGACGGCCGAGCCGGAGCTGGAGCCGCCGGGAACGAGGTTGGCGTCGATGGCGTTGCGAGGGATCGGGTAGGGCGAGCGGACGCCCACGAGGCCCGTTGCGAACTGGTCGAGGTTTGTCTTGCCGATGACGAGCGCCCCTGCCTGCTTGAGCAAGCGAACGACAGTCGCATCAACAGCCGCTACATAGGAATAGTCAGGGCAGGCAGCCGTTGTCGGCATGCCGGCGACATCGATGTTGTCCTTCACGGCAAAGGGGATGCCCCAGAGCGGCTTGGCCTCGGCATCAAACGGCCCCAGCGCTTCCACCTCGGCAAGCAGCGCCTCGCGATCTGAGAGATGAAGAAAGATGCCCGGATCGTTGACTTCGGCCAGGCGCGCAAACACCCGGCCAATGATCGTGTCGGGCGTTCCACCCAAAGCGTAGAATGCGTGCAGCGATGCGATGTCGAAAGCCGGTGCGCCGGTCATGCTATTTCCTCTTCCAGTATCCTTACGGGCCGATCCCATTGGATCAGCACCACGCAGCCGGTGTCACTCCAGACGGAGTGCTCGGTCCCAGCCGCATTCACGACATAGCTGCCGCGCCCATAGTCGCCGGCCTCATCGGATTGTGTGCCTTCCAGGACTAGGATGGTTTCGAGCCCCTCGTGTCGATGCCGCGGTACGGAGGCTCCGGCCTCGTATTTCAAAAGGGCGACCCCCGGCTGATCGTTTTCGAAAGCGCGGATCCAGTGGATCGTAACGTCCTCACGAAATGGAGAGAAAGTTAGCTCTTTCCAGCCCCCTAGCGTCAGAAGCTCGCGTGTAGTCTCAGGCATGACCAATCGCCTCCAATATGTCGTCCACATGTGAAGTCCATCCAACGATCCCGCCCTGGGCGCGGATCATGGCGATGGCGGCATCCTTGAATTCGGGAAAATAGCTCTCGGTTGCTTCTTCGGCGAGAAGGCATTCGTATCCGCGATCATTGGCTTCGCGCATGGTCGTCTGAACGCAGACCTCGGTTGTGACGCCGGCAAAGACAAGCTGGCTGATGCCCCTCGCTTTCAAGATGTCGCCGAGTTCGGTCGCGTAGAATGCGCCTTTGCCCGGCTTCTCGATCACGATTTCGCCGTCGACGGGGGCAAGCTCCGCCAGGATCGCCGTGCCAGCCTCTCCGGCAATCAAGATCCGTCCCATCGGCCCGTCATCGCCGATCCGAAGGGTTGGAGCGCCGCGGTTGCGCTTGGCGGGAGGCAGATCGGAAAGATCCGGCTTGTGGCACTCCATGGTGTGAATGACAGGCAGGCCGGCCTCGCGAAATCCCTCAATCAACCGTTTGACATCGGGAATGATCCTGGTGATGCGGCTGACATCGTTGCCGAGGCTTGCGCCGAAACCGCCTGGCTCGGCAAAGTCACGCTGCATGTCGATGACGATCAGCGCCAGTTGGTCGGGCCTGGCCGGAAAGGCAAAAGGCTGTGCCTTGATGTCTGCCATCAGTGATGTCCTGCCATATGCGCGCCGATGACCGAGATGTCGGCCGCGCGCGCCGGGGTTTCGTAGACCAGCTTTCCGTCCGAGATGACCATGATCCGGTCGGACATCTCCAACAGTTCGTCGAGATCCTCCGACAGCAGCAGCACGGCCGCACCGGAGTTGCGCGCCTTCATGATGCGGGCGCGGATTTCCGCCACCGCTGAGAAATCGAGGCCGAAGCAAGGATTGGCGACGATCAGGAGATCGACTTCGCCAGTCAGTTCACGCGCCAACACCGCGCGTTGCACATTGCCGCCGGAAAGGGCTGCGATCGGCGAGGCGGAGGAGGCGGTCCTGACCTTGTAATCGGCGATCAGATCCGTCGCCCGCTTCTTCATCCTGCCCTTGTTGAGCCAGATCGCATCTTTTCCGTCGTTTTTAAGATCGAATGTACGGAAGGCAAGATTTTCGCTGACCGTCATGCGCGGCGCGCAGGCATTGTGCAGGGGCTCCTCGGGAATGAAGCGCACATTGTTCCGGCGCGTTTCCGGCCGGGTCGCGCCGTAGGCGTCGCCGTTGACAAGCACGCTGCCCACCTCGGTCGGCCGCTGGCCGGCCAGGATCTCCGTCAGCTCCTTCTGGCCGTTGCCCGATATGCCGGCGATACCGACGATTTCGCCGGAGCGAACCGTCAGCGTCTCGATTTCTATGGTTTTCAACCCCGAGCGATCCGGTGCCTTGACCTTATCGACCTTGAGAACAGGCTTTGCCATCTCAGACACTGGCACGCGTGTATCGAGCTGGGCGAGCTTGACGTCGCCGATCATCATCGATGCCATCTCTGCGGTCGAGAGCTGGTCGACCCCTCCGCCGCCGACCAGCTTGCCGCGCCGCAGGATCGAAACCGCGTCGGCGAACTTCGTAACCTCATGGAACTTGTGTGAGATCATCAGCACGGTCAGCTCGCCGCGATCCGTCATGCCGCGCACCAGTCCGAGCATTTCGTCCGCCTCGGCTGGCGTCAGCACGGATGTCGGTTCGTCGAGCACCAGAAAACTGCGGCCGAGATAGAGCTGCTTGACGATTTCGAGCTTCTGCTTTTCGCCAGCGGCCAGCTCGCTGACGGGGCGATCGAGCGGAATCTTGAACGGCATGTGCTCCATGAAGGCTGCCAGATCCCTACGCTCCTTGGCCCAGTTGATCACCGCGGGCACGGCAGCCCGGCTGATGACGAGGTTTTCGGCGCCCGTCAGCGACGGCACCAGCGTGAAATGCTGGTAGACCATGCCGAGCCCATAGGTTGCCGCATCCCTGGGAGAGGCGATCGCCACTTCGCGCCCATCGACCGAGAGCAAACCCGAGGTTTGATGGTAGAAGCCCATGATGCACTTGACGAGCGTTGACTTGCCGGCGCCGTTCTCGCCGAGGAGCGCATGGAAGGTTCCGGCCGGGATATCGATCGATACGTGGTCGAGCGCCGTAAAGCTGGCAAACCGCATCGTCATGTCGAGCGTCTGGATGCCGACGGCCTTGCCAGCCTGGGGAAGAGGCGTGTCGCGTACGATACTCACTTCAGGTCTCCTTTTTCGACGATAATTGCGACCGGCCCGCCACCTGGCGGTCCCTGATGTTCGGCACCGCCCGATACGTATAAGTCGGTCATGCCGAAGACGCCGGCGAGCACGCCGCCCACAAACGCGCGGGCATGGCGTGTGCCGGCGATATCGGAATCGTTCAGCATGGTATGGCGCCTGCCACCAACGTGACCTGACGGATCCGGTTCGGCCTTGGCCAGCACGGCCGCGAGCCTTCCTTCCGCCGGCAGACGATCCCAGGCAGCGCGGACGGATCCAGTGTCTATCGCGTCCCGCATGACGGCATGGTCGATGGTGAGAGGCCCGGACCATTTTGCGCTCATGCCGAGTACAATGACCTCATGATCCAAGAGCTCGACGCCTGAAGAAGCCGAGGCGCATCGGGAATAGAGATCGAAGCGGCTACAGATGTCACTGTCGTCGATGGCGTCGATATCCACCTCGCCAAGTGCAACGGCAACGCCAAGCGCCGACGCGCCGCGTGACAGCGCCATTGATTTCAGCGTATCTCGCGTCGCCGTCGTCTTTCCGGCTGCTTCCGCATCGGCAATGCGCTGAGTGGTCAGCAGCGGGCATTTGATCTGTACGAAGTGGACATCGGCGGTGTCCTCGATCCCGGCATCCCGGATGGCGGCTTTAACCGCCACCGCCACCATGCGGACCTGTTCTTGCCTGCCGAGTTGTTCAGGCGGCAGGGCAGGGGTACGCGCCACGCCGATTGCCAGAGCCCCTTCTCCGGGCTCCTCGACCTGTTTGCGCGTGAAGATGGTCCAGTGAGGAGAGAGAGCGCCTTCCGTGCCGCCGGACATGACGATTGAGACGCCTTCCACATTCTGTTCATCGAACAGCCGCTCGAAGCTGCGTGTGGCGTAGCCGCGGGTGAAGTCGTTGACGCAGCCGTTGCCCTCGGTCTTGCCAAGCACGGCGACCACGTCGGAGGCGTCAACTCGGCCGGCAAACAGGGCTTCGACACCGGAGACATCGTCCGGACTGCCTGCCGGGACGCGAAAGACATGAGCACGCAAGGAGGGCATCAGGGAAGGGCCTCGATCAGGGTAGCCGCGTTGGACACGGATCCGAATACGCCGCCCTGCATCTTCACCATCTTGATGGCCGCGAGGTGGTTGCCATAGTCGGTGGCGCCGCAGCAATCCTCGAGCAGCAGGCACTCAAAGCCGCGATCGTTGGCCTCGCGCATCGTCGTGTGAACGCAGACATCGGTGGTGATGCCTGTCAGGATGATGTTCTCGATCCGCTTCTGGTTGAGGATCAACTCCAGATCCGTGGCACAGAAAGAGCCTTTGCCGGGCTTATCGATGATCGTCTCGCCCTCGATCGGTTTCAACTCGTCTATAATATCCCAGCCCGGCTCTCCGCGAACGAGGATGCGGCCGCAAGGGCCGGCGTCGCCGATGCCAGCGTTAATACGCTGCGAGCGCCAGCGCTTGTTCGCCGGCAGGTCGGCGAGATCGGGCCGATGCCCCTCCCGGGTGTGGATGATGTGATAGCCCTTGGCGCGCATGGCGGAAAGGACTCTCTTGATCGGCTCGATCGGTGCGCGCACGAGCGAAAGATCATAGCCCATATGATCCACGTAGCCGCCTGGACCGCAGAAATCCGTCTGCATGTCGATGATGATGAGCGCCGTGTTGTCCGGCCTCAGCGCGCCGTTGTAGGGCCAGGCATAGGGATCGGCATTGATGTAGTGTCCCCTTGCTTCGACCATCGCATCCATCGTCTTCTCCTATTCGCCCGCAAGTTTGAAAGTTTCGCCATAGCGTCGCGCCGGCTTGTCGAAGCCGCAGGACGTGCCATCGACGACCTTGACCTCATCTTCCCAGGGCAACCGGTACCGGCCCGCGATGAGATCGTGCATGTAGCTGTAAGGCGCGTCCCCCGCGCCGCCGGCGACGGCGACATAACCGCGATGGCCGAACTGGTAGATATTGTTCTCGACGCCCCAGCTGCGCCGCGCCTCACGCACCAGGTCGGGGCGGACCTCGGCGGTGATGATCTCGTTCGGGCGACCGGACGTGCCGTGGGCGATGATCGTGCCGTCGAAATTGCAGATCATGCCTTCGCCCACGGAGTCGAACGTGCCGTCCGAACCGCACATGCAGACGCTGGCGGTCACCATCAGATTGCAGAAGGCGTTTGACTGGTTGGTGAACTTCCAGCTGTCGCGGATCGGAGCGGTATAACCCGCTGTCCGGATCATGATCTCGGCACCCTTGTAGGCGCACTCCCGGCCCATCTCCGGAAACATCCCGTCATGGCAGATGATCAGTGCGAGCTTCGCACCTTTCGGTCCCTCGATCACCGGAATGCCGAAATTGCCAGGCTCCCAGGGCTCGACAGGCACCCATGGATGCATCTTCCGATAATGGAGTTTCAGTTCGCCTCTGTCGTCGATGACGATGCCCGAATTGTACGGCATCCCATCCGGATTGAATTCCATGATCGAGAAACAGCCCCAGATGCGGTTTTCGCGGCAGGAATTCTTGAAGGCAGCAACCTCCGGCCCGTCGAGCGAACACATGATCTCGGGATTGATGTCCATCGACAGGCCATGCAGCGCGTACTCGGGGAAGACGACCAGATCCATGCCTGCCTGGTTGCGACGGGCCTTGCCAACGAGGTCGACGATAACCTTGGTCTGCCTTGCAAGGTCCTCCCTGGTGACCGTGACAGGAAGCTGAAGCTGGACCAGGCCGATACCGACGCCATGTTCCGATTTGTTAAGGCCGCCGAGACCATTCATGGCAGATCCCCTATTTCGTGAGCGACAACGCGCCGGGGGCACCGGCAAGCGAACGTGTTGGTGAGGACGTGGCAATGAGGATGACGAGCGTCAGCACGTAGGGAGCCGCATAGAACAGGTAGTAGCCCTGCGTGACGCCGACCGACTGCAGGGCAGGACCCAGTGCGCCCGCGCCGCCGAAGAGAAGGGCGGCCAGGAAGCAGCCGATCGGGTTCCAGCGCGCGAAGATCACCAGCGCCACCGCCATCAGGCCCTGTCCGGAGGAAATGCCTTCGTTCCAGGAGCCGGGGTAGTAGAGCGAGAGGTAGGCCCCGCCCAAGGCGGCGAGCGATCCGCCGACGCCGGTGGCGAGCAGCCGGACACGATCCGGATTGATCCCCATCGCCCGTGCCGCATCGGTGCTGTCGCCGACAACCCGCAATACGAGACCGACACGGGTGTTCTTGAACCCCCACCACAGGAAGAGTGCCAGCGCGCCCCCCACGATGAAGAGCACATTGATGTTCAGTGCCGCCTGAACCTGCGGAAGGTTGGACCACGCACCGAGCGGGATCGACGGCAGATGCGGTGCTGCCGGCTGAATAAAGGGCTTGCCGAGAAAGAAGGCCAGTCCCAGCCCGAATTGCATCATGGCGATGCCGATCGCGATGTCATTCACCTTCGGCCACTTGCAGATCCATCCGTGCACGAGGCCGAAGACAGTGCCCGAGCCCATGGCCGCCAGCACGCCGAGCCAGGGCGAGCCGGTAAGCACGGCGACCGCATAGGCCGTCATGGCACCGAAGACCAGCGTACCTTCGAGGCCAAGGTTGATGCGGCCAGAGCGTTCGGTGATGGTCTCGCCGAGGCTGACGAAGATGAAGGGCGTCGAGACACGGATCGCGCCCGCAAAGATGGCGAGGGGGACACCCCAGATGCCGATGCCGCTCGCTTCCATCATGGGCTCCTTTTCCAGAGGTCGGGATTGAAGATCCTGAAGCGACCGTAGAAGGTCTCGCAAAAGAGGATGACGACGAAGAGCGTGCCTTGCAGCACCAGGACCGTTGCGTCAGGCAAAGCCATCCGGCGCTGGATGAGGCCGCCCGACGCATCGATGCCGCCGAGCAGGATGGCGACCGGAATGATCGCCAGTGGATTGTGCCGCGCCAGGAAGGCGACGAGGATGCCGGTATAGCCGTAACCCGCCGCCAGCGAGGCATTGGCACTGCCTTGGATGGCGGCGACCTCGATCATGCCGGCAAGGCCGGCGAAGCTGCCGGCGATCGCCGTGAAGCCGACGATCAGGCGGCCGACCGGCAACCCCTGTATCTGTGCGGCGCGAACATTGCCGCCGGCGATGCGCGCCGCGAAGCCATAGCTCGTGACCTCGATCAGCACCCACGAGATGATGCAGGCGACGACGCCGATTGCGAGCCCCCAGTGCACATCCATTCCGGGTATCTTGCCCAGCATGTATTCGGCGGGCAGGGGCGTGGTGGAGGGTTTGTTAAGGCTCGCCGGATCGCGCAGCGGCCCTTCGACGAACTGGTTCATGAGGGCGATGGCGATATAGGCGAGCAGCAGCGAAGAAATGGTCTCGTTGACCCCGCGATAGTGCCGCAGGAAGCCGGCTAGACCGATCCAGATGCCGCCAACGAGCATCGCCGCCGCCGCCATCAGCAGCAGAACGAGGAAGGCGGGCAGCGTGCCAACGAACGGCAATGCGGCCGCCGCCGCAGCAACGCCACCCAATACGACCGCGCCCTCGCCGCCGATGATGACGAGCCCGAGACGCGCCGGCAAGGCGACGCAAAGCGCCGTCAGAAGAAGGGGGGCGGCCCGGCTGAGACTGTTCTGGATCGAGAACCAGCTGCCGAAACCGCCTGTGTACATCAATTGGAACAAGGTGGCCGGCGATTTGCCGATCACGAGGATGAAGATGGAGAAGAGCGCCAGCCCGATCAGGATCGCGCCGCAACTGATGACGACAGGTTCGGCGCGCCGTGCGACCCACTCAAGGATGGGTCTCACTACGGACGATTGTTGGGAAGCGATGGCTATTGCTGAGGTATTCGCCTCGACTGTCATGACGCTTCTCCCTCCGGGTCAGGCCGTGGATCCGACGACGCCTTCCACGAGATACGCCATGCTCTCGAGCTCGATGGCATCTTCGGCATAGCTCTTGTCGGGCGTGACGACGACGTTGCCCTTGTTGTCCTTGATCGGCCCCTTGAAGACGGAGAACTTGCCCGTCATCATCTCGGCGAGCGTTGCGTCGAACTTCGTCCGTCCTTCGGCCGGTACGGCAGGTCCGAGCGGGCTCATCTTGACGAAGCCATCCTTGAGGCCACCGCGCACGAAATTGCCGAGCTTCTCGCCGGCCTGGGCCTTCTTGACAAAATCCGTGTAGACGTTGCCCCACGCCCATTCGGCGCCGGTCAGATATTTTTCAGGCGCCAGCGGGCTCTGGTTTGCGTGGTAGCCGCAGACGAAGGCGCCGCGACCGGCTGCCGTCTCGACAACAACCTTCGGGCTGTCGACATGGCAGGTGATAACATCCGCACCCTGGTCGATCAGCGCGTTGGTCGCTTCGGCCTCCTTGACGGCAAGCGACCATTCCCCCGTGAAGATGACCTGGCAGGTGATCGACGGATCGACCGAGCGCGCCCCGAGCAGGAAGGCGTTGATGTTCTGCAGCACCTGCGGAATGGGCTTGGCCGCGACAAAGCCAAGCTTCTTGCTTTTCGACGTGTAGCCGGCCGCGACCCCGTTCAGGTATTGGCCCTGGAAGATATAGCCGAAATACGAACCCGTGTTTGCAGGGTTCTTGCCCTCCTGCCAGAGGCCGCCGCAATGGCGGAACTGCACATCCGGGTACTTTGCCGCCATCGCCAGCATATGCGGGTCGAAGTAGCCGAACGAGGTCGGGAAGATCAGCGTCGCGCCATCGAGGTTGATCATCGACTCCATCGTCTTCTGGACATCGACGGTTTCGGGGACATTCTCTTCTTCAACGATCGTGACGCCCGGCAGGGCCTTCAGCGCCGCCGCCCCTTCGGCATGGGCCTGGTTGTAGCCGTAGTCGTCCTTGGGGCCGACATAGATGAAGCCGACGGTGAGTGCGGCCTGGGCGAGAGCGCGGCCCGACAGCAGGCCTGGCGTCAAGGCGAGTGCTCCGGCGGCGGAAACCTGCAGGAAGTGGCGGCGGTTCATGGAAAGGAGTTTGGTCATCGGAATGCTCCTTGCGGCCAGGGCCGGTTCGAAAAAACGTTGCAGAAAAGTGTATGCAATGCCCGTGCCATATTCTAAGTGCTTGAGTTATCGCACCAATATTAGCAGCACTGTTTTGCTTGTCCAAACTGTATGCAGTTTGACCACGAACATGATCAAATTTTAATCTATGATTACTATTCACTCATTCTCTTGTCGTCTGGCCCTTCACGAAAGCTCGCTGGGGCAACGCACTGCCTCTAGAAACCAGAAGATAATTGACTTCTCGGGCAACTGGCCGCATCTGTATGCAGTTGACGCAGCAAGAATCAGGATCGTGACAGAGATCAAGCGCAGGCAGGTAATCAGGGCGGGCACGACCGTCGAGCAGATGGTTCGCGCCATCGCGGATATGATTGTGACCGGCCTTTTCGTCCCCGGCGAGAGGATGGATGAGATCTCGCTGGCCGCCCGCTTCGATGTCTCGCGCACGCCGGTCCGGGAGGCGCTGCGCGAACTTGGCGCCATGGGGCTGGTCGATCGTGAGCCCAATCGCAGTGCCGTCGTCGCGAACGTGACGGAGGCCTATCTGCATTCGATGTTCGAGGCGATGTCGGAATTGGAGGCCATCTGCGCACGGCTTTCGGCCGAACGCATGACGGTCGATGAGCGGCGCTCCCTCGAACTCGAGCATCGGGCCTCGGCAAAGCTGGTGCACGCTGGAGCCGAGGAAGGCTATGCTGCGCACAACACGGAGTTTCACACTCGCCTTTATCGTGGCGCCCATAACGAGCACATCTTCGAATTGGTGACGCAAACCCGCGCAAGACTGGCGCCGTTCCGCCGGGCGCAATTCCGCCTGCCCGGCCGCCTGGCCAAATCCTATGACGAACACGATGCCATCGTGACGGCGATCATGCGCGGAGATGTGGCGGCAGCCGGTCAGGCAGCCTATTCGCACGTTGCTATTGTGAGTGACGCGAGCATAACATTTGCCACTGCGAAGAACGCCTGAGAAGCTGTGGCCGATCCATCTTGCTCAGGCGCGAAATCGGTGAAAGATAAGGCGGTGAACGAATACGGCGACCTCAGAAATGACCAAGGGCAAAGACGCCACAAGACTTAGACAGGGTGGCCTTAAGTGGAGGAAGTGAAAGTGTCTTCCTCGCAAGGCGATCCCGAGATGCCCTGGTCCCAGCCGCTACGCCTGCACCTCAGCATCGTGATCGTACTCCTGCTCGTAACCGTCTGCACGCCGCTGATGTGGCTGACATACCAACATGGGCGGTCATCCGCGATCGATGCGGCGCAGGAGAAGATGCGGCTGTTGAGCTTGCATGCGCTCGATCACTATCGCAGCGTCTTCGACAGTGGCTATTCCGCCATCGAGACAAGCTCCGCCCTGGCACCAATGGTATCGGCGCCTCCGGCGGAGCTCGATGCAAAGCGCGACTTCCTGCTGAAGGCGCTGCAGGGGTCACCGAAACTGGACAGCTTGTATGCCGGCTATCCCGACGGTTCCTTTATTCAGGCAGCCAGTGTCCTCACCAATCCGAAATGGAGCCAAGTCCTTTCAGCACCGTCCGGCACAGCATTTGCGCTGATCACCATTGGGCAATCCGCGGATGGGATGACGTCCGCCTGGCGGTTCCTGGATGTCAACGGCAACCTGCTCGCCGAGCGTGACAGCAAAAACGTGACTTACGATCCTCGGCAACGGCTCTGGTATCGCGCTGCCGTTGCAAAGGATGGGCCTGCCTCGGTTGGCCCATATGTCACCGCCGCGACGCAGTCACTGAGCCTGACGCTCGCCACGCCCATGGAAAAGGACAGGCGCGTCGTGGCGGGCGCAGACGTGCTTCTGGAAACCATCAGCAGCCTGCTGAACGAGGAAGCAATATCGGCACATGCACGTGGCTATGTTTTCGACGATCACCGGCGCCTGATCGTCCACTCTGACCCGTCGATCATGGCTCTAATCCTCGAAACGCTTTCCAATACCTCGCGCGATGAAGTTGCTGCCCCGTATTCAGGGGATCCGGCCTTCGACGCGGTCAGGCAATTGCTGCTGACGGAAGCCGGCACCAGGGGAGGCGTGGCGCATTTTTCGGTTGCGGGGGTGCCATACATGGCCCAGATCTCGCCGGTCGAGTTTTCCGGGCTCCTCAAGGGCAACACGCTCGTCATTGCGGCACCTGTCGACGATTTTGTCGGTCCAAGCAACCGCTTGCTGATCAAGACGCTGATGATTGCCGGTGGTGTTCTTGTTGCGGCTATTGTGGCAGCGCTCGTCGTCGCGCGGCTCATCAGCAATGCGCTTTTTTCTCTGGCTGCCGAAGCCAGGCAAATTGGGGATCTGGATTTCAAGGGACAGGGAGCATACCGCTCCATGATCGCCGAGATCAACATTCTCGCAAACGCACTTGCCGCAGCACGTGACGCAATCCGTAATTTTTCTCTTTATGTGCCGCGGGAACTTGTACGCAAGATCGTGAGCGCCGGGAAAGTCGAAACCGGGGTTGCCTCGCGTCAGGACGTCACCCTGCTTTTTACCGACATCCGGGATTTTACGACAATTTCGGAGCAGTATTCCCCGGAAAGCGTTACTGCGCTGCTCTCGTCCTATTTTCAGTTGATGAACGATATCGTGGAGCAGCACAACGGCGTTATCGTCCAATATCTGGGTGACTCGATTTTCGGCATGTGGAACGCACCGGTGCCGGATCCTCAGCACGTGCAGAACGGCTGTCGTTGCGCCCTGGCGCTAAAGGCGGCGATCGACGAGTTCAATGCGGCCAACCGGGCCTCGGGACGCCCGGAATTCATCACCCGGTTCGGTCTTCATACCGGGCCGGCGGTTGTCGGCAGTGTTGGTGCCCAGACCCGTCGCCAGTACACAGCTATGGGCGACACGGTCAACGTTGCTTCCCGTCTGGAAGGTATGAACAAGGAGTTCGCCACCTCTGTCCTCGCAAGCCGGGCGATCACCGCAAAAGCGGGAGATGCATTCCGTTTTCGGTCTCTTGGACTGGCGCAAGCCAAGGGCCGTTTCGAACAGATCGAGGTGTTCGAGCTTGTTTGCTAGTGAAACCTCTTCGATCCTGCGCAGCAAAGTGCGACGTTACCGGTGGCCGGTGTTCGATCCCGTGTTTGCCGGTATCGCCAGGTCTTATAGGGTTTCGTCTTTCCCGACGGTGGGGCCAGATTTTGGTCAGAGCGAAACGGCCTTGTGTGTGCTCACAGCTATCAGGACCGAAATCAGTTCACGCGGGCGGTCGGCGTTTTGGCGCTTCGCCTCAGCGCGGTCAGGTTCGCTATCAGAAAATCGGCCGTCTCCTTGACCGCCGGTTCCAGCTTCCTTGTGGCCGCGATCAGCGCAAGTTCGGACGCGGGTTCCTGCGCAAAACCGTCAGCACCGTTCAACGGCTGATGCTCGGGCAGTATTGCATCGACTGGAAGCAAGCTGATGCCGAGGCCGGATGCAACCGCCGCCTGAACGCCCATCAGGCCTTGGCTCGAATAGGCGATACGCCAACGTCTTCCGCTTTCCTCAATCGCCCGGATGGCCCTTTCGCGATAGATGCACCCGGGTGGAAACACCGCGAGCGGAATCGGATCGGTCCCGCCGGAAAGGGTCCGGCTACCCACCCAACTTAGCGGTTCCTCCCACTTGGCAATACAGCTGCCATCGCCCGGCTCGCGCTTGATAAGGGCTAGATCGAGCTCTCCCGCTTGCAGAAGCCTTCGCAACTCGAAGCTCCAGCCGCTGATCGTATCGAGCCTCGTATGTGAAGTGGTCCGCGCAAAGCCGGAGAGCAGGTCAATCATCCGCCGCCCGGAAAAGTCTTCCGGAACGCCGAGCCGCACGGTCTTCGGAACCGGCACCGAGCGGCCCAGAGCTTCGTCTGCCTCCGCCAAGATCGACAGTATCCGCCGGGCGTAGCTCATCAGCAGTTCACCCTCCTCCGTCGTTCGCACTCGGCCCGAGGCGCGGTCGCGGATGAGAAGCGTGCGTCCAAGATTGGTCTCGAGATTCTTGACCTGCTGGCTAATCGTTGATTGCGTGAGGTGAACGCGCTCTGCCGCCCGTGTAAACCCGCCTGTCTCGACGACGGCGGCAAAAGTGCGCAGAAGGTCGAGGTCGAAACCGAAGCTCATTTGAGTTTCCAATAATGAATATGGTGACATTTAATTTCCAAATGATCGCGCCCGATGTCAATCCTGTTTGGAAACAATCAGGAGACCGAGATGACACTTTCAGGACCGCACCCGAAATGGCTGACCTTCGATTGCTATGGCACCCTTATCCAGTGGGACGAAGGGTTGCTTGCGGCAATGGACAGGATCCTCGCGGGAAATCAGCAATCGATCGACCGGGATGCCTTCATTGCCGTGTACGACCGGCACGAGCATCGGCTCGAGGCGGAGCGTCCACACCGTTCGTTCCAGGATGTAAGCGCGGCCGCACTTGCGCTGGCGATGAAGGAATTCTCCCTCGAGATATCGCCCGGCGACGCGGATCTTCTCACCTCATCCATCAGCCGCATGCCGCCTTTTCCAGAGGTGGTTGAGACATTGGCCAGACTGAAGGCGGCGGGGTTCAAACTTGCCATTATCTCCAATACGGACGATGCGATCATAGCCGGAAATGTTGCGCAACTCGGCGGTTGGGTCGATCGGGTGATCACGGCGGAGCAGGCCGGAGCCTACAAGCCGACAAAACAGATATTCCAATATGCCTGGCAAGAGCTTGGTGTCGAAAAGCAACAACTGGTTCATGTTTGTGCGAGCCCTCATCTCGATCTCGCTGCGGCGAGGGAGCTTGGCTTCAAAACGGTATGGGTCGACCGCGGAACCGGCCGCAAGCCGCTTGCCGACTACGCGCCAGACGCAATTATTGCCCGACTTGACGAGCTTCCCGACTTGCTTTCCGCCGCAGGCTGGATGGAATAGGGCCAATTGTTTTTAGGGAGATTTTGTCATGGCCCATGAACTCAAGCGCGGACAGTCCGCACCGGCAATACTGCGAAACACCGACCTCGACGCGCAGGAGGTATGGCAGGCGCGTGTGGATTTGGCCGCCTGTCTGAGGGCAGCCGCACGGCATGGCCTCGAAGAGGGGATATGCAATCATTTCTCCGCTCTCGTGCCGGGACATGCCGACCTGTTTCTTGTCAACCGGCTCGGCTGGGCCTTCGAGGAGGCAACCGCCTCCGGTCTCCTGATTTGTGATTTCGACGGCAATGTGCTGTCCGGCGATGGTGAACCGGAGGCGACGGCCTTCTTCATTCATGCCCGCCTGCACAAGATGGCGCCGCGCATTAGCGCGGCATTTCACACCCATATGCCGAATGCGACGGCGCTCAGCATGATCGAAGGGGAACCGCTTGTCTGGGCCGGACAGACCGCGTTGAAGTTCTATGGACGCACCGCGGTTGACACGGACTATCACGGTCTTGCGCTCGATGAGCGGGAAGGCGATCGTCTGGCGACCGTTCTTGGTGACAAGGATATTCTCTTTATGAAGAACCATGGCGTCATGGTCTGCGCGCCTAACATCGCGGAGGCCTGGGACGATCTCTATTATCTGGAACGGGCGGCGGAGGCTCAGGTGAAGGCCATGAGCACAGGACGACCCTTGCTTCCGGTAAAGCCGGAAATTGCCGCTGCCACTGCAAAGCAGATGCGGGAAGGCGACCCAGAAAGCGCCCGCTTGCACCTGGAAAGCGTCAAGCGCAGACTTGATGTGACGGCGCCGGACTATAGGTCGTAGAGAAGGACAGCGATCGCGCCGATGTTCGATAGGCCACCGGCGCGTCCTTCCGACCAGCGAAAAGACGCGGGGTCAAGATCGTCAAGGGCCGATATGCAACAGGCCCACCGTGCGACTTCCTCGAACTGCTGGCCGACCCGCGGGAGCCAATGACCCGGCTACCATTGCGAAACGGACTTCGGACGGAGAGGGAGGATCAACACGTCGCGAGCCGACACCTCGATATTGCCGTCACCATGGATATGGTTGACCGGCCAGACAGGTCCGGCGATGTCGGGCTGGCCCAGACCTTCGGCGAGCTTCACTTTCGTTGACTGAGATGTCCGTGTTGGATTGACCAGCCACAGGAAGCTGCCTTTCTCACCCTTGTGTACTCTGGCAAAAAGATTGCTGTTATCGAGTGTCACGTGCTTCGCGCGGCCGCTCCAGGCCAGCAGGGCGGCGAAGAATGCGCCGTTCTTCTTTCCGTCGGTGCGGTAATAGGCGACCGAGGGATTGGTACCGATCAGAAGCGTACGGCCCTTGCCGTATCTGTTCTCGACGATGGCAAGGCGGCCGTCCGTGAAATGGCCGCGGCCGGTCCCGCCGGCCAGGCGGTAGGATTGCAGAAGGCCGCCGCCGTCAACCGGAAGGCCGTCCATGTCGAAATGGATGCGGTCCCCGATATCGGGCATGAACTCGACTGTTTCCTCATGCGCACCAAAGACCGCGTCGAGGCCAAGGTTCGGTTGCACGGTGCCCACACGACCGCGATCGCCAAAATAACCGGGACACGCCTCGGCGATCAGCGTACCGCCTTTTTCCACCCAGGCTCTCAGTTGCTCCGCCTGCTTCGCGGTGAACATGATGGGGTAGGGGAAATAGAGGAAATCATAGGCGTCGATATCGTCGATGTGCACCCAGTCCGGCTGGAGTCCGCTGTCGAGGAAAGCGCGATAGGCGCCCCACATGGCCTCCGGATAGGGCTTTTCCTTGCGGTCGTAATTCAGCAGATAATCCCATTCCTGGGTCTCGCGCACGACGAGGATGCCGATCTCGCCGCGTATAGGCTTGGCTTCCCAGAGAGCGGCTCGCGCCGGGTCGTTCGCCCATTTTGCCATGGCGCTTTGCATCTCCGACCGGGACGTGCGCGAACCATCCATGCCATAGGCGCCGAAGGCGCCGAAGAGCGGACCGTCGAGCAGTGGGCGCCAACGCAGGTTGAGCACGCCGCGCGCGCCTCCGGCAAGCGAGGTCATGCTCCAGATGCGGATATCCTCGGGCTCGGCAACGCGGCCGTCCTCCTTGTCGCGGCCGATCACCTGGGGCTGCAGCCAGAGCGGCCCGCCCTGACGCTCGGCGTGCCAGAAGGGCTTGCCGCGGGCCGCGGCCCGATTGATGTCAACACCGTACCAGGTCTTCCAGGGCTCAGTACCCTTGCGGGCCTGAATCCAGGTGAAGCCGTAGACCTCGACCTTGGAGGCGGCAAGCCAGTCGTCGCAGCCGTTCGACGCCATGTTGGGGATCGAGCCGGAGATGCCGTGTGCGGCGATGACGTTCTTTTGATCGACGGCGCGGATGGTGTCGATGCGCCACTGCATCTGGTCATAGAAATTGTCGCGCTTGAACTGCAGCCAGTCGATACATTCGGGGTAAGGCGCCATATGAGCCGGCGGCTCGATATCCGCCCAATCGGCATAGCTGTAGCGATTCCACGCCTTCGCCAGCACTTTCAGGCTGCCATATTTCTTCTCCAGCCAGATGCGGAAGGCAGCCTTGGCGTAGGAACTGTAATCGACATCGGCGGAATAGTTGCACTCGTTCCAGACATCGTAGCCGTAGATCGCTGGATGATCCTTGTAGCGGGAGGCAAGCGCCGTCAGGAATTTGCCGGCCGCTTCCTTCACCTCCGGGCAGTTGAGCGTCAAGGCGCCGGCGCCGCCGCCATTGTTGGAAAAGCCGCCGGTGGCCGCCGAGACGCCCATGTAGGATCCGAGTTTCGTGCCGTCGGCATTGACCTGAAGCGCATCGGCATATTTGCGCACCGCCCAGTCGGGCACGGCATGGATCAGTTCGGCAATGACCGTCTTGATGCCGTTCTTTGCGGCAAGGTCCATCTGGCGATCGTATTCCTCCCAGTCGTAGATGCCGGGTGCGGTTTCGATCGCGCTCCACATGAACCAGTGGCGGAAGATATTGAGGCCGTCTTCACGGGCCGTCGTGTAGTCGCGCTCCCAATCTTCGGGGGGCGGGTTGGACTTGCGGAAATAGACGGCGCCATAAGGGAACTGGATATCGTTTCTGAGCATTGTCCTGTCCTTTTCAATCACGTCCAGACATGCCTTCGGCGTCCGGAGACCCGCTCCGGTCAGGGCAAACGACGATGAATGTCCGGGGTTAGTTTTGAGCGGTTCCTTTAGCGCGGACCTCCGGCAAGAAGATCCAGCGTTCGGATGAGGGCGGAATGGTCACGCTCGCCGTCGCCATTGGCAATCGCGGCGTTCATCAGCTGCTGCGTTGCAGCGGTGTTGGGTAGCGAGAGGTCAAGGGCGTGGGCAGCGTCGACGGCCAGTGTCATGTCCTTGCGGTGCAGACGGATGCGGAACCCCGGCTCGAAGGCTTCCGTGACCATGCGTTCGCCATGTACCTCGAGGATACGTGAGGAAGCAAAGCCGCCCATCAGCGCAGAGCGAACCTTGGCCGGATCGGCGCCGGCGGACCGGGCAAAGAGAAGGGCTTCAGCAACCGCCTCGATTGTCAGCCCGACGATGATCTGGTTGGCGACCTTGGCCGTCTGGCCATCGCCGACACCACCGATCAATGTGATATTCTTGCCCATCTTCTCGAACAGCGGTCGAGCGCGCTCGAAGACATGCTGCTTTCCGCCGACCATGATCGTCAGGGAGGCGGCCTTGGCGCCGACTTCGCCGCCGGAAACGGGCGCGTCGAGATAGTCGCAGCCGAGTGCCTCGATGCGACGGGCAAAAGCCTTGGTGGCCACCGGCGAGATCGAGCTCATGTCGATGACGAGTTTGCCCGCGGTCAGGCCGGATGCCACGCCGTCCGGACCGAAAAGCACCGCCTCAACATCGGGCGTATCCGGCAGCATGAGGATGACGATGTCGGAGGCTTCCGCTACCGCCTTTGCGCTGGCTGCGGACTTGCCACCCCTGGCGACGAGCTTTTGGGAGTTTTCCTTCACTCGGCTCAGATGCAGAGTATGGCCGGCATCGATCAGATGCTCCGCCATCGGGCGGCCCATGACACCCAGTCCGATAAATCCGATATTCATATCATCTCCACTTCGGCTGACTCGAGATAGGGTTTCATCCAGCCGAGGCCTTCGCTGGTGCCGGCCTTCGGCTTGTATTCGCAGCCGACCCAGCCGTCGTAGCCAAGGCGGTCGAGTTCAGAGAAGATGAAACGGTAGTTGATCTCCCCGCTGCCCGGTTCATTGCGGCCGGGATTGTCGGCGATCTGGACATGCGCGATCCTGTCGCGCAGCCGCGTGAAGGTCGGGATCAGGTCACCCTGCATGATCTGCATATGGTAGAAATCGTACTGGATGTAGAGATTTCCGGAGCCGACCTTGTCGAGGATCCGTTCGGCATGTTCCGTCGTCGACAGGAAAAAGTCGGGAATGTCGCGCAGGTTGATCGGCTCGATCAGCAGCTTCACGCCGGCATCGGCGGCGCGTGCGGCAGCATATTTCAGATTGTCGACCAGAACCCTCTCCAGCACTTGGGGTTCGGCGCCCTTCGGCACGAGACCGGAGATGACGTTGACCTGCGGGCAGTCGAGGGCCTTGGCATAATCGAGTGCGAGCGTGACGCCGTTGCGGAATTCGTCGATGCGATCAGGCAGGCAGGCAATGCCGCGTTCGCCGCCAGCCCAGTCGCCGGAGGGCACATTGAAGAGCGCCTGCTTCAGGCCGCTTGCCTTCAGGGCGTCTGCGACCTTCTCCTTCGGCTCGGCGTAGGGACCGAGATATTCGAGCGCGCAGAAGCCGTCTTTTTCGGCGGCGGCAAAGCGGTCGAGGAAGGGAAGTTCCTGGTAAAGAAAGGAGAGATTGGCGGAGAATTTCGGCACTGGAAGGTCCTTATGCATTGGCAGGCGCGATGAAACGATGCCGGTGCAACATGCGCTTGTCGCGTGGATCGGGATTGGGAACGGCGGAGATGAGGCTCTTGGTGTAGGCTTCCCGCGGAGCGGTGCAAATCTGCTCGGCTTCGCCGAGTTCGACGATCCTGCCGCGATGCATGACGGCGACGCGGTCGCAGAAGTAGCGAACCACGGAAATGTCGTGCGAGATGAAGATGAAGCTGAGATTCAGGCGCTGGCGGATATCGAGCAGCAGATCGAGGATCTGGCTGCGGATGGAGACATCGAGCGCCGATGTCGCCTCGTCGGCGATGATGATGCGCGGATCGAGCGCCAGTGCGCGGGCAATGCCGATACGCTGCCGCTGACCGCCGGAGAACGCATGCGGATAGCGCTCCATGCCCAACGGATCGAGACCGACGAGCCGCATGAGCTCGGCGACCCGTTGTTCCAGCGCCTTGCCCTTGGCGAGTCCGTTGACGATGAGGGGATCGCCGATCACCTCCTTTACCGTCATGCGCGGGTTGAGCGAGGCGAATGGGTCCTGGAAGACCAGCCGTACCTCGCGATGGAACCCGCGCAGTTCCTTCTTGCCGAGCTTTGTGACGTCGACCTCCTCTCCGCCCTTGCCGTGGTAGATGACGCTGCCCGTGGTCGGTTCGACAGTGCGCAGGATGAGCCGGCCGAGCGTTGTCTTGCCGGAGCCGCTTTCGCCGACAATGCCGAGATTTTCGCCCGGATAGAGATCGAAATTGACGTCGTCGACGGCACGAAGCGTGTTGGCGTTGCCGTGCCAGCCGAAGGTCTTGCCGAGATTGCGCACCGAAAGGACCGGCTTCGGCGCCTCAGCCGACAGCGCGATTGCCGGCGACCTCCTTTCGACGTGATGGGTGAGCTTGACTGTCGAGGCGAGGAGCTGGCGCGTATAGGGATGTTCGGCCGCGTGGTAGATCGGGTCGACCGGGCCGCGCTCCACGATCTTTCCGAAACGCATGACAGCGACCTCGTCCGCGACTTCGGCGACCACGCCCATGTCATGGGTGATAAGCAGCATCGCCATGCCACGCTCCACCTGCAGGCGCTTGATGAGATCGAGGATTTCAGCCTGGGTCGTGACGTCGAGCGCCGTCGTCGGCTCGTCGGCGATCAGGATATCGGGATTGCCGGCAAGTGCCATGGCGATCATGGCGCGCTGGCGCATGCCGCCCGAGAATTCAAACGTATAGCGATCGGCCATCTTTTCGGGATTCGGGATTTCGACCTGGCGCAGCAGTTCGACTGTACGGGCGCGCGCCGCCGCCTTGTCGAGGTTGCTGTGCAGGCGTACGGCTTCGACGATCTGCGAGCCGATGGTGTGGACCGGCGACAGGGAACTCATCGGCTCCTGGAAGATCAGGCCGATGCGTCGGCCGCGAATTGCCCGCATGGCGCTGCTGGCAGGTGAAAGCGTCGCGATATCGGTGATGGCGCTGCCATTGCGAAGCAGGATCCGGCCACCGACGACGCGTCCGGGGCTGTCGACGATCTGCAGCAGCGAGCGGGCGGTGACACTCTTGCCGGAGCCGCTTTCACCAACGAGGCAAAGTGTCTGGCCCCGCTTGAGCTGGAAGCTCACATTCTCGACGGCGTGCAGGATATGGGTGCGCAGCCGAAAATCGATCGAGAGATTTTCGACGGACAGGACAACGTCATCGGGAAGGTCGGTCATAGCTTCCTCCTCAATTGTCATAGGGGTCGGCGGCGTCGCGCAGGCCGTCGCCAAAGAAGTTGAACGAGAGCACCGCGACGACCACTGCCAGCGACGGCCAGATCAACAGCCAGGGTGCGGTGGCGACCGTGCGGATGTTTTGAGCGTCCTGCAGCAGCACGCCCCAGCTAACCACAGGCGGCTTCAGACCGATGCCAAGGAAGGAGAGAGACGTTTCCGCGACGATCATCGTCGGCACGGCGAGCGTCACGACGGCGAGGATATGGCTCGTCAGCGACGGCAGGATATGGCGGAAGATCAGCCGCGCTTCACTTGATCCGTCGAGCCTTGCCGCAGTCACGAAATCCTCGCTGCGCAGGGCCAGGAAACGCCCGCGCACTTCGCGGGCAAGGCTTGTCCAGCCGAGCAGCGAGACGATGATCGTGATGACGAAATAGACACTGACCGGCGACCATGTCAGCGGGATCGCCGCCGCGAGCCCAAGCCAGAGCGGAATGGTCGGCATGGCACTTACCACCTCGATGACACGCTGGATCAGTGTATCGACCCAGCCACCGAAAAAGCCGGAGATCGAGCCAAGTACGACACCCAGGATCAGCGACATGGCAACGCCGACAAGCCCGATGGACATGGAGACGCGGGTGCCGTAGATCAGCCGCGAGAGCACGTCGCGGCCGAGCCGGTCGGCGCCGAGCAGATACATTGGATCGTTCGGGTTGATCGGGCCGATCAAGCGTCTGCTCATCGGGATGAGACCCCAGAGCTTGTAGGCCGGGCCTTTGACGAAGAAGCCGATCGGCACGACCTTGGTATCGTCGACGACGAAGGTGCGCCTGAGCGCCACCTTGTCGATCTCGACCTTGTAGCCCTTCACATGAAAGTTGAACTCGGAGCTGCCGTCGGGCCTGGTCATGAAGAAACTCAAGCCCTGCGGCGGCGCATAGGTAAATTGCGGCCTGGAGGTCGAAGGCAGCCCGGGGGCCAGGAATTCGGCGAAGAGGCCGACGAGATAAAGCAGGAGAATGATAACGCCGGCGACTATCGCCACCTTCTGGCGGATCAGCTTGCCGGCGATCAACCGCCAGGGACCGACTGCGGCGGTCGAGACCGTCTTGCCCTGCTTCAGTGGACTGATCGACGGACCCTCGGCAACGATATGAAGAGGGCCGGTATGGGTTCCGAATGTTTCGTGCGTGCTCATCGGCCTCTCCTCAATCGAACCGGATGCGCGGATCGAGCAGCGCAAGCAGCAGATCCGACAAAAGCATGCCTACGAGGGTCAGCGCGGAGAGCAGCAGAATGAAGCTGCCGGCGAGGTACATGTCCTGTGCGACCAGCGCCCGGAAAAGCAGGGGGCCGGAGGTCGGCAGATTGAGAACGATAGCCGTGATCGTCACGCCCGAGACAAGATGCGGCAGCACCCAACCGATCGCCGACACGAAGGGGTTGAGCGCGATGCGAACGGGATATTTGAGGATGACCTTGTATTCCGGCAGGCCCTTGGCGCGGGCGGTAATGACATAAGGCTTGTGCAGTTCGTCCGTCAGATTGGCGCGCAGGATGCGAATCATCGCCGCCGTTCCGGATGCGCCGATGATGATGATCGGAATCCAGAGATGGGTGAGAAAATCGCCGATCTTGGCGAGGTTCCAGGGTGCTTCTGCATATTCGGGCGAGACCAGCCCGCCAACACTCAGGCCAAGATACTTGTAGGCAATATACATCAGCGTCAGCGCCAGGATGAAGTTTGGCACGGCAAGGCCGATGAAGCCGAAAAAAGTGAAGACGTGATCACCGATGGAATGGCGGCGCACTGCAGAATAGATTCCGATCGGCAGTGATACGATCCAGACGAAGAGGAGGCTCAGCAGCGAGATGACCAGCGTTGAGCCCATACGCGCCCAGATCAGGCCCGAGACGGGCTGGTTCCATTCAAAGGACCAGCCGAAGTCGCCGCGGCTGACAATTCCCCACATCCATTTCAGGTACTGGACGTAGAAGGGGTCGTCGAAGCCGTAGATCTGTTTCAACCGTTCGATTTGCGCCGGATCGACGGCCTGGCCGCTGTCACTCATCGTCGCGATCATCGAGGTGAGATAGTCACCCGGCGGTAGCTGGATGATCAGAAACGAGATCAGCGACATGCCGAACAGGGTCGGTATCATGTAGAGCACGCGCCTGAAGATATAGCCAAGCATCGGAATGTATCTCCTCCCGTTGAGAGCGCCCTTGCGCCTTCGTCGGATATTCATCCGCTCCCGGCCGGCAGCGGCCGAAAGCGCTCCTCTGCGCGCTGCACCTCATTTCCAGGTGAGGTGCAGCACCTCCAGCCGCTCGATCCCCGGCACCTCCACCTGTGCACGGCCATCCTTGACGCTGACGTTTGCGGCACGGTCGGCAACGACAAGCCAGGCGCGCGCCACGGACTTGCCGGCAGGAATTTCCACCGAAACGGTCTGCGCCGCCAGAGGGTAATTTTCGCGGATCGGTCCCTTCATCATCATCGGATTGGTGAGGTTGAAGAGGCTAAGCGCGATGCCGTCGGAATTTTCACGAAGGGCCAGATCAACGACACCAGGACCCATGACAGTGACGCGCGGCGTCTTGCCGAGTGCCCAGTGGACGGCATTGGCGATCAGCCGGGCATGGTCAACCGCAAAGACCTCCCAGAAGATTTCGCCGATGTTCCAGGGAATATAGACAGCGCGGCCACCCATGCCTGTCTCGCGCGCAATGACCGCGGCACCCTCCGGCGCCTTGCGCGGATAGACTTCTTCCATCGGCAGATCCGGGAAGTCGGGCACGTAGAGGAACGGGGTCTTGGAGCCGTTCGTGGCCTCGACGTGGAGAAGCCGTGTACCGCCCATGATGCGTTCGGCGCCTTCGTAGCCTTCGTTGATCGGATGATCACCGGAGAGCGCCACGTAAGTGTTCTTGACGATGCCACGCGGTCCGGAGACGAATTTGGCGCCGAACAACTCGGAGAGACCGAATTCCTGGCGCTGCCTGCCGGTTTCGTCGCGCAGCGAGGTCTCGTAGGAAGCGATCACGCTGCCGCCGCGTTCGGCATAGGCGCGGACCGCAGCGTTCTGCTCGTCCGACAGGCAGGCGGCGTTGGCGAGGATAATGAGCTTGAAGCGGTCGAGATTTTCCTTCGTCAGAACCTGGTCCGAGAGAAGCTCGAAGGGCAGGCGGGCCTCGACCAGGGCGTGGTAGAAGCCGAGATCGTGCTTTTCGGCGTTGGGCCGCTCCTCCGGCGCCCAGTGGCGCAACGTCGTGGAGGGGTCGATGACGGCGATTTCGGCAGCGGGCTTCATGCTTTCGAGCACCGGCTCGACTGCCGCCTGCAGGGCGAAGGCGTCGGCGACAGGCTCGACCCAGCGCTCGTCCGGGACCACCCCGTTGAACTTGGTGAACCAGGCATAGAGGCCATGCGCTGTGCCGTCATTGATCCAGAGCTGCATCTCCTCGCCGGACGTGACCGCATCCTTCCAGCGATATTCCTCCTCCGGACCGATCGAGGTGATGAGGACGACAGGGCGATCCGGAAAGGTGGCGCGGATGCGCTTGCCATTGCGTCCGGCCGACCAGCCGAGCTCCAGGCCCTTGCGGCCCTGGTGGTCAACAACGAGGAAGGGGCAATGGCGGGCAATGACCGACAGGTCGAATTCCATCAGCGAGGCACCGCCCATGTTCGGAATGAAGCTCGCATGCGGGCGGATCGCCTTTACCGCATCGTCCCATTGGGCGATCATGTCGGTGAGGACCCGGCGGCGCCACTGTACCCAGGCCTGCCAAGCCGGATCTTCCGCATCCGGTTTTTTTGGCAGGTCATGGCCGAACATGTCCTTGAAGCGGCGGGCACTGTCTTCGCTATAGTCGACGCCATGCCCCTGCCAGCGATTGGCAAAGACCGCGTCAATATCGTATTTGCGGACGATCTCCTTGACGACCTCGGGCATGAAGACGGTATTGTAGTCGCCATAGGCATTGGTCACCCAGACATCGGGATAGGCCCAATGGCGGCGCGGCGTCCCGTCGGCGTTGATCATCACCCATTCCGGATGGGCCCTGGCGGCATCGTCATGGATTGCGTGTGGGTCGACACGAGCCATGACATGCATGTCGAGCTTGCGGGCCGCATCGACGAGCGCGCCGAAGATATCCTTGTCGCCGAGATATTTGCTGACATAGTGATAGGGCACTTCGCTCGGATAGTAGGCGATGTAGCCGCCGGCGCTAAGGCAGACTGCATTGGATCTCGTGCGCTTGAAGACGTCGACCCAGAAGGCGGGGTCGTACTTCTCCGGGTCGTCCTCGACGAAGGTCAGCTGGGTCCAGCGGGTCGCGTCCTTGAACCAGTCCGGTGTCCGGAGCGTTCCGGTGTTTTGTCTTCTGGCATCGAGCATCGGTTCATCCAATCGTTTGGCAAAAAGGCAACGAGGGATCTGCCGCCGGCCCAGGTCGGCCGGCGTCGGATACATGTCTGATCCTGAAAGACCGTCAGGCCTTGTAGAATTGCTCCGGCATGGTGGGAGCGGGTGTGGGCCAACCGAAGGAATTCGGCATGGTCCGCGTGATATTCTTCATGTTGTTCTTGACGATGCCGTAGCCGTCCGGGGGCTGCGAAACACCGAAGACGTAGAAGTTGTCGGCAGCGCCCTGCAGGATCTTCTTCATGACTTCCTGCTGACCTGCGGGGTCGGCGGTCGCCTTCAGCTTGTCGTAAAGCTCGAGCAGCTTCCTGGTCTCTTCCGGCGGTTCTTCCGCATTTTCATTGTTTCGGTCGAGATACCAGAGCTGCCAGGCCGGGGCATACATCGCGTTTGAATCCGTCGGCACATAGTAGCGCGGGTCGAGCATTGCGGCGACACCGCCATTGGCGCCGAATTGGTGGGCCGTGGCATCGAAATCGCGGCCCTGGCGGACGCGGGTTTCCCAAAGCGAACGGTCCATCGTGCGCATCTGCGCATCAATACCGACTGCCTGGAACATCGGGATGACCAACTGGAAGAGATCGAGGAAGATCGCACGAGCCTGGTCGATCTCGAAGATGATCGTCAGGCGCCGGCCCTGGTCGTCCAACCTGAAGTTCTGGTCATCGCGCTTCGGTATGATCTGGTCGAGCATGGCATTCGCCTTGTCGACATCATACGAGGTGAACTGCGTGGCGAGCTGCTCGTTATAGAGCGGATCTCCCTGCTTGATCGAGGGCTGGGCCGGCGCGCCCTGGCCGACGAGGACGGCATCGATCAGCGTCTGGCGATCAAGCGCCGTCGAAAGAGCCGCGCGGAAATCCTTGTTCCGGAAGAGCTTCCGTTTGGTCGCGTCGTTATGGTTCAGGTTGAAGATGAAGTTCATCACGTTGGCCTCTGTCGAGGTCAGCGTGTAGAAGTCGTAGCCGCCCTGCTCACGGGCATCGTAAAGCACCGATTTATTATTCGGCGTCGCGATATACTGGTCCATCAGGTCAATCTCGCCCTGCATGGCCTTCAGAAGCAATACCTGCGGATCCGCCACCATCTGGTAGACGATCCTGTCCATATAGGGCAGTTGATTGCCCGCGGTATCGACCTTCCAATAGAAGGGGTTGCGTTCGGCAATGACGCGTTCGGTATTTTCGCCGGGCGCGGTTGTGAACATCCAGGCGTTGAGGCAGGGCTTCTTCGAGGAATTGAGGAAGAATGCGTTGTCATCCTGAAACCCGGACGCCGCCTGGAAGGCTGCGATCCAGCTTTCGAAGCCACGTTGCTTGGCCAGTTCGTCGGCCTTCGGATTGTAGTCTATATGGAACTGTTCGAGATAATGTTTCGGACAGCGGGTCGTGTGGTCGTTGTTGGCCCAGGCCACCTGGAGCGGAAACATACCGTTAGGTTTTTCGAAGATCACCTTGAAGGTCTGTTCGTCGACCACTTCAAGCTTGGCCGGCTTGCCGGCTGTCTTCCAGTGGCCCTGGCTGGTAACGGCGACGCGCTTGTCGGTCAGGACCGTATCATACCAGAACTTGACGTCGGCCGTCGTATAGGGCTGGCCATCCGACCACTTCATGCCCTTGCGAAGGCGAATCGTATAGACCTTGGATTCGGCATCGCCATCGAAGGCTTCCGCGACGTTGAGGGCGACGCCTGACCAATCCGGCGTATAACGAAGCAGCGGCTCATAGGCCTGATAGCGGAAGAGCATGGAGAGCGATCCGCCGCCGACCAGTGCCATATTCCAGTCGCCCCCGTATTTTCCGACACTTTCTACCGGTTTGACGACGAGCGGGTTTGCCGGCAGCCGATCCGTGACCGGTGGCAGCGCGCCGCTCGAAACCTTTTCCTTGAGGACGTCCGCTTCCGTGTAGCCGGTCGCAAGAGCCGGCAGTGCAGGCAAAATCAGAACGGCCGAGGTCCCGGCCAGAAACGCACGACGTTTCAGCTTGATCATGGATATCTCCTCCAAAGATCCGCGCCCCTTTATTGTTGTTCTGCTCCCAGGCTTGGATGACGGGAAGATTACACTTGGATACTGTTAGGTAAAGCGTTATGTTTCGTTATCGATGAAGTTTGCTTTTTCAGATGAGGCAGTGTAGGCGAAGCGAAGATGGAACGACAACGCAGAGGTGCGGAGTGGGGAGCAGGGGACGAGTGACGTTGCAGACGATCGCGCGGGAGGTAGGCCTCTCGAAATATGCGGTCTCGCGTTCACTGGCGGGCAAGAGCGGCGTCAGCGAGGAAACGCGCGAGCGCATTCGCGAGATGGCCGTACGTCTTGGCTATGCCAAACCGGCGGCCCAGGCGGGCTCCAACGATATCGCCGTTGTTTTTCACGATCTCGATCCTGTTAACAGCGAGCTCTACATGCAGGTCCAGAATGGAATGCAGGGCGAAGCCCAAAGGCTCGGCATGGGTTTGCGCGTGCACTGGACGCATAGCGCTCGGCAGCTGGAAGATCTGGCCCGTGCCTGCGCCGGGCTGCTTCTCGTCGGCCCCCATGATCGCGAGGCGATTGCGGCTGCGACGGCGACCGGCATTCCGATCGTCCGGTTCGGCTGGATCGACCCGTTGGAGCAGGCCGATCAGATCACTGGCACGGACCATGAGGCAGGCCAGGCGGTCATCCAGTACCTGATCAATCTCGGCCATCGCTCGATTGCCTACGTGTCCGGTGCGCCGGGATACAGGGGACGCCGTGAGCGCTTCTACGGCGCTCGCGAGATCGCCGAAAGTCATCCCGACGTCGCGCTTCATGTGATGCAGTTCGACGAACAGGGAGCCTTCGCCGATGCTTTTGGCGCGCTGAAGGAGAGCGGCGTGCGGCCGACCGCGTTTTTCTGTGCCCATGACGGTCTTGCCCTGACCGTTGTCTCCGAATTGCTCGGTCAGGGTTATCGCATTCCCGACGACGTCTCTGTCGTCGGGTTCGGTGACTTTTCCCCGGCAACACAGATCTCGCCGCCGCTAACCACCGTGCGAATGGAGGGTCAGGAGTGCGGGGCGGTCGGCCTGCGCCTCCTGCTTGAGCGCATCGAGACGCCGCGGCGACCAGGCGACCCCGCTCGCCGCGTCAATATCGCCTCGCGCATTATCGAGCGCCGCTCGGCCGGTCCCTGCAAGGACATGCGCATTTCGGAAGACACAGCGAAATTGTCACGCTAAACGACCGGCTTCCATCATAGCTTTTGCAGCTCAGGTGCAAAAATGGATGCTGGTCCGGATCTGTCCGGGGCAGGGACGCCACCCCCTATACATGGCTGATGGTTCATGGACGAAGCTGCCGAGCACGGAAATAGCCCCGCTCCCTGTTGCCAATAAGCGCGCGCGTCACCGATATTGGCGACGGGATAGAGCAGTTGAAGGCTGTCAATGAAGCGGCGCCGGCCTCGCGGCCGTCCGTCACCGAGAAGCCGCCGAGAGCGCCGCAATGGCCCTGGCGCGGGTACTTCTGCGTCCACTCGCCGCTGGCTGGCTTTTCGGTCCAGAAATATCTGATTGATTTTACGCAGAGAAGTTCTTTTTGAAGGCTGCAATTGCGCCAGCGGCGCTATCGACGAAATATCTTTCCGACCGGTGCCACGGCAGAACGTCGTCATTCAAAAGGCTCCATTGCACGCGGCAAAAATCTCGCATCGACACAGGCAATAGAATACTATTTCTATAGATATTAATTGTTGCTGCTAGCCTATCGTCTCCCTCACCAAGGAGACACACATGAGTGCCGCGCGACCACAGCTCAAACTTGGCGCCTTCCTCTATCCGACGGGCCATCACGTGGCCGCGTGGCGGCACCCGGAAGCGCAGGCGGACGCCGGTTCCAATATTGCTCACTATATCGAGCTTGCGCAGCTGGCTGAAGCGGCGAAGTTCGATCTCATTTTCATGGCTGACGGCGTTGGAACGCGCGGGACGGACATAGAGGCACTGAGCAGGACAGCTGTCCGCTATGTGGCGCAGTTCGAGCCGATTACCTTGCTGTCGGCTCTGGCGGCGGTGACCAAGCACATCGGATTCGTCGCCACAGCTTCCACCTCATACAACGAGCCCTACCATATCGCGCGGAAATTCGCCTCGCTCGATCACATCAGCGGCGGCCGCGCGGGCTGGAACCTGGTCACTTCGTCCAGCGAGCACGAAGCGCATAATTTTGGTCGTGATGAGCATTATGCACATGCGGAGCGATACGAGCGGGCCGAAGAGTTTGCCGAGGTCGTGCGCGGACTGTGGGACACCTGGGAGGAAGACGCATTCCTGCGCGACAAGGAAAGCGGCATCTACTTCGATCCGGACAAGCAGCATATCCTCAATCACAAGGGCAAATTCTTCAAGGTTCGCGGGCCACTGAACGTAGCCCGCGCGCCTCAGGGTCAGCCAGTGCTCGTACAGGCAGGCTCGTCGGAACCGGGCAAGGAGCTTGCCGCGCGTACCGCTGAGGTTGTCTTCACCGCGCATCAGACAATCGAGGATGCTCGCGGCTTCTATAAGGATCTCAAAAGCCGACTTGCCAAGTACGGACGCGGGCCGGAAGAGTTGAAGGTCATGCCGGGGATCTTCCCGGTCGTCGGCCGGACGCAGGCAGAGGCTGAGGCGAAATTCCAGGAAATCCAGGATCTCATACATCCGGTGGTCGGCCTGTCGATGTTGAACGGCATGACCGGTGGCGTTGATCTCTCGAAATATCCTCTGGACGGCCCCATCCCGGACCTCCCGGAAACGAACGCAAGCAAGAGCCGGCAAAAGTTGCTTCTTGATCTTGCCAGGCGCGAAAACCTGACGATCCGCGAGCTCTATCTGAGGATCGCAGGCGCGCGTGGCCATTGGCAGGTCGTCGGCACGCCGGGCCGGATCGCTGATGAGATGGAGCACTGGTTCACGACCGGAGCGGCAGACGGCTTCAATGTTATGCCGCCGCATCTGCCCGTCGGACTAAGGGACTTCGTGGAGCTCGTGTTGCCGGAACTACGGCGCCGTGGACTGTTCCGCACCGAATATCAGGGCAGGACGTTGCGCGAAAATCTTGGCCTTAGCATACCCCGTCACCCGGCGCGCGTTCAGGCCGCGGCAGAGTAGGGGTGATCGACATGAACCGACCCCATCTCACAGCCGAGCACATAACCCGGCAGTTCCAGATCGACGGGGAGCCGCTGATCGCGCTCGACGACATCAATCTGGATATTGCCCAGGGCGAGTTTGTCACTGTTGTCGGTGCCAGCGGCTGCGGAAAGTCGACGCTGTTGCGTCTCTTCGCGGGCCTGGATCTCGCGACATCCGGCACCATCCGCCATGCGGACGAGCTAGTCGTCGAACCCAGCCTTCATCGGGGCATCGTCTTCCAGGAACCGCGCCTCTTCCCCTGGTTGACGGTCGAGAAAAACGTCTCTCTTGGCCTGCTGAACAGCAAGCTGACCAAGGCGCGAAAGGCAGAGCTTGTGCGCGAACATCTGGAGCTTGTCGGGCTTTCCCGTTTTGCCAATGTCTACCCGCATCAATTGTCCGGGGGAATGGCGCAGCGTGCCGGCATTGCCCGTGGCCTCGTCAGCCGGCCGAACGTCCTCCTGCTCGACGAGCCTTTCGGGGCACTCGACGCCATCACCAAGGCACGCCTGCAGGACGAGCTGCAGGAGATCTGGGCGAAGGAAAACATCACGATGGTTTTGGTGACGCATGACGTGGAAGAGGCGGTCTATCTCGGGGATCGCGTCGTCGTCATGTCGCCGCGTCCGGGCCGCATCCGCGAAGTGGTACCGGCCAAGCTGGCTCGCCCACGCCGGCGTACATCCAGCGATATTGCCAACGTGCGCGACCGCGTCCTGAAGAGCCTTCATGCGACCGGCGAAAACACGCGACCCAAGGGGTTGAAATCAGCCGATGACGGCAGCCACGTCGAACGTGCAGTCGCACTCGCCAGATAAGTTTCAAAAAAACGGAGAGAAACTATGAAACACGCATTGCTGTCACGCGTGATCGCCGGCCTCGCACTGATGCTCGCGACCGCCCCGGCCACGGTCCGCGCCGAGGAACCGCTGGTCATTCATGTCGGCTATGCCGCGATTGGCGTCGACAATCGTCCTTACGCGGAAGGCACATCTGCCGCGACCGCCCGGGCGGGCGAATTTCTGGAGAAGGAATTTGCCAAGGATCCGGACATCAAGATTGAATGGACCTTCTTCAAGGGCGCAGGCCCTGCCGTCAACGAAGGCTTTGCGAATGATCAGCTCGACTTCGCCTACCAGGGTGATCTTCCCTCGTTGATCGGCCGTGCCAACGGGCTGAAGACCAAGTATCTCCTGGCAAGCGGAGCGAGAAAGCCGCTCTATCTCGCCGTCGCCAAAGATAGCGGCATTAAATCTATCGCGGATCTGAAGGGCCGCAAGATAGCCCTCCAGCGCGGCACGAACGGTCATCTGGCTGCCATCAAGGTGCTGGAGGCCAATGGTTTGACGGAGCGCGACGTTCAGGTCGTCAATCTCGACAGCGCAGGCACGGTTGCCGCGTTGACCAGCAAGGACATCGACGCCGCATTCGGCGATACGCAGCTGATCAATCTCGCCACCAAGGGTGCAGCCGATATCATCTACACCACCAAGGGGGACGATCCGCGCTTCGGCCGCAATGCCGGCGTCATCGGCCGCCAGGCGTTCATCGATACCCATCCTGACATAACCCAGCGGGTCGTCGATGCTTTCGTCAAGGCGGCGCAATGGTCGTCGGACGAGCCGAACCGCACCGCACTTCTCGAGCTGTGGCACAAGTCGGGAACGCCAGTTCCAATTCTGGAGGAATACTTCAAGGGTGACACGCTCGCCTACCGCAACTCGCCGCTGATCGATGACCTGCTTGTGTCGCAATACAAGGAGCAGGCGGCGAAGAGCAAGGAATTCGGTCTCATCCGCCGTGATGTCGATCTTGAGGGCTGGTTCGAGCCTCGCTACCTCAAAAGCGCCATTGAACGGTTCAACCTGCAGCACTTCTGGCAAGCCTATGGCGCTGACGGCAAGCCGCTCGCCTCGTAAGCAGAGCATTGGAGCAGCAGGCTGATGGCAATCCCTCTTGAAATCGCCGGTGATGACGGCATCCCGAACGCGCGCAGGTTTTTCAAGGGACGGTTCTCTTCGCTCTCGGCCTTGCTTCTTCCCGTGTTGCTGATTGCCCTCTGGTGGCTCGCCTCCGCGAGAGGCTGGCTGCCAGTGCAGATCCTTCCGGCGCCGTCCTATGTACTGCAAACCGCCGGTGACATGATCATGAGCGGGGAGCTGCTTTACCATGCCGCAGTCAGCTTGCGCCGCGTTGTCTTCGGCTTCACCATCGGCGCGGGGTTGGGATTGGGTCTCGGCATCGCCATGGGCCTGTCTCAGCGCCTGGAAGACTATATTAAGCCGACGTTCCTAGCCTTCGCACAGATCCCGACGCTTGGATGGATCCCGCTTCTGATGCTGCTGGTCGGCATCGAGGAGACACTGAAGATCATCATCATCGCCAAGGGCGCTCTTGTACCGATCACGCTCAATACCTTCTCCGGCATCCGCAGTGTTCCCGGCAAATACGTGGAAGTCGGCAAGGCACTGCGTTTCAGCCGGTGGCAAACGCTCCGCCTGATCGTCCTGCCGGGCGCTATTCCTTCCATTTTCACCGGTATCCGCTATGGCCTTACGCACGCATGGACTTCGCTTGTCGGGGTCGAACTCCTGGCGTCGTCCGAAGGGCTCGGCTACCTGCTCGTGTGGGGAAGACAGATGTTCTGGCTTGATACCGTGATCATCGCGATGATCGTGATCGGCCTCATAGGCGTTACCATGGACAAGGGCCTGAATGGCGTCGAGGTCTTCATCCAGCGCTGGAAGAAAGAAGGACTTTAACGATGGCCGAAGCGTCAACGAGGCTTGTCCGTATAAGACGTGGCCTCACCCTTCCTCTTCTTCTCCTCGCCGTGTGGGAGGCCTCCAGCCGCCTCGGGCTCGTTGATCCCCGCTTTCTGCCGGGGATCGAAGATGTCGTCCTGACCGCCAAGCGCGAGATCATCGACAATGGTCTGACGGGCCAGCTCGCAGCCAGTCTGTTGCGCAATATCGCAGGTTTTCTGATTGGCTGCATCCTCGGCGTCAGTTTCGGCACGCTCGTTGCCGTGACGAGGATCGGAGACAGGTTGGTCATGCCGACCTTCAACGGCCTGAAGCAAATTTCCCTGCTTGCATGGATACCGCTCATTTCGGTGTGGTTCGGTTTCGGCGAGCAGGCGAAGGTGGTCTTTGTCGCTCTTGCAGCTTTCATTCCCATCGCCCTCAACACCTATGACGGTATCAAGGACGCGCCTTCAGAGCTGGTGGAGGTCGGTCGGGCGCTGCGGTTTCGACCCTGGCAGCGCGTTGCCAGGATTTACCTGCCGTCAGCTCTCCCGGCGATCGCCACCGGCATCCATCTCGGCCTCATCTATTCGTGGCTGGCGACCGTCGGCGCGGAGTATTTTCTTGCGGTCGGCCCCGGCATCGGCGGTCTGGTCATTGCTGGACGCGAGCGCTTCGACATGGCACTGGTCATGGTCGGCGTCATCATTCTCGGCCTTGTCGGGTTTTCACTTAACAGGCTCGCCGGTGCGGCAGAAGCCAGGCTGTTGCGCTGGCGGGCCTGAGCCGGAAACCTGACGATGTTGGTGTGCGGCTTAAGTGGTGGTGTCGGCGACGAGATTGGGAGCCTGTTTCAACCGGTCGAGATCGGCAACGGCGAAGCGGGATCCGGACCGGGACCGGCAGACAGTCCATAACCGGACAGGAACTTGCCCCTACCGGCAAAGCGCCTGTCGAGCTCGTCGCGAAGATGGATGGCATCCTCATCGCCCGCCACTTTCCAGGGTTGGTCAAACCGGGGGATTGCGCGGCTGTCGTCTCGCAATAACCGCCTCGATGAGGAGCCTATGTGAGTGGGTGAACGTAGCTGATCACATTCGCTAAGATTGCACCGCCGACTGCTCTATTGCGCATTTTGCTCGCTGTGGTGGATTTTTGGCCTTTTGACCGGAGGTCCCGCGACAGAGTGACGTTTGACGAGAGAGCATTCGAGCTTCGTAATCGGATACCGCTTCTTGCCAGGAAGGCTTTCCGGATTGAGATGTTCGATCGACCATTGGCCCATGGCGAGATGGGGAAGGACAGACGTCGTCAGCGGGGGAACGAGATGTCGCGATATGTCTTCGTCGTCGTAACCCACAACCGACATGTCCTGGGGAATGCGAAGACCCGCATCCTTGAGGGCTTCGTAGCACCCGATCGCAGTTCTGTCATTCTGGCAGAAGATCGCTGTTGGTGGCTCCTTCAAAGCCAGCAGCTTCATTGTTGCAGCATAGCCGGCGCTGGCCGACCAGTCGCCTTCGATGACCAGCTCGGGATCGAAGGGAATATCGGCTGTCGCAAGCGCGCGGCGATATCCGGTAAGACGATCCTGCGCAGCCTGCATCCAGATTTCGCCGGTGATCGTGGCAATGCGATGGTGTCCATGCGCGATCAGATGCCGGGTGGAACTCTGTCCTCCCGCAATCTCGCTCGGCACAACACAGGGAAAGGCGTAATCCGCCGTATAACAGTTGAGCAGCACCGTCGGGATGTTGAGCTTGTAAAAATAGGCGGGAAGCTCAACCTCGCGCGTATAGATCGTCATGTAGATGAGCGCCGATATGCCGCCGCTCGTCAACGCGTTTATTGCCTTCGGCTCCATGACGGGATCGCTGAGCGTTTGCGTCACCAACAGGACATTGCCGGCGTTCCATGAGGCTTGCCGCGCGCCTTCAATCGCAACGATCGCTTCCGGGCTGGTCGCGAGCTGGTCGACGGCAAACCCGATCACATTGTCCAGGCCCGAGTAAGAGGTCGGCGTTGCATATGTCGCTCCCATATAGCCAAGTGCCCGCGCTGCCTCAAACACGCGCTCGCGGGTCAACTGCGAGATGCGGGTGCCGGGCGTGTTGTTGAGCACGAAGGAAACGGCCGCCTGCGAGCAACCGGCCGCCTTGGCAATATCCATCATTGTCACGCGCTCGGGGCGAGAAGCCTTTCGGTTGCGTGCAGGCTTCATTGCCGCGGGCTCGTGCTCGTCCAAGATCTTGGTTTTTCGCATCCGTGGAGGTCCGTTACCCATATTGGTCAAGGTGTATGTTTGCGCAGCATTGGTAATTAATATTACCACTGATCAGTTCGCGTTAGCAATCGCATGAAGTGACATACTTGCACGCCGCTGATGGCCATATCCGAACGCAAAAATGCATTTCCCGCTGCCATTCTATGAAATGTTTTGATCTGCATTGATAATACTATTTACTAATTAAAATTCTTGTATACCGTCATGGAGCGATCGGAACCCTATGCCATTCGTCGCTTCGCGACCGCCCTAGGAGGGGGCGCGCATCCGGCCGGCCGCAAGTTGCAATCGGGCCCTTGCTACTGCGGCCCTTCGGGAGGTGTATTATGAATCAGCTGAAACGCAATGCTGCCTTGTTTTTCGCCGGATTGATGCTGAGTGCCGCGCCTGTGGCGGTGTCCCATGCTGCCGACAAGCCGACCTTGGCCTTCGTGGTCAACGTTGCTTCGGATTTCTGGAAGGCCGCTGAAGCCGGCGTAAAGAAGGCGCAGGGCGAAATGCCGGACTACAACATGGAGCTGAAATACCCCGAACAGGGATCGGTGGCCATTCAGCAGCGTCTCATGGAAGATCTCGTCAGCGCCGGCGTCAAGGGGATCATGGTCTCTGCCGTCGACCCCAAGACCCAGACGGATGGCCTCAACAAGATCGGCTCGCAGACGGCTCTCTTCACCACAGACAGCGACGCGCCGAAGACCAACCGCATAGCCTATATCGGATCTTCCAACGTCGATGCTGGCAAGCAGGCCGCCGAAATCGCCAAGAAGGCGATGCCTGATGGCGGCAAGTGCCTCGGTTTCGTCGGCCTGCTCGGCGCCGACAATGCCAGAGAGCGCATCGAAGGCATGAAGGACGGGCTGAAGGGGACCAAGATCGAGCTGATCGACGTTCGCGGCGACGACGGCGACCAGACGCGCGCCAAGAAGAACGTCGAGGATGCGTTGGTGGCCAGCCCCGACGTGAACTGCATGGTCGGCTTCTATTCCTACAACACGCCGCGCATCTATGAGGCGCTCCGCGAGGCGGGCAAGCTCGGCCAGATCACCGTCGTCGGCTTTGATGACGATCCGATCACGCTCGGCGGCGTCAAGGAAGGCACGATCGCCGCGACTGTCGTGCAGCAGCCGTTCGAATGGGCCTATCAGGGCATGAAGCTGATGGCGGCCTATCTCAAGGGCGACAAGTCTGGCGTTCCAGCCAACGGTCTGATCATCATCCCGACGGTCATCATCGGCAAGGATGATGTCGACAAGTATGCCGCCAACCTGAAGGCCATGGCCGGCAAGTAATCCTTCCTTGCGGCGGTGGCGCCAGTCGCCGCCGCGAGTGACGTTTCATGCCGACAGCATTAGCAGCCATGGACAGGCGATGAACCACAGTTCCGATATCCCGTCACCGGACTCGCCCGCGACACCGTTCCTTTCGCTTTCCGGCGTTGGCAAGACTTATCCGGGAGTCGTCGCACTTGATGGCCTGTCAATGGACATCATGCCGGGCGAGGTGATCGGCCTCGTCGGCGAGAACGGGGCGGGAAAATCGACGCTGATGAAGATCCTCGGAGGCGTGATCGCGCCCGACCGGGGTGCGATTCTGCTCGATGGGGCAGAGCTTCATTCTCTTACCGTGGGATCAAGCATCTCGTCCGGCATCGCCTTCGTCCACCAGGAACTCAATCTCTTCGAAAACCTCGACGTCGCCGCCAATATCTTCCTGGGCCGCGAACCGCTGAAGGCCGGGCCTCTCAAGCTCGTCGATCGCGATCGACTGCGGGAGATGGTAAGGCCGCTTTTGAAGCGCGTGGGGGCGCATTTTTCCGCCGACACGCCGGTCGCGTCGCTTTCGCTTGCCGAGCAGCAGATGGTGGAAATCGCCAAGGCATTGTCGATCAACGCGAGGCTCGTCATCTTCGATGAGCCCACATCCAGCCTTCCTTTGGCCGAAACCGAGCGACTCTTGAGCATCATCAAGTCGCTGAAAGCAGATGGCATCAGCGTCATTTTCATCTCGCATCGCCTCCACGAGGTCGAGCGCGTCGCCGACCGCGTGGTCGTGCTACGCGATGGCACGCTCGTCGGTACGCTTGCAAAGGCCGAGATCGGCCACGACCAGATGGTCAAGCTGATGATTGGCCGGGTGCTTGCGGCGCGCACCGCCAAACCGCAACGCGCGCCCGGCTCGGTTGCGCTGACGGCAAGCGGCGTGCGCACCGAGGCCTATCCATCCCGCCCTGTCGATCTGGACATCAGGTATGGAGAAATCCTCGGACTTGCCGGGCTTGTCGGCTCGGGGCGCACCGAGCTTGCAAGGGTGCTTTTCGGCATTGACCGGAGTTACGGCGGAGCCATTCTGCAGGACGGACAGCAAATCGCGGTCGGCTCCGCGCGTGATGCCGTGGCTCGCGGGATTTTCCTGGTGCCGGAGGATCGCAAGCGCAACGGCATTCTCCTTGATTTCCCGATTACCCAGAACATTACCCTTGCCGACCTTCCAAATCTTGCCAACCGCCACATGCTGTCTGCCGACCGGGAAACGGCGGCGGCCGAAAAGCAGCGCGTTCGCCTCGGCATCAAGGCGCCCTCGGTTTCGACCCGGACAGGCACTCTGTCGGGCGGCAATCAGCAGAAGGTGGTGCTTGCCAAATGGCTATCGATGAACCCGAAGGTGATGATCTTCGACGAGCCAACGCGCGGCATCGATATCGGGGCGAAGAATGAAATTTACGGGCTGATGCGGGCCCTTGCCGATGCTGGCGTCGCCATCCTGATGATCTCAAGCGACATGGAAGAGGTGATCGGCGTATCTGACCGCATCGCCGTCATGCATGAGGGCCAGATCGCCGGGATTTTGGAAGAGGATGACTTCAGCCAGGAAAGCGTCCTTTTGCTTGCCGTCGGCAAGAGAGTAAAATAGCGGCTGCGGCCATCATAGGTATCGGGGAACGGATCTCGAATGATCAAGAAAGACCTTGGACTGCTGCTTTTGATTGTCGTCGTCGGCATCGTCGTCGCCATCATCAATCCGCGCTTCCTGCTGCCGATCAATCTGGCGAACACCGCCAACCTGATCGGACTGTTTGGCATCCTTTCGATCGGCCAGGCCTTTGTCATCATTACCGGCGGCATCGAGCTTTCCGTGGGTTCGCTCGTCGCGCTTCTTGGCGTCCTTTTCATCGATTTCATTGCTGTCCAGGACATGTCCTGGATGTTGGCGCTGCCGCTCATCCTCGTGCTTGGCGCGGTCATCGGTGCTATTCATGGCTGGCTGATTACCAGGCTCAATCTGCAACCCTTTGTCGTAACCTTGTGCGGCTTGCTGATCTATCGTGGTGCCGCGCGCTTCTATACTGCCGACGGGACGGCGGGATTTGCCTTCGGCCAGAATTTCCCCGACCTCGAATTCCTGACCGCGGGCCGCTTCTATGGTGTTCCCAACACCTTCATTGCGCTCGTCATCATCACGGTGGTCATGTGGGTGGTGTTGCACCGCTCCGTCTTCGGGCGCTATCTTTACGCAATCGGCAAGAACGAGGAAGCGGCCCGTTATTCAGGCATCCGCACCGGCCGAATGATCATGTCGGCCTATGTCATCTGCGGATTGCTCACGGCGCTCTCGGCGATCTATTTTGCCATGTATACACGCTCGATCTCACCGGCGAGCCATGGACAGTTTTACGAGCTCTATGCGATCGCCGCTGCCGTGCTTGGCGGGTTTTCGCTGCGCGGCGGCGAGGGATCGATCGTCGGTGTCGTGCTTGGTACAGTCTTGCTTCAGGAATTGCAGAACCTCGTGAACTTGCTCGGCATCCCGTCGTCGTTGAACTTTGCCGTGATGGGTGGCGTGATCCTCATCGGCGTCCTTATCGACCAGCAATGGCATGCGATCCGGGCACAGCGCCGCCTCGTGGCAGCAGCTCGACAGACTGAAGGCCGCCTGCACGACGAGGGCTCGCTGCCGGTGGTTGCACGTCAGGACTAGACCAGCGGGGCCATTCCATGCTGCACCATACGACCTAAACGAATGCGTCCGGGTCATTGAAGACCGGAAGTGGATGAAAAGGCCGACCGTGATGTCTGGTCGGGGAGAAATGATGCTGTCTAACTTTATCGTGCCTGATTCCAGTGATCCGCGGCTGGGATCCAGATATCGATACCGCATGCTCGTTGATGGCAAGTCTGTTGATGCTGCCACGGGCAAGACCATCGATCGGGTGAGCCCCGGCCATGCCGGTATCGTGGTCGCAACGTGGCCGGATGCGTCGGCGGACGACGTTCGCTTGGCAATCGCAGCAGCTCGGCGGGCGTTTGACACCGGTCCTTGGCCGCGCATGTCGGGCGCCGAGCGGTCGCGACTGATGTTCAAGGTGGCGGATCTCATTCTTGCCCACCAGGAAGAACTTGCGCTGATCGAGAGCCTCGAGGTCGGCAAGCCAATCGCCCAGGCTCGGGGCGAGATCGGATTTTGCGCGGATCTGTGGTCCTATGCAGCCGGCCAGGCCCGGGCGCTTGAGGGACAGTCGCACAACAATATTGGCGACGACCGGCTTGGCCTCGTCTTGCGCGAACCGGCAGGCGTCGTCGGCATCATCACGCCATGGAACTTCCCCTTCATCATTGCCTCGGAGCGCGTGCCATGGGCGATCGGCGCTGGGTGCACGGTCGTCCTGAAACCCTCTGAATTCACCTCCGGCACGTCGGTCCGCATGGCGGAACTTGCGCGCGAAGCTGGCATTCCGGACGGGGTCTTCAATGTTGTCACAGGCTTTGGCGATCCGGCTGGCCAGGTGCTCGCGGAGGATTCAGGCATCGACGTGGTGGCGTTCACTGGTTCCGTGCGCGTTGGCACGAAGCTCGGCGAAATCGCCGCGCGTAGCGTCAAGCGGGTGGGGCTGGAGCTTGGGGGCAAGGGGCCGCAGATTGTCTTTGCCGATGCGGATCTCGATGCGGCGGCCGACGGGATCGCTTACGGCGTCTATCACAATGCCGGCCAATGCTGCATTTCCGGGAGCCGGCTGCTGGTTCAGGAGGATATCCGGGATGCCTTGATGGATCGGTTGCTCGGCATTTCACGGAAGGTCACGTTCGGGGATCCGTTGAACGAGCGCACCAAGATCGGCGCGATGATTTCGGAGGCGCATGCACAAAAGGTGCATGCTTACGTCGAGGCAGGGATTGCCTCCGGCGCGGAACTTCTTCTTGGCGGCGAAAGGGTAGGCAAGGGGACTGGACTGTATTACCCGCCGACGGTCTTTGCAGGCGTCAAACCGGACATGTCGATCGCTCGTGAGGAGATTTTTGGGCCCGTGCTTTCCACACTGACCTTCAAGACAGCCGAAGAGGCGATCGTACTTGCCAACAGTACCGAATTCGGCCTGTCAGCGAGCGTCTGGTCAACCAACCTCGAAAACGCGCTGCAAAGTATCCGCCGCATTCGCGCTGGTCGCTGCTGGATCAACAGCGTTATCGACGGAACACCCGAGCTGCCGATCGGGGGCTATAAGAAGAGCGGACTGGGACGCGAGCTTGGCCGCTATGGCTTCGACGAATATTCGCAGTTCAAGGGAGTTCACGTAACCTTGGGGCGGCCCACACCCTGGCTTGCATGAGCCGCTCAAGGACTTTGGACGCGCATCTATGAAGGTTGGCCGTGCGATTGCGAGATTTCATCTGGCTCTGCCTCGGCCAACATGCCCCTGTATATTCCAGGGACGGATCCTTCGATCGGAACGGCGCCAACGCTTCTGCCGTAGAAGTCCATGGGTCCTGCGCCACCGATGACGCCGTAGGCATACCCTTGTGCATACATATCGAGTAACGTCGTCAAAAGCAGCGCATGGCCAACCCCCTGGCCACGGACTGCACTATCGACGCCAGTCGGGCCGAAGAAGCCCTTTGCCGTGGCGTCGTGGCAGGCAAAGCCGATCAGTGTTCCGTTCTGGATTGCGATGAAGCACGTCGGCGGCTGCCGCATTGCGGCCGTGGTCGCTTCGCAAGACCACCCGGCTCCAAAACGGGGCGTAATCCAATCGGTCAAAGCCTTCAGTTCAGGCGGCAAGACGCGACGGATCGTGACACCTAGCCGTTCCATTTTCGCATCGAGGGAGGTGTCCGGTTTGAGATCGTATAGCTTGACAAGCATATCCATGTGATTGGTCCCTTTATCGTCATCCCTTCAGGGCACCGGCCGTCAGCCCCGCAACGATGCGCCGCTGGAAGATGAGCACGACCGCGATCAGCGGCAACGTGACAGTCACCGAGGCAGCCATGATCTGTCCGAAGGGATATTCGTAACGGTTGGTGCCGGCGATCAATCCGATCGCGACCGGCACGGTGCGATTTTCGTCCGTCAGCGTGAAAGTCAAGGCAAAGAGGAATTCGTTCCATGCAAGAATGAAGGCGAGGATGCCGGTGCTTGCAAGTGACGGTCCCATCAGCGGCAGCAGTATCTTCAAGAGGATACGAAGGTGCGAACAACCATCAACGATCGCGGCCTCCTCCAACTCGCGCGGGAACTCGCGAATGAAGGTTGTGAGAATCCACGTCGTAAACGGCACCGTTGACAGAAGGTATGTCAGAATGAGCGCGCTTGGACGGTTGAAGAGCCCGAGCCAGTTGATGAGCTCAAACATGCCCGAAAGCACGACCACCTGCGGAAAGATCGAGATCATCAGGATAATCATCAAAACGGCCCGACGCTGCGGAAAGTCGATGCGTCCGAGCGCATAGGCCGCACTGATACCGATCACAAGGGACAGGCAGGTCGTCGCCACGGCGACATAGGCGGAGTTCAGGAGTGATCCGATGAACACCGGGTTGTTGATCAACTCCCGGTAATAGGTAAAGTCGAGCGCTGGCAGCAGGACCGAACGGTAGAGTGCTGCGCCCTGTTTCGTCGACGAAACAAAGGCCCAGTAATAGGGAAACAGCGTGTAGATCAGCACCAGCGATAGGGCAAGGATTTGCAGCACCCGCAACACCTGGCGCCGGCCCCTGTAATAGGCGCTCGACTTTCGGGCCGGGCGTACAAGAGAAAGGTCAGTCATGATCAATGCCCCGCTGCCCTGTCGAGGCGCAAGGCACCGATGATGATGATCGCGACGAGCGCAACCAGCAGGAAAACCCAGGTCGAAGCCGCGGAGCCGACACCGAGTTCCTGGAAGCTGATCAGACGGTCGCGTGCGTAGATCGACACTGTCATCACCTTTTCATTGCTGGCCGCCAGAACGTAGGAAAGGTCGAACATGCGCAGGGCATCGAGCGTGCGAAACAACACGGCAACTCCGATCGCGGGTCGCAGCATCGGGAGGGTGATCGACCAGAAGCGTTTCCAGGCCGGAATGCCGTCCACTTCGGCGGCTTCGAAGATTTCCTGGGAGATCATCTGCAGGCCCGCGAGAATGAGCAAAACCATGAAAGGGGTCGTCATCCATACGTCAATGAAAATGACCACCCCCATGATCAGCGAACCACTCGCAGTCCATGCCACACCGTGGTCGATGAACCCAAGGGCTTCCAGTAGCTTGTTGATGACACCGAACTGGTCGTTCAACATCCATTCCCAGATCTTGGTGGACACCACGACCGGAATGGCCCACGGGACAAGGATCGCAGCGCGCGCAAGACCCCGGCCTGGTATGGCCTCGTTGATAAGAAGAGCGATTGCCAATCCCAGCGCAGTTTCAATTGCCACCGAGATGACCGTGAAGGTCAGTGTGTTCCTGACGGCAAGCCACCAGCTGTGGTCATTGAAAACCTCGATGAGGTTGTCGATGCCGACCATGGAGTAGACGCTGGGATCGTCGAGAAAGGCGTCCGTAAAGGCGAAGAAGAATGTCCGTCCTAACGGCCATACGGCGACAAGCAGCATTGAGGCAATGACCGGCACGAGGAAGAGCCAGGCAGCAAGGTGATCGCGGCGGGCAAGGCGTGCACTCATGATAGAGCGCTCCTGACGCCGAATGGTTCGGCCGACGGCAAAAGTCGTGTGCCGTCGGCGGCGAAGAAAAACAGCGAATGATCGTCGAAAGTCAGTGCAGCCGGCTTGCCGATCGCGTCGGGGTTTGGTGCCGCGGGCAGGCGAACAACCCAGAGTGTGCCGCTCCCCACCCGGCAATAGGCGAAGTGTTCGTGTCCGAGGTCTTCGACCCGCTCGAGCATACAATCGAGACGCCCGGTTCCCGTTGGTACCAGGCGCAAAGCCTCCGGCCGAATGCCTATCTCGGCAACCGGAATTGCATCGCTTGGCGATTGCCCAATTGCCAGGCCGCCCGGGCCGACGATGTGCTCATCGTCATGCGCTGCCCGTGTCTCGACGGCAAGGAAGTTCATGCGCGGACTGCCGATAAAACCCGCAACAAACCGATTGCCAGGCTGACGATACAGCTCCGAAGGTGTGCCGATCTGTTCTATTCTGCCGTGATTGAGGACAACAATCCGGTCTGCCAGCGTCATGGCTTCTGATTGATCGTGCGTGACGTAGATCATCGTCGTCTTGAGATCATCATGAAGCTTGGCGATCTCCATGCGCATTTCCATTCTCAGGTCCGCATCCAGATTGGAAAGCGGCTCGTCGAACAGGAAAATCTCGGGTTGCCGCACCAATGCCCGTCCAATCGCCACGCGCTGGCGCTGACCTCCGGACAGCTCTCTCGGTCTCCGGCTCAAGAGATGGTCAACCTTGAGCATACGCGCGACCTGTTGCACCTTTTGAGCAATCGCATCGCGTCGGATCCCCATCGTCTCGAGTGCGAAACCAATGTTGCGCGCCACCGTCATATGTGGGTAGAGCGCATAGGATTGAAAAACAAAGGCAACACCGCGCTTCGAAGCGGGGACATCAGTGACATCGTCGCCACCAATCTTGACCGTTCCAGACGAGGCTGAGATCAGGCCCGCCACGATGCGCAGCAGCGTGGATTTTCCGCATCCGGAGGGGCCGACAAAGACAACGAATTCACCATCGTCGATCTTCAAGTCTACATCATGAATGACACTGTGTGTTCCGAAACTCTTCGAAACGGACTCCATCGAAACCGATGCCATCTTTCACCTTGGCTTGCGCATGGGGGCTCGACCGGCACAGAGCGCCGGCTGCAAAGGTTGCGGGAGCTGAGGCTCCCGCAACTTTCCTTCCATCAGCGGCTCTCTTTGAGCTTTTCCAGGCGCTTGGCCAGCGATGCATAGCTGTCCTTGGCATCGCCACTGCCCGACAGCACGTCATGGGTGGCGCGATAGAAGGCCTGAGAGACACGGTTGTAGCTGGTGCCGGTGTAGCCGGACGGACGGACCGCACTATCGGCGAAGGCTTGCTGGTTGTCTTTCAGGAATGGAATTTTTTCCAGCACCTCCGGATCGCTATAAAGCGACTGGATCGAAGGGTTGAGGGTCGCCTCCACGGCACGCATCTTCTGCATCTCCGGACCGGTGATGAAGTTCACAAAGTCGGCTGCGACCTCAGGTTTGGCGCTGTATTTCGAGACGCCATAATACATGGGACCCAGGCAGCCGCTGGACTTCTGGCCTTCCTTGCCAACCGGAAGCGGCATGACGCCAACCTTGTCGATGATCGAGCTGCCTTCCTTGTGCGATGTACCCCAGACATAGGGCCAATTGCGATGGAATACCGCGTCGCCGGATTCAAAAACTGCCCGTGACGCTTCTTCATCGTAGTTCAGAACGCCTTCCGGGCTGATCGAACCGATCCAGCCTCTGGCCTTCTCGATCGCTTCGGCGGCTTGCGGCGTGTTGATCGTAACCTTGCCGTCGTCGGATATGATCGTGCCGCCGCCATTTGATGCAATGAGTTCGATCGCATCGCAGGTCAGGCCCTCATAACTCTTTGCCTGCCAGGCGTAGCCCCACATCTTGGCATTGCCGGCGGCGCGCTCCTTGTCCTGGATTTCCTTTGCGGTCGCAGCAAGCTCATCCCAGGTCTTTGGAGGCTGCTTGCCATACTTTTCCAAGAGATCCTTGCGGTAGAACATCAGGCCGACGTCCATGTAGGCAGGCATCGCGACCAGGTTGCCGTCCAGCTTGGCAGCGTTGAGCGTAGAAGTGAAATGCTTGTCCTGATCGGCCGCAGGAATCATGGTTTTCAAATCAAGCAGGTTGGCCTTGAACATCCCGAGCCAGATGACGTCGAGAAACAAGACGTCGATATCCTTGGATTTTGCCGCCAGCAATTGCTGATAGAGCGGGATCGCGTCGTCGAGGAGAGCCGGCATCTTGTTAATTTTTGCTTCGTTGCCTGTCTTTGTCTTCCAGGCGTCGGCAACCTTGGTGCAAAGTTCGAATTCGGTTGGTGCGCAGAATACGGAGATGCTTTCCGCATGCGCGGCACTGGCCCATAGGCCGGCATAGACTGCAACTGCAGTAAGGCATTTCTTCAACATGAGCTGTTCCTGTCTTTATCACACTTGAGCGGTGCGGAACTCTCTGGTTCCTGAGCCTAGTAGGACTGGTTATGACCAGTCATGTCAACTGGACTCTTGTGTCCCTTGTGGGCAAAGATGCAAAAGCAAATACCAGCACCGACTAAGAGAGCGAACGCAACGTGAAAACCCGTGAACCGGTGGCAGCGACAAAGAGGCATGCGGCAATCGATCGGGCCGACCCTCGTCCGCTTCATCAGCAGGTCTACGAAGACTTGCTGGCTACGATCCGGGAAGGGAAGGTGCCATTGCGCGGCAAGCTTCCCTCCGAACGTGAACTCGTTTCACTTTACGATGTTAGTCGCATCACGGTGCGCCATGCGGTGCGAGAACTGATCCGCCAGGGCGTTGTTCAAAGTCAGCCGGGCAAGGGCTTGTATGTTGCGGAAAATGGAGGAGGATTTGAACTCGAGGTCCTCAGGAGCTTTACGAGCACCGCCCTGGCAAGTGGTCGCGTGCCCGGACATCGCCTTCTTGCGATGGAGGTCGTAAAGGCGTCTCTTGACATCACCCGGCCGCTGCTCTTGCCTCCCGGATCGGATGTGATCGTGCTGGCGCGCCTGCGGCTACTTGACGGCGTGCCGGTCGTCCTCCAGACCGACTGGATAGCGGCCTCCCGCGCGCCGGGATTGACCGGCATGGACTGGACGGTCGCAAATCGCTCGCTCTATGCCGAGCTGCGCGAAGTCTACGGCATCCAGCCACGGCGGGGGCAAACGACACTCAGTGCGCGACTTGCGGATCCAGCCGAAGCTGCGATGCTCGAACTCCCGTCACCTTCGGCCGTGCTCACTGTCGATCAAATCGCCTTTGACGAGCGGGACCGGCCAATCAACATGACGGCGCTTGTCCATCACCCCGGCCGATATCCGCTCACACTGCTACAGTCAGCCACGGGTGACTTTCGTCAATACTGGTAGATGCGTCTGCATTTTAGCTCAGCACAAGTTGCCGGCGATCCGCAAGACTGCGGGAGCCTTCGGGAGCTCAATCCGCGTCGCGCCCTCAGGAAGCACGGCCGCTCCGACAATATTGCCACCGCACTTGGACGCACGTACGTCATTTTCTGCTTCGCAGTTGCGGCAATTGTCATATAATTCAACCCGCTAAAAATTACACTATTTCAGTTGCTTATCTGACTTTTCTCGAATAGGTTTTGTCCTGGGAGAGGTGCCCAATATCAAAATTTGGTACTTGCACTCAGTGTTGGTTGACGACGCTTGAGGAGGATAAGACATTGCGTCCGAGCGTTTCTTTATTCGCAATTGTGCAGCGGGTGCGCCATCGCGTTACAACCCGATATCGAGCCGCACCATCGGTCTGACCCGTCGTAAATCCATCACCGAAAATTGCTTATGGTCCGCACGATGGTGTGTGCCTCGGGGTTTGTCATGCAGAAACAGGCTGTCGTTTTCAATGGTCAGGAAGTCGGGATCGCTGTTCCAGTAGAAACTCGTCTGAAGTTCATCGCTGTCCGGTTCAGCGTCATTGATCTGGACAACATGATCTTCGATACAATTAGCGAAATCCGGCGCGCGATTGTTGCGCATCTTGCGAACGACGGACGACAGACCATCACGTCGCAATGATGCGCCCCGGCGCGCCTTGGCGGTCGTCACTCGAACTGGCCGGAGCCTGGAGATGCTCGCACAGGTTCTGGCCGAGCAGCTCGTGTAATTCTGAGGGGAGGTAAGGAATGCTAGTCTCGAGTATCCTCGAAGCCGATTTGGCCGTGCTCTCACTGTCCGTTCAATCCTGGTACCGACATTACAGGGCCAAACCAGATGACAGAACGTCGGAAGTAATCTGCAGCGCGGCAGTCGACCTCTTCAATCGCGGTCATCGCACTCAGGAGGAACTGACCCGGATATTGATTGCTCGGTTTCCCGGAGCGCCTGTCACATATGTCAATGCGCCCACGGCTGGTGCTCTTCATTAACTCAAGGTTGAGCATCGCCTCGCTCTTCCTGCGTGGCGATGTCCCCTCACACCTGGGGAGCTCGACGTTATAGTCCCAGCCAACCTTATAACGATCCGACTTTATAACGGGCTGGCATATTGCGATGTAGAGCGCCTCGGTCAGATGCCGCTCGTTCTTCGCGTCGGCACATCTTTCAGGCCAATTCCTCAATATTTGCCCCGTGCCTCAATGGATGATCTTGTCAGCAGGGTTTCGACCACATCGGGGCTAAGAGCCTTTTCGAGGGCTTTCACCCCATTCTTAGGCAGTCTTGATAGACCGTTGATGATGCCCTCTTTCCAAGCATCTCCTCGCTCCCAAGCCTCCCCCCAAGCATCGGCCAACTCGTCGCCATGTCGCGTTTCCACAAGGGCTTCAAACAGCAAGGCGGCCTGCGACAGGTCCTTGTCCGCTTTCACGCGTCCTAGCGTGTCCGTGAGCCTTCGAGAGGATACGATCAGTTTGTGGACGGCATATCGCTCGGGAGCCGGGACGAGCACGTTCACACCTTCGCGGTAGAGGAGTACTGTGCGGACAGGTTCGTAGATCAGGTAGTCAAGGAACCGCAGACTTTCCGCCGACGCACCGCCAAGGGCGGGCATTGGCGAGGGTTTGCCCGTGTATTCGTCTGATCCCCGATTTCCGGTGAGGAACTCCACCCGGTAGCCCTTACCGTTCACGAAGGCGACAACCTTGGCTGTGTCAGCCTGGTGCGGCACCGGTCGGAATTCGGGATCGACCAACTGGAGGATATCGAGGATCGGCGGCAGGCTGTCCTGGACCTCTGCCGAGATCGCGAAGTCCTGGGCGAAATCCGCGTCGCCTGTTTGCATGGACGCAGCGGGCAGCCGAACGCCCAGCATCCCTGCGTAGGTACCGAATGCTACCGATCCGACCAGGACGGCCCGCAGCCGGAACAATCCGGCGTCGGCCAGGGCCTTCGTGACGTCGCCCGCAAATGGGTCTGGACCGGGGAGACCAGCACGTCGCAGCGTGCTGACCATTCGCCTCCGCTCCCGAATATTGTCCTTGATCTCCTTGTGGGCTCGCACACGCCCGGTGATCGCTTCGTCGCTTGCGGGGCCGACGTAGCTTCGCTTGTCTTTGCCCTCATGCGTGGGGAGATCGAAATACCAGTAGTCACGGTTCTTTACGGTTACAGTTACAAACCATCCCTCCAATGGGAAATCCGCCGCAAATTGCGCGTCGAGCGTTCGCTGAATAAGCTCAGCGAACATGGTTCGATAGCTGATGTCGATCTCTTTCATCGTTGACGTTCCGTATCCCGTGCCGCGGCCTCTCGTTGGCAAGTCCGCTTGGATTGCCGTTATACGTTTCTGCCAAAACCTTATAGTTCCATGAGCTGCTGTCAATGTTATAAGTTTCTGCCAAAACCTTATAACGGGCTGACTGCTGCAAAACCGGAGACGGTGTTAAAGATGTTGTATCGACTCATTCGTCGGGCTGCTCGCCCTCGTTTGTCGGCCTGATCGCGCCGGCACTCGAATTGCTCGTCCGGTTCGCGAAGACAAGTTCGCTAGAAGTGCTTTCGCGCACGACAAGCGCGAATCCCATGTCGATTTGTTCGGGTCCGGATTTTGTTGCTGCATCGAGCGCCAGGAGAACCTTCTCGGCAGCAAGCCTGCCGGTTTCGTAACGGCGGGTGGCGATCGAGGAAAGGGACGGTGCCGCGCAGGCTGAGAATTCGAGGTCGTGAAAACCGATAATCGAAATATCATCCGGCACGCGGATGCGTCGCTTCCTGCACTCCTGCATTGCACCAAGAGCCAGGTTGTCGTCCGTACAAAATATCGCCTCGGGCAGATCGCCGCGGTCATCCATCTCGCCAAAGAGCTCGGATCCGAGCGCCACCGAACTGTGGCGCGGTCTATGAGCAATCATTTCCAGACTTTTCAGGCCTACTTCCCGCATCGCATTGTGATACCCGTCAAAGCGTGACTGGGCGCGATGGTCGAGATTGCCTGTCAGGAACGCAATCCGTCGGAAGCCGCGATCAATGAGATGGCGGGTCGCAATGTGGCCCGCATCCTCCTGTGACATGCCGATGTTGAGATCTATTGGATCGTCGGACAATTCGAAAGTTTGCACAACCGGAAGTCGCGCCTGAACCAAAAGCTGGCGCGACAGTGCGGTATGGTGAATACCTGCAATGATAATCGCTTCCGCCCGCTGACCAAGGAGCGCCTTGATCGCATTCTCTTCCTCCACTTCCGAGTATCTGCTGTTGACCACGACGACCTGGAAACCTGCAGCGACTAAAACTTCGTGCAGCGCAAACAGGTATTCCGCAAAGATGACATTATAGAGCGTCGGCACGATCACGCCGATCGTGTGGGTGCGCGACGAGGCAAGTCTGCTTGCCGCCACATTCGGCACATAGCCCAACTTTTCGACGGCCTCGATAACGCGCAGCCGCAAGGTTTCCGAGACCGTGGCCGGCTTCCGGAGCACGCGCGAAACCGTGATCGGGCTGACACCCGCCAGGCTCGCAACATCGTCGAGAGTTATTCGGCGCATTAAAGCATTGTCCAAATACAAAACGTCAGAGAGCAGCGAGAAATAAGCAGAACAAAGTGATACTCCACAAATGACAGCGCTATCAAATAGAATTTGACAGCGCTGTCACGTATGTTAACGTTTCGATCGTTCCGCAAAGGGCAGGGTGGAGCCGTTTCGGACCTAGCGTACCAATGACAATACTGGAGGTTGAGAATATTGGAGGGCGGCTGCGTCCGCCTCTGGAGGAGGACATCCATGCTTAAAAACGTGAAAGCGAATTCTGCGCGCGTTGCGGCGGTTTCCGCACCGATCCTTGCGCTGTTGTGCGGCGCTGCATATGCAGAACCGAAAGTTGTGAATGGACCAGCAGCCGATCCAGGCTGCATGACGCCCTGGGCTTCCGATACTCAGTTTCTGCAGTATCCGAAAAAGGAAGGTCCTTACCGCATCGCGCTCGCCAACGGCTACATTGCCAACACATGGCGCATCCAGATGGTCCAGACCGCAAAGGCCTATGCGGCGCAACCTGACGTCAAGGCGAAGTTGAAGGAGTTCAAGGTTGTCTCAACCGGAGAGGACGTGCCGGCACAGATTTCGGCGATCAACAACTTCATCGACGCCGGCTATGATGCGATCGTCGTCAATGCTCAAAACCCGACAGCCTTTGGCCCCGTGATCAAGAGAGCCAAGGAAGCTGGCGTCGTGCTCGTCGCATTCGACAACACACTGGACACGAAAGACGCGATCAACGTCAACGTCGATCAGAAGGGCCTTGGTGTCACCTGGGCCGAGTGGCTTGTCAAACACCTGCCGAACGGTGGCAAGATTTTGGAAGTCAGGGGTGTCGCTGGCACGTCCGTTGATACCGACCGCCATAACGGCATCAAGGAAACACTGGCAGCCTCCGGCAAGAAGTTCGACGTGACCGAAGTCGTCGGCAAATGGGATGACGGCGTTGCACAGAAGGCGACAGCAGATGCTATAGCGACGAATGGACCGTTTGACGGGATTACCGCCCAGGGTGGCGACACCGGTGTCGTTCAGGCCATGATCGACGCGAAGCACCCCTTCGTTCCGTTCGGCGGCGAGACCGAAAATGGCTTCCGAAAACTTTGCGCCGCACATGCGGGCGAGGGGCTAGTTTGCTCGTCAGCCGGGACAGGGCCAGCTCAGGTGGCTGTCGCCATAAAGACTGCCATCGCAGCTCTTGAGGGCCAGGTCGTCCCGCAAGCCGTCAAGTTGCCGACGGCACTCGTGTCGCATCCCGACTTGAAGAAGGATCAGGACTATTACCCTGACCAGTCCGACAACTTTTTCGTCGGCAACTCCTTCCCGACTTGCGGCATCAATTTCACGGCGCAAGAAATCATGGGGCAGACCAAGGAAAACCAATAGCAGCAAGTGCTCATGGGATCGACTGCGGGCATGCGTGCTCGCAGTCACAGGCGAAATGCACCCGATGGGAGGGTGATCTTGTCAGAACCACTGTTGCGCATGGAAGGCATTTCGAAACGCTACGGCGGCGTCATAGCCCTCAACGAAGCCGATATTGCAATTCGACCCGGCGCGATCCATGCAGTCCTCGGCGAGAACGGTGCAGGAAAATCGACGCTGATCAAAATCATGGCCGGGGTGACGGCACCCGACGACGGCCGGATGCTGCTGGATGGCAAGGCGGTATCTTTCTCGTCGCCTGCGATGGCGAATGCGGCCGGGATCGTTTCGGTCTTTCAAGAGCTGTCGCTCATTCCCGACCTTTCGGTCGCCGACAACATCGTCATCAGCAATCCGCCCAGGCGTTTCGGGATGATCGACCGCGGCGCCCAGCGACGGATCGCCGAGGAGGCGCTTTCGCGCGCCGGCGCCTTCGACATCCATCCGTCATCGCTGGTCAAGGACCTTCCGCTTTCCCGTCGGCAAATGGTCGAGATTGCCAAGGCTCTCGCGCGCAGCCCTCGCCTGATGATCCTGGATGAGGCGACCTCTGCCTTGAGCAAGTCAGATGTCGACAAGGTCTTCAGTGTCCTGAAGCGACTGCGATCGGAGGGATTGGCGCTCGTCTATATTTCGCATCGCATGCATGAAATTGCAGAACTCGCCGACGACTGCACCGTGTTCCGGAACGGGCGTAGCATCGAATCCTACAAAGCCGGGACAAAGACCGATCAGCAGGTTGTTGAGCTGATGATCGGTCGGGAATACAAAAGTGTGTTTCCAGCCAAGCCGGGCGTCAAGATTTCGAGGCCGCCCGTCCTTTCCTGCTCTGGCTTGTGTTGGGGGGATCGTCTGACTGACATTACATTCGATGCGCGCCCGGGTGAAATTGTGGGCGTGGGCGGCCTGGACGGGCAGGGTCAACGCGAGCTCCTGCTGGCGCTTTTCGGCGTGCTTCGCGACGTCAGGGGCGATGTGCGGATCGATGGTCGCAGTGTGCGATTGACCAGTCCCAAGGAGGCGAAGTCGCAGGCAACCTCCATTGCTCTCATCCCGGAAGATCGAAAGACCGAGGGGTTGATGCTGCCCATGACGGTGCGGGAGAATCTTTCGATCGCGGCCCTTGGCAGCGTTTCGCGCAAAGGTGTCATCGATCGCGGCGCGGAGGCCGCTTGCGTTGGCGAACTCTTGAAGCTCCTTGCCATCAAAGCGGCGAACATCGACATGCCGGTCAGCAATCTGTCCGGTGGAAACCAGCAGAAGGTTGTCATTGCCAAATGGCTGATGAACCGGCCCCGGATCATACTGTTGAACGATCCCACACGCGGCATCGACGTCGGGACCAAACAGGAGATTTACCAGCTGCTGCGAAAGCTTGCGGACGGTGGCGCGGCAATTATCTTCTATTCCACCGACTACGACGAACTGATTGGTTGCTGTGATCGAGTCCTTGTGATGTACGACGGCACGATCGCCAGCATGCTTGAAGGTGACAATATCAACGAACGCGCGTTGATTGGCAGTGCGTTGAACATCGCTGCCAAACAGGTGGAGCGGGGGCAAACACTGTGAACACGGGAAAGGTCGGTGAATGGCGATTCCGGTACGAGCTTCATAAAGGAACGCTTCTTGCCGCGGCCCTCTTTGTGGTGATGTTCGTCATCTATGTTTCCAACCATCCAGCGGGCTTCACACCAAACGTTGTGCAGACAGCGTCCAACAAGGCAACGCTCCTCGCCTTCGTCGCGATGGCGCAATGTCTCGTGGTGATCACGGCGGGCATAGACCTTTCGGCCGGGATGGTTCTGGTTCTGTGCAACTGTCTCGCATCCTGGCTTGTCGTCGGCACACCGCTGCAGACGGGCTTCGGCATCGTCGCCGTGCTGGCGGCGGGTCTGGCCTGCGGCACCTTGAACGGTCTGATCATCATCTTCGGCAGACTGCAGCCGATCGTCACGACCATCGCCACCAGTGCTATCTTTTTCGGGCTTGCGCTACTTTTGCGCCCGACGCCGGGCGGCTCTGTTAACGAGACACTTGCTGACGTCTTTACCTCCAAGATGTTCGGGGTGTTGCCCACTAGCCTGATCGTTCTCGCTGCCACGATACTGTTGGTCTGGGTCCCGTTCAGCAGGTCGGTTTATGGGCGCGCAGCCTACGCCGCCGGGTCTTCGGAGTATGCTGCCTATATGTCCGGCATGCCGCTCAAGCGGGCCAAGCTTCTGGCCTATGCCCTTGCGGGGCTCTTGTCGGCCATGGGCGGACTATATCTCACCTTCTTTTCCTATACAGGAGAGGCGGCCTTTGCGAGCGGCAATGCTTACACGCTCTACTCGATTGCTGCAGTTGTCCTTGGAGGCGTGTCTCTGGCGGGGGGCAAGGGCAGCGCCGTCGGCGCCGTGTTCGGGGCGCTTGCCTTCCGCACGATCGGCGATCTTCTTTTCGTTTTTGATCTCGACCCACTCTGGCAGCCTCTGTTCCAGGGCATCGTGTTGATGCTGGCGATCGGCATTGGCTCGATCGGGCTGGCCCGTGTACGCAATCGACTGGAATGGTTCCAATGAGCGAAGATGCTTTCGGCACGCGGCATTCAATCGTTCCTCGTCGGCTGCGGGGAAGAGATCCCGCGGTGGCAATCGCCTTCGGTTGCATCCTGCTCCTGCTGCTTGGCGGATCGATCTATTCTTCGAATTTTCTCTCGCCCGATTATCTCCTGCAACAGCTGAAGGTGGCCTCCTTCCTCGGCGTGATCGCGACGGGGATGATGATGGTAATCCTGCTTGGGCAGATTGATCTGTCCGTTCCGTGGACAGTGACCGCTGGCGCGATGATGGCCTGTGCCGCGACGGCTTATGGCGCAGGCGGATCACTCCTGGCAATTCCATTCGGAATTGCATGCGGGGCAGCGATTGGTCTGGTCAACGGACTTGCCGTCGCCTACCTGCGCATTCCCTCTATGATCATCACGCTTGCGACCAACGCCGTCGTACAGGGACTGATGGTCGTCTACACGGGCGGGTTCTCGCCGCAGGATTCGGCCTCTCGGGCGATGCGATTTCTCGCGACCGGATACACCATCCCCTCTGTCCCCAACGGCGTTCTTGTCTGGCTTGCCGTTGGCATACTGGCGGTTTTCCTGTTGACCAGAACGACCTTCGGTCGATCGCTCTATGCAATCGGAAACCGCGAACGGGCGGCCTATATGTCGGGCATCGACACCCGGCGTATTACCATGATCGCCTTTGTCATCTCGGGTTCGCTCAGCGCACTTGGTGGAGTCTTGCTGGCCGGTTATGCGTCAAAAGCCTCACAATCGATGGGCGACGCCTATCTTCTGCCGTCAATTGCGGCCGTGGTCCTTGGTGGAACCCATGTACTTGGTGGAAAAGGGACCTACCTTGGTACGGTGGCAGGCGTGATCCTTATTACCCTACTGCAGTCGATCCTTTCGGTAATGCAAATTGAAGAGGCGGGGCGCCAGCTGATCTACGGCGTAGTGATCGTGAGCATGCTTTTGCTCTATGGCCGGCAGAAGACCTGAAGCCGGTTGGCGGCGGATCCGCTATTGAGCCCGATCGAACGTTGCGACGTTCAAGTCATACACCAATGCGATTGCGATCAGCTTGCCCTAGCTAAGGCGACAGACGATGTTCGTCGTCGATGAGCGTCACCCGACTGGGTAACGCGGCGCTCCATCGCCAGAGGACAAGATTGAGATCATTGTCAGATGCCCCCTGCGCAAAACTCCTTACCAGCAATCCTTGATAACCCGCCTGGCCGAGTGCGCAGGCGAACGCCTGCGTCAATGCCTCCCCGTGCTTCCTCATTTGATCGCGCCATGCCGGATCAGCAAGCCTGCTGGCGTCCATGCCTTCGCTTCGCAGAGCAACCTCGTCCCGGCAGTCGAAAACACGCTCAATGTCGGCGTCGTAAGATACCAGCGTGGTCGGCTGCAAGCTGCCGACCTGATTGGCCTCGCGTAGCGCGGCAATTACCGAAAGTGACGTATAGAGCGCCGGGGTGCCCTTTCGGTTGAACCGTCCGCCATAGAGTTCCGCTCCACGCCCGGACAAAGCGTCTTGCGCGTAGATCGGGTTCAGCGCGCGATAAAGGGTGCCCTTAAAGTGCATCGGCAAGTCAGGCGTGAACGCCCGCATCGACTGCATCGATGTAGTCAAGGACGTCGTTCGCGCGTCCATCACGCACCAGTTGCATTGCCGTCAAACCGGAAAATCCCGATAAAGGCTCCGAGCGATACCAGGCATAAGCCATCAGAGCCGAACCGAACCGGGGCTCGACCTTGTTGATGATTTCTGTGACCTCGCGTAGTCGCCGCTGCGTCTTGTCGGAACGAATGCGATCCTTACGCTGGATGGCATCCTTGCCAAGTCCAGCGGTCAGCGCGATTTCCTCGCTGGTCGTGCGCAATGCTTGCGCGATCTTGCGGGGCGAGAACAGGCCGCCGTCTGCATACCGAGCAAGACCCATGATATCCAAAACTCCCATACATGCCATTGATACTGACGTTATATAGCGTCAATTCCACTGTGATTCAATGGCTGGCACATTGGCGCCGGAACGGCGTCCCCTTGAACCCTCCCTCTGATTTGTTTGCAGGCCAGCAGGCTCAGAGCCACACAGGCACAAGACGGTTACACGGTCGGCATTGGTACCGCGTTCACACAAGTGAACGTCTGCGGATCCGAGCTCGACCATTGTTGAAACTCATGTGGCCATTCTTCCAGCCGGCGAGGACACGGCCGACCTCGCGCACGGCCGCCATCGGGCCGACCGCATCGACAAGCACGATGGTCGCGTCACCGCCGACCCAAAGGCCGTGCGGAACGCCGAGCTGCCTCGCTGCCGATTGTCCTACCATCTCAAAAACCGAGTGCACGTCGTCATCCCGCGAAAGCTGTGCGATATTGGCATAGAGATTTGCCATCCGGATCAGCGAGGCGTCGCCATAGGGAGTGAAGGGATTCATGACGTTGTTGGTGGCGATTGAGGTGACGACGCCGCGTCGCGCGATGACATGCGCCGGTGCGACGCCCCGCGGCACCAGTCGGTCGTGCCCGCGGCCAGTGAGGAAGAGATCTGTCGCCGGAAGAACGGTGAGCGCGATGCCCGCTGCAGCAAGTTTGTCGGCGATATGAATGACATCGGCCAGCGGCATGGCCGAAAGATTGGTGACGTGGCCGATTGCGACCCGTTCTTGCCAGCCATGGCGCTCTGTGGCCGCGATAACCGCCGGCAAATCGCTCTGGCCGGGATCCAGATGGAAATCGAGATGAAAATCCACTGCGACGCCGTGCCTGACAGCGAGGGAGAAGATCAGATCCACATGCCTGACTGGATCGGGATCAGTGTAGGGGCAGCCACCGAGGAGATTAGCCCCTTCTGAGAGCGCCCGGTCGAGCATGTCCAGCATCTGAGGCTCGTTCGTGAGACCGTCCTGCGCGAACGCGCAGATTTCAATATCAATCGCAAAAGCGTATTCCGCCTTGACGCGCTTGATTGCCTCGAAGGAGCGAAAGCCTGCGCGCGGATCGATCTCGACGAAGGTTCGCATCCGCACAGTGCCGTGCGAGATCGCCTTTTCGACGACCTGGGCGGCGCGATCATAGACGTCCGCCTCGGTGAAGTCTGCCTTGGCGCTGGAGGTCTGTCGCACGGCTTCAGCAAGTGTCCCCTCGCAGATCGAGCAACGATCGAGGATGCAGGCCTTGTCCAGATGGACATGCGTGTCGACGAAACCACCAAACGCAAAAGCGCCATCGCCATCGAAGTCCTCGACGGCCTCGCAACGAAACCCGGGCTCGATCGCCACGATCCGGTTGCCACGGCAGCGATATCGACGAGTCCACCATGCTCCTTCACCCGGACATTGCGGATAAGCAGGTCGAGCGGAATGTCGCTTGCAGTGCTCATAGGCCGATTGCCCCGCCGTCACTGCGAGGGTCGTGAGCTGCTTCCAACATGCCGTCACCACTGATGCGGATGATACCTGCCTGACCGCCGAGCGGACTGAGCGGAGCGATGGTCGTGACCTCATGGCCCATCAAGGCAAGCGCCGCGATCACGTCACTGCCAATATTCTCCTCGATCCTCAGGTTGTCGCGGCTATCGGAAAAGGTACGGCCGAGCAGGAAGCGTGGCCTGGAAAGGGCCGCCAGGGGATCGAGGCCATGGTCGATGAGGAGGCTCAACAGCAGTGCCAGCGTCTGCGGCTGACCGTCGGCACCTTGCGTGCCATAGACCAGATGCGGGCGACCACCCTTCAGTGCCAGGCCGGGATTGAGGGTGTAGAATGGACGCTTTCCAGGCCCGTAGCGGTTCGGGCTTGTGGGATCAATGCTGAAGGCGGCGCCGCGGTTCTGCCAGAGAATGCCTGTATCGCCGGCAAGGACGCCGCTGCCCCAATCGAAATAGATACTTTGAAGCATGGAGGCTGCCCGCCCGCTGGAATCGACTGCGGCCAGGAAGGACGTGTCGCCCTGCCGATAGGGACGCGCCCAGGCGGCAGCACGGGTGGGGTCAATTGCGGCGGCCTTGCCGGCAAGTCGATCGGGATTAAGGAGTGCCCCGGAGACATCATCAACGAATGCCGGATCGGCAATCAGATGCCGGTCGAGAAATGCCTGTTTCACCGCCTCTACCAGCAGGTGATAATAGGATGCACTGTCAACCGCCTTGTCTGCCGGTAACAGATGAGCGAGCACGCCCATGATAGCGAGTGTGGTCACGCCCTGGGTCGGGGGTGGCGGCGCCAAAAGCACTGTCTCACCATAAGGTAGTCGCACGGGCTCAACGACCTGGGTGTTTGTCGCTGCAAGATCGGCAGCAGTAAGTGGCGAGCCGGCCGCGGCAAGACCGCGTGCGATGCGGCCGGCCAGCGCCCCCTCATAGAATTCGCGGGCGCCGTTGCTGGCGATCGCTTCGAGGCTCCTCGCCAGGGCCGGCTGGCACTGGATGCCGTCCCGCCTGAAAAGGTTGCGAAAGCCCGGCCACGCGTCGGATTCGGCGGCGCGAAAATCGAACCAGAATGCCTGCGACGCGCTCACGGCATAACCGTTTCCGGCCAGGGCGATCGCATCGTCCAGCAATCCCGACAGGCTCTCGCTGCCACCCCAAGCGGTTGCGGAATAGCTGAGCACCTTGTCCCAGCTGTCGACCAGGCCGGCGGTGGTCAAGGTCGAGGCAGCGCCGCGCAATGGGATCGTGTTGCGGGGGACGGCAACATCTGCCGCCTGGCCTATACCGAGGAACGTCCGTGCATCGCCAGCCTCGTCGGAGACCATCCAGACGGCGTCTCCGCCGAGACCACAGAAATGCGGGTAGACGACCGAAAGTGCTGCTCCAGCCGCGACCAGCGCCTCGATCGCATTCCCGCCGCGCGAAAGCACCCGGACACCGGCTTCGCTCGCCAGCCAATGCGGTGTTGTAACCATGCCATCACGCGATCGCGCGCCGCCCGTTTTGGTCTGCCTGCTTGAAAATCGCATCAGCGGACCACTGCGCCGTTATCGGCCACCAACCGACCCTGCTTGAAGACGCGTCGCGGCTTGGGGACGGCGACGACTGCCTCCGGAATGTGGTCGGCGGCGAGTGTCACGAAATCAGCCTTGGCGCCGACGGCGATGCCATAGCCTTCAAGATTGAGCGCCTTGGCGCCTCCTGTCGTAACCACATCGAAAGCGGCGGAGAGCTCGGTATCGGAATAGAAGCCGGAGCGATAGGCGATGATCTCTGCCCGACGGAGCATGTCGCCATCGCCGAAGGGCCACCACGAATCGCGGATATTGTCATTGCCTGAAAAAACATTGACGCCGGCGGCCCGCAGCAATGCGACCGGCGGGAAATTGTGATTTCCTGGAGCGTTGGTCATGATCGAGACGCCGCTTTCTGCAATGACGGCGGCGATCTTCTTTGCGGCATCCGGGGCGAGGTCCCCAAGCCCGTAGGCGTGGCTGACGGCGACACGCCCCTGCATGCCGAGTGCTGCGGTCCGCGCGCAGATCTCCTCGATCGTCATGGCGCCCATCGTGCCGGCATCGTGGAGATGTATGTCGACATCGACACCACGTTTTTCGGCAATTCCAAAGACCACGTCGAGATGCCCCTTGATATCACGATCGAAGGACAGCGGATCGAGCCCGCCGACCAGATCGGCGCCCATGCCAATCGCCTCGTCCATCAGGTCGCGCGTGCCGGGGCTCTTCAGGATACCGCTCTGCGGGAAGGCCACGAGCTGAATGTCGATGATGTCCTTGTATTCTTCGCGGACGGCCAGGATGGTTTCGAGCGATTTCAGCCCGACCGAGCCATCGACCATGACATGGCTGCGCATCTGCAGCGCGCCGTTCGAAATGCAGAGATCGAGCTGGCTGCGGGCACGTTCGTCCATCGGTGCGGCGGCTGCCAGGTTCTCGGCCTGGAAGGCGACGCGCTCATGCACGTCAAACCCGTTGGTGCAAGGTTTATGCGGGATCCACTTGTCGCCGTAGAAGCTCGTGTCCAGATGGATGTGGCCCTCAACGAAGCCCGGGACGAGAAGCGCACCGGCAATATCGAGCGTGCGCGCAGTGCCGGAACTCGACCCAGCAGCAGCGATGGTAGAGATGCGGCCGTTGGAGACCAGAATGTCGTTGAGCGTGCCGTCCGCGAGCTTGGCGTTTGTAAAAAGTGTTTCGGTCACCGGGATCTACCTTGATTTCTTTGTTGTATCATCAATACGCCTCGCCGACGGGATCGGGGAGGCGCCCTGCACGCCTTCGATCAGACCAGGTCATGCCCCTGATATCGGCATCCGCCAGTTCCTGGCCCTTGGTCACCTTTACCCGTGCCTTTCTGGTCCCTGGTCTCGCCGGCAACGGCTTCAGTTTGCCGCTGGTGATCGCAGCTTCTGCGGCCTTCATTTCGGCGGCGACCGGCTCCGGCAGGTCCGGAATGCTCGTCATTTTGACATATCCACCCGGTTCTTGGCTACATGATATCTGTAATCATGTATGCAATAATGATGCCAGATTGTATCCGAGCTGAATTCCGGATTGCGCGGGGTGGCTAGATATTTGGACTCATTCGATGAAAGCCGCTGACACCATCCCGTACAAGTGGAAGTCGCCGGTTTCGAACGTCTGCAGAAAATGCATAATCATGTATACATGATTGAAAAAGCGGCAGCCTAGCCGCTGCCACGGGCGGAAAAGCGTGACAGGATCGAGCCTAGATCCAGTTCCGCCGCGGTATCGTCCTCGAGCAGGGCCCTGCTTTCAACCGATGACAGGTGGTCGTCCATCAGATGCTCTGCCGCAGCGATATCCCCCTTCTTGAGCGCGCCGATCAGTCCGGAATGTTCGCTGATGGCGCACTCGCTTGAGTGCGGCCGGCTGTACATGGCCAGGATCAGCGAACAGCGGGATACGAGTTCGGAGAGATATCGTTCGAGCAGCGCATTGCCCGAGAGTTCCGCAAGCTTGAGGTGGAATTCGCCGGCTAGCCGGGTCGAGAGGCGCACATCTCCCTTGGCATGGGCGGCCTCTTCTTCCTGCACGTGATCGGAGAGGATCTTCTCGACTACCGGACTCCAACGCGCGATCACCGCCTTCATCACCTCCCGTTCAAGCGCGCGCCGAACAGCAAAAGCATTGCGCGCCTCGTCGAGGCTCGGCTGGGCAACCGTGGCAGTTCGCTTGTGATAGGTGTCGACGAGCCCCTGGGCCTGCAGTTTCGCCAGCACGGCGCGAACCAGGGTTCTGCTCATTGCAAAGTGCCTGCCAATCTCGTCTTCTGGCAGCCTGGTTCCGGCTTTCAGCGCCTGTTCTATTATGGCCTGTCGGAGAGTGCGATGGGCAACGTCTACCCGGTCGGAATTCGATGACATTGGACTTCAGGAATGTTTTTGGTGAAGTATACGTTATCTCGTCATCACGCATGCATCAAGGACTTGCCCTATCTTGCCGAAGGCACCTCGCGTCATGAGCGATAGCCATGGTCTGCCGCAAGGCGAACGGTCGGCGGGTGGACAAGTCAGCATCCCGATCGCAATTACCGCGAGGGCCATTTCCTCTCATCGAAAGGCGCAGCAACCATGACGGCCCCGGCCCGGCGCGATTTCGCGAGCTTCGGCTAAATCACGACCGCTGCTTGTTAAGCCGCATGCGCTCGATGATGTGCCGTCCTGATCCACCAACATGTTTGGCAATAGCGTTCGCCGCCCCGTCCGCATCCTGCTCCTTGATGCATCCGATGAGCTCGCGATGCTCCTCAAGAACGTTCGACTGGCGGCTTAGGGAGGTGGGAAAGCCGCGGCTTATCGCCCATAAAATCTGACGATGGCGAATCCAGAGATCCACAGCGTGCCTGTTGTAGTGCCGGTCGTACATCAGCCGATGAAACTGCATGTCCAGATTTGAGTGTTTCAGCTCATCCGAAAAATTCAGGGCTTCGATCTCGGCCTGAATGCGCTCCAGTTCATCGACATCTGCTCGTGTTGCAACCCCGACAAACCAGCGCGTCAGCGCCGGCTCGATCAAGACCTCTATTTCGCAGATATCTCTGACGAACTCCTCGTCAATCGGCCGCACTCGGGCGCCGCGATTGGGCATCATGACCACGAAACCCTCGCCGCGCAGCTGCTGCAATGCCTCTCGCACCGGATTGGTGGAGGTGCCCATACGCGCGGCAAGCTCGGCGACCTTCAGGCGCTCGTTAGCCTTGACGCGGCCATGGATGATGTCATCGCGCAGGCGCTCGTAGATGGACGCGCCATTTTCCTCGGTCAACTCGTCACCGTCAGGCATTGTCTGGGGCATTCGCGTTATCGTGGTCATAAGACTGCTTTTAATACACTTTCCCCCGGTTTGCCAATACCTCTTCAAATTGTTTGTACATTCCAATTGACATATAATGTACGATCTGAAAGTTTTCGCTCCACGCGATTGCCGACCTGGCTTTCGTTATCAGTCGGCGGAGAGGGCCGGTTAATCAGGAGGAAAAGAATGGGTTACCAGCAACAGCTGCGTGGCCTCGTCCTATCGACGGGGTTGTTGGGTGCGGCGCTCTTGGGAGCGATTGCTCCTGTCTTTGCGGCGGATTTCAAACAGGCGCCAATGCTCGACGAGCAAGTGAAGGCCGGCAAGCTGCAAGCCGTTGCCGATCGCCTTCCTGAGCATCCCTTCGTCGAAGCGATGGTTGATGGAATTGGCAAATACGGCGGCACGCTGCGCACCACCATTCTCGCCAATGGCGACCAGTACAATCTGACCCGTACCATCGCCAATGAACTGCTCGTTCGTTGGGATCCGGCCTGGCAGAAGGTGATACCTTCGCTGGCGGAGGAATTCACCGCATCGGATGATGCCACCACCTACACCTTCAAGCTCCGCAAGGGGCTGAAGTGGAGCGATGGCCAGCCTTTCACGGCCGATGACATCATGTTCTGGTACGAAGACGTGTTCATGAACGACGCGCTTTCGCCGGCCAAGAACCCGACCTTTACGGTCGCGGGCAAACCGGTAAAAGTGCGCAAGATCGACGATCTGACAGTCGAATTCAAATTCGACAGCCCCTATGGCCTGTTCCTGCAGCAGCTCGCCTACGGCCAGGGTCATCTGCCGGTTATCTACCCCAAGCACTACCTCAGCCAGTTCCACGAGAATTATAACAAGGACGGCATCCCCGCTCTGCTGAAAGCCAATCCGGCTGCAGGCGATTGGGTGGCGCTGTTCAACTCGAAGGTCTCTCTGACCTTCCAGCCGCCGTACTGGCAAAACCTCCAGCTGCCAACGATGAACCCGTGGATCCTGACGGTACCCTATGCCGACAGCGAACGCGTCGTCGCGACCCGCAATCCCTACTATTGGAAGGTGGATCCTGAGGGCAACCAGCTGCCTTATATTGACGGCGTCACCTGGGCAAAGCTCGACGACCCACAGCTGATGGCGCTGAAGATGACATCGGGCGAGTTCGATTTCGCGTTCCGCCACATCAATAATTCGACCTTCAAGTCGGTGCTCTTCGACGGCCAGGAAAGCGGCAATTATCGCTTTGTCGACGTCAAGGACCTGCCGGCGAATGATGCCGTCATCCTGCTCAATCTCAACTCGACCGACGACACCAAGCGCAAGCTTTTCCAGAACAAGGATTTCCGCATCGCGCTCAGCCACGCGATCAACCGGCAGGAGATCATCGATCTCGTCTATGTCGGGCAGGGCGCCCCGGCGCAGGTGGCGACGCAGCCCGAGCACGAGCTTTTCAACGAGCGTGAAGCCAAGCAATACACGGAATTTGATCCGAAGCTTGCCAACGACATGCTCGACAAGATCATGCCGAAGAAAGACGCGGAAGGTTTCCGTCTCGACGACAGCGGCAAGCGCTTCACCATCAACTTCATGGTGGCGGACGTTTTCGGGCTCTCCTATCCCGACGTGATGCAGATGGTGCAGAAATACGCCAAGGACGTCGGGATCGACATCCAGCTGCGGACCACGGATCGCGCTCGCTTGAACACCATGTGGGCAGCAAACGAGCAGGACGCCTATATCTGGAACTGCGTTGGCGGCCTGTCTGAAGTCTACACCGACCCGCGCTGTTACATGCCGTTCCAGAAGGCAGACATCTTCTTCGCGATGAAGTGGAGCGAATGGTATTCGAACCACGCCACGGGCGAGGAACCCCCAGCCGAGATCAAGGCTCTCATGGCAGCCTACGACAAGGTCAACGCTGCCGTAGGAGACAACGATCGCCGCGAGAAGATGAAGGAATTCCTCAATCTTTCCGCTGACAACTTCCTCAACATCGGCATTTCGCGCCCCATGCCGAAATACATGATGGTGTCGAAGAACCTGAAGAATGTCGTCAACGGCATTCCGATCACCGGCAATCTCTGGCATCCGGCCCCGACGCTGACCCAGTGGTACTTCGACAAGCCGGCTAACTAAACTCCTCCGGACCGGCGGGAAACTTCCCCCCGGTCCGCCCCTTCGATCCCATCGAGCGGTCAGAAATCATGCTCCGTTATATCGCCAAACGGCTGGTGTTCGCGATACCGACACTCCTTGCCGTTTCCATCATCGCCTTCATCATCATCCAACTCCCGCCCGGTGATTATCTCACGACGCTTATGGCCGACTGGGCAAGCCAGGGTGGGGCGGTCGAAGAGGGCACGGTTGCCGCCATGCGCGAGCGCTACGGTCTCGATCAACCGATGTATTTCCAATATTACAAATGGATGGCCGGGATCCTCATGCATGGCGATTTCGGGATTTCATTCGAGCTCGGCAAGCCGGTGACCGAATTGATCTGGGGCCGCCTTGGCTTCTCGCTCCTCCTGTCCTTCCTGACGCTCTGCTTCGTATGGGCGATCGCCATTCCGATCGGCATCCTGTCGGCCGTTCGCCAGTATTCGATCTCCGACTATTCAGCGACCTTCCTTGCCTTCTTCTTTCTCGCCGTGCCTGACTTCCTGATGGCGCTTTCGGCGATGTATGTCATGTCGGCCTATTTCGGCCAAAGTGTCGGCGGCCTGTTTTCGCCCGCTTTCGTCGACGCGGCCTGGAGTTTTGCCAAGCTTGGCGATTTTGCCAAACACGTCTGGCTGCCCGTGCTCGTCATTGGCCTCGGCTCGCTTGCAGCACTCGTTCGCATCATGCGCGCCAACCTGCTCGACGAATTGTCCAAGCCCTATGTGACGACGGCCCGCGCCAAGGGCATGTCCGAATTCGAGCTTCTCATTCGCTACCCGGTGCGGCTTGCACTCAATCCGCTGATCTCGACGCTCGGCTGGATCCTGCCCGCCGTTATTTCGGGTGAGATCATTGTCTCGGTTGTCATGAGCTTGCCGACGACGGGACCGCTGCTGCTGCGCGCCTTGCTTGCACAAGACATGTATCTCGCTGGCTCGCTCATCCTGTTGATTTCGGTGCTTACCATTATCGGCACGCTGATTTCCGACATCCTGCTCGCTATCACTGACCCGCGGATCCGGTTCCAATGACAGACATCACCCACCTCCCGCCGGAGACCGGCACATCGATCGACCTTCACCGCAGTGATATTGCCGTTGCCGGCCAATGGCGGCTCTTCTGGCTGAAATTCAAGAAGCACAAGATCGCGCTGGCAAGCCTTGTCGTCATCGTGTTCATGTATCTCGTCGCTGCCTTCGCGGATTTCATCGCACCGTTCGATCCCAACGCGACCAATGCGCGTTTCACCTACGCCCCTCCACAGGGCATATCGCTTCTGCTGAACGGCTCCTTGCGCCCACACGTCAATCAGCTGAAGATGACGCTGAACACAGAATCCATGCGGCGTGAGTTCGCCCCGGATCCTGCCAAGCCGATCCCGGTCGGCTTTTTCGTACCTGCGGCGGAACCATACACTCTTCTCGGCTTCATCCCTATGAGGACCAAGCTCTTTGGCCTCACCAACCCGATGCCGGGAGACAGCATGTACATCTTTGGTGCAGATCGCCTCGGACGAGACATCTTCTCGCGCGTGGTCCATGGTGCCAAAATCTCCCTCTCGATCGGGCTTGTCGGGGTCTTCATGAGCCTCATCCTTGGCGTCACGATCGGCGGCATATCCGGATTTTTCGGGGGCTGGGCCGATATCGCCATCCAGCGCTTCATCGAGCTGTTGCGCTCGATCCCGACGATCCCGCTATGGATGGGGCTGGCGGCAGCAATCCCCGTTGGCTGGCCACCGCTCAGGACGTATTTCGTCATCACCCTGATCGTTTCGCTGATTGGCTGGACGAGCCTGGCGCGGGAGGTGCGTGGCAAGTTTCTCTCTCTGCGCAATGAGGACTTCGTGATTGCCGCACGTCTCGACGGCATGAGCGAGCTCGGCATCATCTTCCACCATCTGGTGCCGTCCTTCATGAGCCACATCATCGCCACGCTGACGCTGGCGATCCCCTCGATGATCCTGGCTGAAACCGCACTCTCGTTCCTCGGCGTCGGTCTACAGCCGCCGATCATTTCCTGGGGCGTGCTCCTTCAGGAGGCGCAGAACATCCGCGCGGTCGCTCAAGCGCCCTGGCTCCTGTTCACGCCGGCTGCCGCAATTGTCATCTCGGTGCTTTCCCTCAACTTCCTCGGCGACGGCCTCCGCGATGCCGCAGATCCCTACGAGTCGGTGTCATGACCATGAACAACGATACACTCCTCAAGGTCGACAACCTGAAAACCTACTTCCCGACGCGCACGGGTCTGTTCAAGGCTGTCGACGACGTGTCCTTCGAGCTGAAGCGCGGAAAGACACTCTGTGTTGTCGGCGAATCCGGATCCGGGAAGTCGGTTACGGCGCGCTCCATCCTGCAGATCGTCGATAGACCCGGTCGTATTGAGGATGGTTCGATCGTATTGACGCGGGGAGACGGCTCATCGGTCGACCTCGCCAAGCTCGACCCGCGCGGCAAGGAAATTCGCGGCGTTCGCGGCAAGGAGATCGCCATGATTTTCCAGGAGCCGATGAGTTCACTGTCGCCCGTCCATCGTATCGGCGCGCAGATCGGCGAAGCGCTGCGCATTCATTTCGGCATTCGCGGCAAGGCGCAGCGCGACCGCGTTCTCGAGCTGCTGCGCCAGGTCGAAATACCGCGTCCTGAAACCGCAATCGACCGCTACACTTTCGAATTCTCCGGAGGCATGCGCCAGCGGGTCATGATCGCCATGGCGCTCGCCTGCAATCCCCAGGTTCTGATCGCCGATGAGCCGACGACAGCACTGGACGTCACGACCCAGGCCGAAATTCTCGATCTGATCAAACGACTGCAGCACAGCCACGGCATGGCCGTGCTTTTTATAACCCACGACATGGGTGTCGTTGCCGAAATCGCCGACGAGGTCTTGGTAATGTATCGGGGCAAGGTGATGGAGCGTGGCTCCGTGGAGCAGATTTTCCACGCACCAAAGGACGACTATACGCGCCGCCTGATCGGTTCCGTCGTCAAGTTGGAGAAGAAGGCGGAAGTTCGGCTGACACGATCCCAAATCCCCGTTGGCGCGCCACCGCTACTCGCGGTCAAGAACCTCTCGCTGACTTTCCCATCCGGCCTGAAGGCAGTGGACGACGTGTCGCTGATCGTTCGTGCCGGTGAAACCCTCGGCATCGTCGGTGAATCCGGCTCGGGCAAGACGACAATGGGACGTTGCTTGCTGCGCATTTACGATCCGCAAGCCGGCGCTATGAATTACCGCCGCGCTGACGGCAGCACGGTCGATCTTTGCTCGGCCGACAAAACGACATTGAAGGATGTTCGCCACGGTATCCGGATGATCTTCCAGGATCCGGTCGGTTCGCTAAGCCCACGCAAGACGGTCGGCCAGATCATTGCCGAGCCGTTGAAGCTCGCTGGCGTGAAGGGCAGATCCCTCGACGATCGGGTCTCGGAACTTATGCAGCAGGTCGGCCTCGAACCGGCCTGGCGTGAACGCTACCCGCATGCTTTTTCCGGCGGTCAGCGACAGCGTATCGGGATTGCGCGGGCGATTGCGCTCAAGCCGCGGCTGATCGTTGCCGATGAAGCAACCTCGGCACTCGATGTCTCGTTGCGCTCGCAGATGCTTGACCTCATGATGAAGTTGCAGGACGAGCTTGGTCTCTCCTACGTCTTCATCTCGCACGATATGTCGGTTATCCGCTACATGTGCGACCGCGTTGCTGTGATGTATCGCGGCAAGATCGTCGAGGCGGGCGAGACCGATCAGGTCGTCAACAATCCGGCGCATGACTATACCCGCGCGCTGCTCTCCGCCATTCCTCATCCCGACCCGCGCAACCGGCGCATTCACAACCGGTTCCGCTACGACCCCGCACGTACAGTTTCAGCCAACGGATAAGTCATGAAAATTACCGACGTCAAAATCATTGTCTGCTCGCCTGGACGCAATTTCGTCACCGTCAAGATATTCACCGACGAGGGGCTGACAGGGGTCGGCGACGCCACCCTGAACGGTCGTGAAAAGGCCGTCGTAGCCTATCTTCAGGATCATCTTGCACCATTGCTCATCGGCCGCGATCCAAGCCGCATCGAGGATATCTGGCAATATTTCTACAAGGGAGCCTATTGGCGCCGCGGTCCTGTGACGATGGCGGCGATCGCCGGTATCGATACCGCACTTTGGGACATCAAGGCGAAAGCCGCCAACATGCCGCTTTACCAGCTGCTGGGTGGCGCCAGCCGCGAGAAGGTGCTGTGCTACACACACGCGCAGGGCACTGATATTGCCGAAGCGGTCGAAGCGGTCGGCAAGCGAATTAAGCAGGGCTACAAGGCGATCCGTGTTCAGGTCGGCATTCCCGGTCTACCTGACGTCTATGGCACCGGCAAGAAGTCGGTCACCAACAACGCTGCAGACGATGCCATTCCTCACGAGGAAACATGGTCGACGTCGAAATATCTGCGCTATGTTCCCGAACTCTTCAAGGCGGTCCGCGAGGCACATGGCTGGGATATTGAGCTCCTGCATGACAGCCACCACCGCCTCACGCCGATCGAAGCGGCGCGGTTGGGTAAAGACCTCGAATTTGCACGGCTCTTCTGGTTGGAAGACACGGTGGCGGCCGAGTATCAGGAGGGCTTCCGTCTGATCCGCCAACACACCACGACACCGCTTGCCGTGGGCGAAGTCTTCAACACCATCTGGGACGCGCGGCTGTTGATGGAAGAACAGCTGATAGACTACATTAGGACGACCACGGTACATGCCGGCGGCGTGACCGCCCAAAGGCGCATCATGGATTTCGCCAGCGTCTACAATGTCCGCACTGCCTGCCACGGGGCAATGGACATGTCGCCGATCTGCCTCGGCGCCAACCTGCATCTCGACCTCTGGGTGCCGAATTTCGGGATCCAGGAATATTCGGGCTACCTGCCGGAAATCCTTGAGGTGTTCCCGAGCGCCTGGAGCCTGGATGACGGTTATCTCCATCCGGGCGATGCGATCGGCCATGGTGTCGACATCGACGAAAAGCTTGCCGAGAAATATCCATATCAGCGCGCCTATCTGCCTGTGAACCGTCTCGAAGACGGCACGCTGTGGCACTGGTAACCGGAGAACGGACATGAAGATCACAGCAATCAAGAGCTACGCCGTCAAGGTTGGCATTCGCAACCAGCTTCTGGTGAAGGTCGAGACCGACGACGGGATTTTCGGTTGGGGCGAAAGTGGACTCTCGGGCCGCGAGAAGGCGGTCGTCGGTGCGCTGGAACATTATGCGGAATTCTTGCGTGGCCGCGACCCGTTCAAGATCGGAGCGCTCTGGCAGGAGATGTATCGCAGCCAGTATTTCGAGGGCGGTCGCGTATTGCAGGCCGCGATCTCGGCGATCGACATCGCGCTCCATGACATCAAGGGCAAAGCGCTTGGCGTGCCTGTCTACGAGTTGCTCGGCGGCAAGCAGCGCGACCGGATACCGACCTTTGCGACGACCTTCGCGGAGCCTGGGCCAGCGATGATCGAGCAGGCACAGATGCTGGTCGAGCATGGATGGAGGGCCATGCGGCTTTCACCCTCGGGTCACGAGCACAAGGAGATTTACGAGCCCCGCGAACATATCGCGATGACAGCGAAATGGTGCGTCAAGGCTCGGGAAACACTGGGCGAGGAAATCGTGCTGGGCATCGACTATCACCATCGCCTGACGGTTGCTGAAGCTGCAAGCTTCTGCCAGAAGATGCCGAAGGGCACACTCGACTTCCTCGAGGAGCCGATCCGCGACGAAACACCGGGCGCCTACGAGGCGCTGCGTCGAATGACCGATGTTCCGTTTGCGATCGGCGAGGAGTTCTCGTCGAAGTGGCAGTTCCTGCCCTTCATCGAGCGCGACATTCACCAGTTCAATCGCGTAGATGTCTGTAACGTCGGCGGTCTGACTGAATCGATGAAGGTCGCCGGCTGGAGCGAGGCTCACTATGTCGACATGATGCCGCACAATCCACTCGGCCCGGTATGCACGGCTGCAACGATCCACTTCTGCGCCGCCGTTGCGAATTTTGCCTGGTTGGAAACGCGGGCGAGCCCCGCGGAGACGCATCTGGGTTTTGACAATTCTGACTTCTTTCCTGTCCAGCCACGGCTTGAGGCTGCCTGCTATCCAGTTTCCGATGCGCCCGGCCTGGGGGTCGAAGTGAACGAGGAGTTGATTGCCAGGCAGAGTTTTGAATTCTGGGAGGCGCCTCATCTGAAACGCCGGGATGGCTCGGTGACGAATTGGTGAGAAAGGGAAGCGAGCCGACTTGAACGGGCGGGAAATTGCGCGCCGGGTTCATCGTTCCTCGCACATGGCGCAAAGCGCACTTTTCACCGATCCTTTCTCGGTCCAGGCAGAGAACGACCGCAGGGCATTTGGCTCGATTTTTGGGATTGAGGTCGCCCGCGTTGGGCTCGGAAAGACCGGCGGACCAACGTCACTTCGTCGCACGTTGCCATCATCGTCTTGCGTGGCAAGGCGCTAGACCCTGGATGGCGAAAATTTGCCTGCAATTGCCGTCGCGTTGGTCAATTTGCCAGGCGTCGACGCGCTATTGCTGCATGAAATCGCATGCCATGGATAAGGCCGTTGTCATTGAAGTCATAATTCGGATTGTGGAGCGGAGCCGATGTCTCGCCATTGCCGAGGAAGACGAAGCACCCAGGAACCCGGCTGAGGAACTGCGCGAAATCTTCTGATCCCGTCATCGGTTTTGATGCGACCCTTGCGTTCGACGCGCCATATAATTCCACCGCCACGGCCATGGCTTCGTCAGCCAAGGCGGTGTCGTTCATGAGTGGAACGAATTCACGCGTGTAACGGACATCGGCCTCGACATTATAGGCAAGCGCAGTGCCTTGCGCGATTATCCGCATCTGCTGCTCGATGCGCTCGCTGATCTCCCTGCGGAAGCTGCGTGCATCACCGAGAATGCGTGCCATGCCGGGCAGGGCATTCCTGGTACCGTCGGTGATAAGCTCAGTGACGGATACGACGCCGATGTCGGCCGGGTCGATGCGCCGCGCGACGATCGTCTGCAGATTGGTGACAATGGCGCAGGCGGCGACCAGGACTTCGCTGCCCCAGTGCGGTCGGGCGGCGTGTCCCCCCACGCCCTTGAGCGTGATCTCGAAATTGTCCTCCGCCGACATGAATTCTTCAGGTTTTGTCTCGAAATAACCAACAGGAAGACCCGGCATATTGTGGATGCCATAGATTTCATCAAACGGATATTTCTCGAAAAGACCATCGGACATCATCGCCAGTGCGCCTTTGCCCCATTCCTCGGCCGGCTGGAAAATGAAGCGGACCGTCCCGTCGAAACCGCCTTCTGCGGCAAGCAACTTCGCGGCTCCGAGGAGCATGGCGGTGTGACCGTCGTGACCACAGGCGTGCATGAGCCCGCAGTTGCGGGATTTATGTTGCATGTCGCCCTGCTCGGTGATGCGCAGGGCGTCCATGTCGGCTCGCAAGGCGATGGCGCGGTTGCCGGTCCCTCGCTTGAGGGTTCCGACAACCCCGGTACCACCGACGCCTTCGGCGACCTCATCGAGGCCAAATGTTCTAAGTTTGTCGGCGACAAACGCAGCCGTGGCTTGCTCCGCAAAACCGAATTCTGGATTGGCATGGAGGTGTCGCCGCCACTCACTCATTTCGGCATGGAGCGTCTCAATGTCGATCATCAGATCAGTTCTCCGGTGCGGTGAGATTGCGGACCACGTCAAGCAACACATTGGCTCCTGCGACCAGATCGGTGTTGGGCGTGAATTCCTTGGGGTTATGGCTGATGCCGCCGATACTGGGTACGAAAATCATCCCCGAGGGTGCGATCCTGGCGATCATCTGAGCATCGTGCCCTGCACCGGAAGTCATCCTTTTCGATTTCAATCCACGGGCCGTCGCAGCCTCCACGACCGCCGCCACAATGCCGCTGTCGAATGTCACCGGCTGAAATCTTGCCAGACGTTTCGTGGTGATTGTGACCTGCTCATCGTCTGCAATCGTATCGAGGTATGTTGCCAAGGCAGCTTCTTCCGCCAACAGTTTTTCCTCATCGGGATCGCGCAAGTCAACCGTGAATGTCGCTTTTGAGGGGATCACGTTGATTGCGTTTGGCTCGAACTCCATGCACCCGACTGTGGCAACCGTAGGGGTGTTCGAGGCCGTCGCCCGGTCGCGCACAAAGGTGATGACGCGCGCTGCTGCCAAGCCGGCATCGCGGCGCAGGGAAATGGGTGTCGTGCCTGCATGGTTGGCATCTCCTTCGATGGTTACTCGCTGCCAGGAAATGCCCTGCAGATTCTCGACGGCCCCAACCGGCGTCTCCTCGCGCTCGAGGATCGGCCCTTGTTCAATGTGGAGTTCGATATAGGCGTGCGGTTGCAGGAAACCGGGCTCTTGGGGTCCGGCATAGCCAATTCGGGCAAGCTCCTCACCAAGGACAGATCCATCGGTGCCTACGGTGGCAAGCGCTTCATCGACATCAAGTCCGCCGACATGGACCAGCGACCCCATCATGTCAGGCGCATAGCGCACGCCTTCTTCGTTGGTAAATGCAGCAATCGCGATAGGTCGGTTTGGATTGAAGCCCTCCGATTTCAGGGTTTCTACGACTTCCAGTCCCGAGAGGACACCGTAACAGCCGTCAAACACCCCTGCATTGATCACAGTATCGATATGAGACCCCAGCATCAGCGGTTTTGCTGTATCGTCGGCCTGTATCGGCGCCCAGATGCCGAAGATGTTGCCGATCCGATCGACTGCGACATCGAGCCCGGCTTCCTGCATCCAGGCGATCAAGCGATCCCGGCCGTGCTTGTCCGCGTCGGACGCCGCAAGCCTGACAAGGCGGCCATCCTTGTCTCTGCCGATGGAGCCGAGTTCACGGAGACGTCCGAGCAAGCGTTCCTCATTGACCGATGATCCAGTCATGCCGGCGTCCCTGCGTTTCTCGACAAAATCGATCCGGCTGCTTCCCCGACGATCGCCTCATACTTGAGCGGATCGGTCGCTCCTTCGGTGTTGATCACAAGGACCCGCGATTGATCTCCAAGCCGCAAATGGGCCTTGATCTGCCGATCACCGATGGCCCTGATCAATCCCGCCAGGCCAACGCCACCGCTTTCGCCCGCCACGACGGCGGGGTCTCCCACGACCGGATAGGCCAGCCTCTTCATGACGGTGACTGCGTCGTGTTCGTCTACGGTCATGAACGCGTCTGCCACACGCGAGAGGATGCGCCAGGCTACCAGGGACGGCTGGTAGCACTCGAGCATGGCCATGATTGTCGGCTCACCGTGGTCGACCGTCACCGGATGCCCGGCCCTGGCGCTCTCGACGATGCATGCTGCACGTTCGGGGTCAACAACTGTGAAGATCGGGCGTGTGTCCCCCATGACAAGCGCGAGATAGCCGGCTGCCGCAGCAGCGATGCCGCCAACCCCTGACTGAACGAAAACATGGGTCGGCGGGTCCTGCAACTCCCTGAGTGCCTCGCGGAATATCGCGGTGTAGCCCTGCATTACAAGGCTTGGAATGCGCTCATAGCCAGGCCAGGACGTATCCGACACGATTGTCCAGCAACGCTCGATCGCAACCCTGGACGCTTCCCTGACAGAGTCGTCGTAGGTTCCCTCGACGCGACACACGTCGGCGCCAAATCCTGCGATGGCCGCCACCCGTTGGTCGCTGACGCCCGAGTGAACGAAAATCACGGCACGTGCGCCAACGGTCTGCGCCCCCTGGGCCACGGAACGTCCGTGGTTGCCGTCGGTGGCACATGCAACCGTCATGGTTTTTGCCACGGCCAGGACCTCCGGTGAACCAAGTTCAGTTACATCGACTTGTCTGGAAAGGCATTTGCTTGCCTCCTCGAGCACAAGACGCATCACCGCGTAGGCACCGCCAAGCGCCTTGAAGCTGCCAAGGCCGAGCCGGGAGCCTTCGTCCTTCATATGGATGCTCGACACCCCGAGTTTGCGGGCAAGGCCGCCGAGGGACACCAAGGGCGTCTTCGCGTTGTTTTGGCGGTGCGACAGGAATCTCTCGACCTCCGCGGCAGCCACCGGGCCAAGAGCTTCCGCGTCCCGTGGGTCCAGCTGAGACTTGTAGGCGCTATTCGAATTTATGAGAAACATGGGGGCCTCGCTCGGGTTCGAGGGGAAAATATATTGCATTGCCTCCGCATCGTGCGCTGAATATTCGGGTCTGATTTGCAAGTTTGTTTCGTCAAGGGAGCGAAAAAGTATGGGTGCGCTGGCGCAGAAGATCATTTTGGATGACTTCGACCGCAAAATCCTCGCCCTCCTCCAGAGGGACAACCTCACGCCGCAGAGAATGATCGGCGAAGCGGTCAATCTGTCGGCTCCAGCCGTTCAGCGCCGGATCAAGAAGATGACGGAAACCGGTGTGATCAAGGCAAATGTCGCGATCGTCGATCCCGCTGCACTGGGGCATCCGATCACAATCTTCGTTGAAGTGGAGGTGATCAGCGAGACCGCGGAGCAAATAGAAAGCGCCAAGCGGGAATTCGCGGCGACCCCCGAAATCCAGCAGTGTTACTATGTGACCGGCGAAGCAGATTTTGTCCTCCTCGTCGTCGTACCATCCATGAAGGAATATGAATCCCTGACCCGGCGGCTCTTTTTCGGAAACAACAACGTCAAACGTTTCCGGACGTTTGTCGCGATGGACCGCATCAAGGCTGGACTGGAAGTCCCGGTTCCGTGAATTCGGCGAAAATCGTGCAGCGGGGATCAGGACAACGAGGCAGTCGGAGGTCGTCTCACTCTTGGCTGTGCGCGGTCAACGGCGACCGCACCGTCTTGGAGGTGGTCGCCCCTTGCGGCGAAAACCTTGCCACCAGGGCGGACGGTGCAACACCAGCCTCCTGAAGGCTAATACATCGCTTCAGTTGCAAAAGCTTGCCATCAAGTATTAAATTATTTTAATACATTACTTATTGGCAATGAAACTGTAATATACTTTTAATTTGCAAACATAATTGGCTGTCTTCATATCCTTGCCAAGCGTTGAGCTTCGCTGAGAGGCTTTACGCGGTGAAGCAATTTAATAGGACCGAAATCGTGACAAGCATTGTCAATCGCCGCAGATCTGCGGCTCTTCTGGGCGCGGCCATTATGATCGGCGCGGCCTCCCTTTCCCTCGAAACATCATCTGCATTTGCCGCATCCGCCATTCCGGCCGATCAGGCAAAGGTTGTTGTCGCCAATTCTCAGAACGCCGACGTCGATCACGGCTACCTCGGTGTCCAGATCCAGCCGGTGACGCAGGAAGTTGCGGACGCGATCGATCTGGCAAATCCGGCTGGCGCGCTTGTTGCAAACGTCTCGAAAGACTCGCCCGCCGCTCGCGCCGGTATCAAGCAGGGCGATGCCATTACGTCGGTCGGCGAAAAGCCGGTGTCGACACCGAAGGATCTGTCGCGGCTCGTGGCGGATCTTACCCCTGGTGACAAGAAAACCGTTACGGTTTGGCGTTTTGGCAAGAGCGTCGACCTTACGGTCGAGATCGGCAGCAGCGACGACGGAATGGCTAAGCTTGCTGCTTCCAAAGGCTCCGAACAGGCAATCCCAGCCGGTCCGCGGATTGGTGTCGCACTTGTCGACCTGACGCCGGAAGTTCGTGAGCGGCTGGACCTCTCCCAGGACGTCCAAGGTGCCGTCGTTGCCAATGTATCGCCTGACAAACCGGCAGCCGCGGCAGGGCTGAAAGCCGGTGACGTCATTCTGTCGGTCAACGACAAGACAATCCAGAATGCCAGTGGAGCCAAGAACGCAGTTGCGGATGTTGCGAAGGCCAAGAAGAAGTCAGTGCTGCTGCTGATACAGCGCGGCAATAACACGACCTTCGTAGCCGTGCCGTTCACGACGGCTTAACCGGCAGACTGGGGCCGACGCGACAGACGCGTCGGCCTTTTTGCTTTGGCCGACCGCGCAGCCATTCGCAAACCGCGCGACCCGCCAATCAATCTCGCGAAGAGACACGCATCCCTATGAGGCGGCAGCAATAGGCGAGGAAACCTGGTTCTGGCCTTCCACGACTGTAACCAAGGCCCGCAAGCGCTGAGAACTTTCGAAGGGTAGCTTCGACGACCGCCCGCCTCGTCGGAAGCCTTATTTTTTTCTTTTGGATTTCGTTTGCCTTCTCGACCGGGCATCCAGTGCCAGCCTATGGTGGATGCGCGATGATGGAGGATTTTTCGTGCAGGGTTTGCAGGAACTGATCGACTGGATCATCGGGGAGGGCCTATCCAGCCGGAGCGTCGAGCAGATCATGGAGGGACTTGGGCCAAGATTGGTCGCTTTAGGTTATCGGATTGTCCGCGCCTCGATTGCAATGCCGTCCATCGACCCGATGCAGAAGGGATTTTCGGTCGCGTGGTCGCCACACTCGGTCATGTCCGTTGACATCCAAGGGCATGATGACGCGGGACAGGAGATGTTCGAGCGCTCACCGATCTTCCATCTGCTGTCGAATAACCTTCTCTACGGCCGGTGGAGCCTGCCGGCGAACGAAACCAATAGCTTTCCGTTGTTCGACGAATTGGCACAGCTCGGCGCGACTGAGTACTTGATCAAGCTTGCGGAGTTTCCTGGAGAGACTGCCCTTGGTGGCGTGGGCTTCTCGATAGCAGTCGATGGACCCGGCGGATTTTCAGAACGGCAAATTGCAGACGTCGAACGCTTGATGCCCGCGTTGGCACTGACTTGCTGCCGCGTTGCGACCACCCGCGTTGCGACCGACATGCGAGCCGTCTACACCGGGACGCGAACCAGTGGTCGCATTCTCAGCGGACAGACCCGTCGGGGAGATGGCGCCTCGATATACGCAGCAATTCTGCTTGCCGATCTAAAGGACTTCACGTCCTTGAACGAGCGATGGCCACCGGAGAGGATTGTCGGCTGGCTGAACGAACACTTTGAGGCGATTGCCGGGCCGGTTGAGGAGAATGGTGGCGAGATCCTCAAATTTATGGGTGATAGCCTGCTGGCGATTTTCCCTGCTGACATCGACGATCCCTCCGAGGCTTGTGGCCGTGCGTTGTCGTCGGCTCGGATGGCCGTGAAAGCCAATCAATTGCTGAATGCAAGGCGCAACGATGAAGAGGAGCCGCAGCTGTTGGTCGATATCGCTCTGCACGTTGGCGAGGTTTTCTACGGCAACATAGGTGCCTCCCGCCGCCTCGATTTCACGGCGATCGGCCGCGCAGTCAACGAAGCGGCCCGGATCGAGAAAGTTGCAGATACGGTCGGCCACAACCTTCTGGCATCAAGGCCATTCGCAGCACAGGTACCGAAAGGGTTTAGGAATGTTGGTTCATTCGTGCTTAAGGGTGTAGCAGAGCCAGCGGACGTATACGCCTGGACGGGCTGATAGGGCTGACAGTTTATCGCCCATCTTCCGGGGTATGGCGATTGGCTTCCAAGTGAGAGCCACCCTAGATTGGCGGATGGATGACGTTCACACCAGGCCTGCCTTTGGGCCCGCTCAGTAGGCTGTCTGCTGTGGGTCGCCCTCCATTGGTCTGCTGAAGCACGAGTATCGCCTCACCGAAAACCTCCCGGCGCCGGAGTGTTCGAGCGTTTGTCGCGCGTGTCCTTTCCACCTCTGACATTTTGGTTGCGTCGGCTAGCGAAGCCTCGTTTTCCACCATGTCGATCAGCAGGTTGCGCATCACTCCGTTCTCTTCCCGCAGGCGGTGCAACTCGGCGCTTATTGGGGATGTCGACAGCTTACGCTCAATCGTTTCCTCAATTGCCTTTTCGACCAACCGGGTCTTTGCGGCGTAGAAACGTCCGACGAAGTATGTGCTGGTTAAAACGCAAAAGGCGAGGACGAGAGTTAGGTATAGCATCGTCAGGCTCCAATCATCACTTTGAGATTGTGATTTTGAACGCCGTTTTCAATAAGGCGTGGCAATCGCTGGGAGGCAATCGGTGCTCTGACCTGCTGTGACCGGGTGGTCGCCGTCATCACAAAACTTGCCCCGGAAACGACCATGTCTCACACGCTTCTTGAGGCTTTGGTCAACAGGCAAGCGGGTCCATCATGTCATGGCTATCGATGGTCCTTCGATCAAGTTGTGGTTAAACAATCCAGCCCCATCGGAAAAAGCCGCCATCGCGCCCTCTCGGGGCGTCAACCAGGGACAATAAAATCAAGGCTGGAAATTCAACACTTGAAGGACCTCGCTGTGCATAGCGTCGACCGCCGCAGAGCGCTTAGAGCCTTTGCTGCGAACCAAGGCTACCTCCATTTTAGGCAGCTCCGGCAGACCATGGCGAGTATCCAGTAACTTCAAATGACTGGGAACGCTGGATCGTGCGAGCGCGGCAACGGCCAAACCTGCCTCTACTACCGCCAACTGCCCCGTTAGGTTATGTGAACTATAGACGACACGGTAGTCACGCCCAAGCGCCGCGATGCCTGCCAAAACTTCGCCACGGAAGCGGTTTCCCAATTCGTGCAAAGCCAAGGGCAGCGGGTTTTTCCGCCACGCCTCATGCTGGTCTGACGCAACCCACACCAAGGGTTCGTAGAAAAGGAATATGCCGCGATTTGGCTCCCCTCGGGTTGCCATATCGCGTGTCACGAGTGCCAAATCCAAATCACCACGGTCGATCCTTGGCAACAGCGAACTCGACGGTTCGCAAACGACTGATATTTCAACCTCAGCGAAACGGTTGGCGAAGGTCCGCAAAATTGGCGCGAAGTAACTCGCGACGTAGTCGTCAGGGACACCGACGGCGACCTTCCCAGAAACCGTTGATCCGCGCATCGCGATCTGGGCGCGGCCGTGCAATTCGATCAGTTGTCGGGCGTAAGCGAGTAAATCGAAGCCGGGAGGCGTCAGAGACAGGTGGCGTGGCCCCCGGTTTAGCAAGGAACTCCCTACGCATTCCTCAAGCTTCTTGAGTTGCATACTGACTGCCGACTGGGAACGGGAAACCTGACGGGATGCTGCCGTGATGGAGCCCGTGTCGACAACTGCCACGAAGGTTCTAAGCCAATCAATCTGCAGATCGTTCATCTCATCGGCAATTCGATTATCGAATGATACGTGTAACAGATATTCGCTTTTCTGGATATCGATCCAGCGCCATTATTTTCCAATGAACACACGGGGTCTCACATCACTTGCAACATCTGCCGGTTTGACCGTCCCGGGTGACGCGCGGGAACGCCAGGGCACGATCCTTTTGGTACTCGGCGGGCTGATCCTTGGGACGGTCGGCATCTTCGTGCTCCAGGCAAACCAAGACCCGCTCACTACGGTAGCATTTCGATGCTTTTTTGGGTTTCTTGCTCTGCTTTCCTGGGGCGTGTTGAGTAGGCGGTTGGCTGAAATCAGGCTGCAGGCACGGGACCTACTCGGCGCTGTCGCGACGGGCGTACTGATGATTATTAGCTGGGCGCTCCATTTCGCAGCGATTCCACGTACGTCAATCGGCGTTTCCACTGTCGTATTCCACATCCAGCCATTCTGGACGATGGCGCTCGGTGCGTGGCTTCTTCGGGAAAAGGTGTCCCGAAAGCAGGTGGGCGCGGCGCTCTTGGCATTCGCGGGATTGGTGCTGACGACCGACGTGATGGGTACGGGTGCGCGGCATCAAGAGTATTTCTATGGATTGCTGATGAGCCTGTCGGGCTCGTTGGTCTACGCCTGGGTTCCATTACTGACGAAAGTGATGAGATCCGTAAGCTCGTTCGCCCTCGCTTGGTGGCAGTGTCTAGTTGGCGCTGTCCTTACATTTTGGTGGCCAGTTCTACACGGGTGGCCCAGCCATTGGGACACAATAGCCTGGCTAGCAGGGCTGGGTGCGATCCATACGGGTCTTGCCTATGTCGTAATGTTTGCCGGGTTTGCTCGCCTAAGCACCGGTCGAACTGCCGCACTGCAGTTTGTATATCCCATGACGGCTTTTGTGATCGATTGGAAGATTTACGGCCATTCGCTTTCACTCGTTCAAATGTCCGGACTTGCTTTGATGGGTATTGCAATCTGGTCTGTCAAAAGCAGCCGCTAGGTCGAGAGCTCGGTTAGAGCTTTCATCGTTTCGACATCGGATTGCGGTGATGCGGTGGATCACGGCCCACAGCAGGCAGGAGAGGGCAGTCGCGATCACACGTAGCGAATGCTCCTCTCGCCTCATAGAGCCTGCGTTCGGAATCGCCCCACTCGGACCGGAACTCATGCTGGAATACCCGCCGCTACCGCGAACGAGCAGATGCTGCCGGAAGCGCTTTCTCTGCTCGTCGACAGCTTAGAGGGTGGCGAAAACCTCGGGGTGGAACAAGCTTTTACCGCCCGGCTGGTCCAACCGGATCCCGAAGCTCTTTCACACAGGGTACGGGAATTGTTCGTTCTCCATCTTGGGCGTAAAATGCGATGTTCTGAACGATCGGGGGAAGGGTCAGATGACCGCGTCGTCGTTCACAATGATAGCTGCAACCATCCTCATCGGTGCAACGTCGAGTATTTCTTCCGACGCGCACGACGCCGAATCCGGCTGGACCTACCCTCCAGCTTGCTGCAGGGGGCGTGGCCAGGGTGGCGACTGCGATGCTATTCCGCGCGAAAGCGTTCGAAAGATGCGCGGTGGCTTCTCAATTATCCTGCATCCGGGCGACCACTTCCTCGCCAAACGACCACACACGTTTTTCGTGCCCTACGGCGACGAGTTGCCTTCGGGAGACGGGGAGTTTCATGTCTGTCTCCACCCTAACGAAGATTACCTCAACTGCTTCTTCGCACCACCCCAGAGCATCTAGCAAAGCGCACCTCTGCTTGCTGAGGGAGGGCACCCGAGCCTCATGGTGGTCGGGTGCCTTCATCCTTCGACACCTCGAAGAACAAATCCTTCAAGAGCCCTCTGGATGGCTTCTTTGGCCTTCCCTGAACTTGCGATAGGTGGATCCATAGTGGCGGCCCAGTTACGCGGGATCTTGCACATGTCTCGATGAGGGCGTGAGGCGAGGTCAACGATCAACGCTCGCTCGAACGGAAAGTGTTTCGAGTTGCTGAACGGCAAGCAAACTGGCGCAAGCCGACTAGGCGCGTTGACATGCGCAATAATTGCCCAACCGTACCAAAACGACATACTCTGGCCTGTTAACGACGCCTCCAATCCGATAGCACCCCCTTAATTAGCTGGTTGGAAGTTATTTTCTTGAGTCTCTGACGCGAGCCTCCAATTTCCGACGGCTGCTTTAGAGTGCCTGACAGCCGACAGCGGACGGAGCGGAAAAGACCGATAGCGAAGGGGCAAAATGCGAAAATTGGTGGCCGGGAAGCTCCATGGGATCCATGTGACTGAGGCAAATCTCAATTACCACGGATCGATCACACTCGACCCCGCTCACTGCGAAGAGGCCGGGATCCTTCCGATGGAGTTTTTGAAATCTGGAACAAGAACTCCGGCGCCCGCATCTCCACATACGTCATTTTAGGTGCGCGTGGATCCAGATGCTGTGTCCTAAACGGTGCCGCCGCCCGCACATGCCAGCCTGGGGACCAGATTATCATCTGCAATTCGATCTATCTCGCCGAGCACAAGATCACGGAACTCAAGCCCAAGGTTCTCACCTTTGACGCCCAAAACAACGTCGTCGACAGACTGACCTACTCGGTATCGTGCGACGAAGACAATCATTACCGGTTCGAAATTCTTGACGACGACGCGAAGCCCCTCTCCGTGCCACTGCTCGTGTCCGGCGCCTCATAAAGATGTTCACAAGCGCATTTTTGCCTCGCAGCTGACAGCTCGTGATGAGGCTTCGTAACGAATGAAGGGACAGTTCAATGAGTATGCGGAAGCGTGTCGGACTTAAATTCAGGGATGAAATTGCTTTCCTAAAGGGTTGGAAACGTGATCGAACTGCTGTCGGTGCAATTGCGCCGACCTCCGCCGTGACAGCTCGAAAGATGGCTAGCGTTGTGCATCCCGGTTCTGGGCTACCCGTACTTGAACTCGGTCCAGGCACAGGCGTGATTACCAAAGCAATTCTGGCACGCGGTATCGCACCACAAAACCTTACCTCCATCGAGTACTCGCCAGACTTCTGTCAGCATCTGCGAAGTCTTTTCCCACAGGTCGATATTCGATGCGGCGACGCTTTTGCACTCGACCTAACGCTGGGTGGGAAACGAGCCGCCAAGTTTGATTGCGTCATCTCCGCCATCCCGCTTTTGCACCTGCCTGTGGATCGGAGGCTAGCACTCGTCCTCGATCTGTTGGAACGCGTCCCCGTCGGGAGACCGGTTGTTCAAATAACCTACGGCCTATTGTCCCCGGTCGTGGCACTTCCCGCCGGCTATGAGGTGCGCCATTTGGCGTTCATGGTACGAAATATTCCTCCGGCCCAGCTTTGGATTTACCGGAAGATTCCGTAGGCTTATGGCGTTGTCCGGCGGTTTATGACCTGCAGCGGTAGCGTGCACAGAGCAACGGAGTGTACCGTCGGGGCTAGCCCGATCTTGGTCAGACTTATGCGGAATGAACCCCTTTCACTAACGAAGCGCCTCCTTCCACAATTGAAGACTGCTCGTCGCAGATTGGTGGCACGACGGCGATGACCGGAATATTTGCTTCTGCGGCAGCACGAATCAACGCGATCCGCGCCTCGTTCACCGAGCAGGTCCCAAGGTGCGCATCCAGGCAAATCTTCGCAGCCGTCAGGTATTCCTCGCCGTCAAAGGAGGGCCAGGCGGCAATAAGAACTTCAGCCATTTGCCGAAGCGAACGGATCTGCCTGTATTTTTGTTGACCATGGAACACGAGGAACAGTGGAGCGAAATTATCGGATTTGTGCCAGTTCATTACACCCAGCCTCCCAACCGCAACTTACATTAGAGACCATGCAATTTCTGTTCCGGGAGGCCCGGGGAGCGGCATATAAGATCCGAGAGGAGCAAAGATCGACGTCACCATGGAACTCGGCTTTTGCGGTATGCGCGGCTCGACGCTAGTCTAGTCATCTACTGTCCTCCTTAAGAGATCGGAAGGTCCCAAAGCGCTTCCACACCGTTGCATCGAAATGGATAGTCGAGGCGGCACCAGCAAGATGGCTGGCGGCTAGAAGCAAATCTCTGGCAGCAAGAAGCAAAAGTTGAAGACGCGCCAATCCAGCTCTTGGTTCCGTCCTCTGGCGCTTTGCTCAGAGCTGCAAATTCGCGCTCCAGACCGCGATTGGCAAGGAGGGCCAGCATATGGTTGTGAGCCAACTCGATGAAAGCGGCGGTCACCTCTTCAACATTCCATCCTTGCCAGGATCGCGGCGTCGGACAGGGCCGAAAACGCAGCTTCCATGTGCTCCTGACAATGCCGGAAACGGTCTGGATTGCCTTCGGAAGATCGGGGCACCTCTCTTCGCGAAGAGAATGGAGTCGGTCAGCGCGTCGTCAAGGTTACCGTGGCGGGTTGGTCTCTCCAATGGAGACACTAACGGCATCGGACAGCAGCCTCTTCCTTGGCGGGCGTAGAGAAAGGCTGGTATTATCTGACCTTGTCGTTGCGGGGTCGGGAGGACGGTGCGTTGAAAGATCCGAAATCGAAGGACCTTGGCGAACCGGGCGACGATCCTGCCTATCGCCCGATCGGATTTAGGGCGATTGCCGCCGCGTTCAGCGTTCGCCGACCATCCGCTTCGTCTCGGCAGGATATCGAAGTCCCCCCGGTTGGGTCCTTCCTGCCATCTGGATTTCATTCGCCACCAGACGACTGATCCTGCGTGTGGATTTCATCACGAACTCGGTGACGTGGAACTCGTCATCCCACCGCCACCAATTCACACCAAAGCAAAAACAGGGCACAGTAGCTTTGCGCGATGGAGCGCGGCCCCTGATCCGGCCGCCGTCGTCGTCGCAGGGAGGATGCCATGCCGACGATTATTGGCTATCACAACATCACTAAGGGCGCGAAACACTGGCTCACCTCACCAAAGCGGGAGGAGTTTTTTGGTCCGCTCGGGGTTACCAACATCCGAACGTTTGTTGATCCTCAGGATCCCACTCGCGTGGCGTTGATGATGGACGTTGCGGATATGGATGGCTTGCAGGCGGCGATGCAGAGCAAGGCCGCCGCCGATGCGATGGCCTTCGACGGGGTGGTGCCGGAGTCTCTGGTGATCCTCGTCGAATCGAAGGGGTAATCGCTTTCCCGGAACAGGCTCTCCTTGCGTGCCTGTTCAACTTCGCTCACCGCCGGACGTCCAACCGACGGCTGGCGGACGCCGCCCTTCTGGCAACGCCTTGTATCTCCCCGCGGCGGGCGAGACAGCCCAGGGTGTGCGACTGAGTTTGGCGAGACCCGGGACGGACCCGGCGAGGAGTTGAGCGGCACCCTCCTGCCGCTTTCTGCAAGGCGGTCGGTGTCGAAGGAGAAGCAGGTTGAGCCCGTGTCGCTGCCTTGCACCCCCCAAAATGGAATTCCCTTGCGGTCGAAAATGTTGATCGTTTTCTTCGTCCACGGGGATGTTTGCGGTGAGAAAGCAACACCGGCGGATGGATTCAGACCGTTGCTGAGGCACTAGAGGCGGTCACGCGTCGGGGTAGCTTTCGGCGGGGTGGATCCCGGGGCCCTGGAGGTCAGTTTTCTCAACTCGACCGGCCGATTGTTGATGATCGCTTCCATGGAAAAGAAGCCTGTCACCGTTGCAAGGTCGAAGTTCGTGATCAGTTTCTGATAAAATGCGTCGTAGCCGGACATGCCTTTGGTGATGACCTTGATCAGATAGTCCCAATCCCCGCCGATCCGATAAAAGTCGATCACCTCCGGCAGGCCCTCGACATGCGCGCGGAATCCTTCGCTCCATTCCTTCGAATGGTGACGCGTCCGGATCATCACGAAAACAGTCAGGTCTAACCCCAGCGCCTGGAGATCGATATCGCAGTGTGCGCCTTTGATCAGGCCGATGGAATGAAGGCGTTGCAGTCGCCGCCAGCATGCATTTTGAGACAAGCCGATCTTTTCCGCGAGATCTCGCTGCGAGAGATTGGCATCGTGCTGCATCGCACTCAGTATCTTCATATCAAAATCGTCAATTTTTGTAGATTCTTCGTTCATTCGATATGTCTTTTGCAGAACTTAGCGAAAATTAGGTGACTTTTTTGAGCCTGAAGGAGGATACGATCGGTGTCAACGCCCCGAGGCGAAGGAGAACGATCGTGGACTTTGCACAACCTGCGGCGCGACAGACCGAATCCCCAATTTCCAGATTTCGCCGAAGTTTGAAACGCAATCGCCTCGTGGACAACCTCCGGGAAGGACTGGTCGGATCGCATGCGACGATCGACGGGCCGTACGGGGCGAAGGAGCTGGTCTACGCAGACTACGTTGCATCCGGTCGCGCGCTCCACCAAATCGAGCGTTTCATCCTCGATGACATCCTTCCCTACTATGCCAACAGTCACACGGAGGCTTCCTACTGCGGAGGATTCATGACCCGTATGCGCCGGGAAGCACGCGCGATGATCGGGGAATTCTGCGGGGCGAGTGAACAACATGCGGTAATTTTCACGGGCTCAGGCGCGACGTCTGGCATCAATCGCCTCGTCAAGCTCTATGGCATTGCCGAGGCGGTCTCGGCTGGTAAGCACGTTCGCATTGTTGTCGGCCCTTACGAGCATCACTCCAACATCCTGCCCTGGCGGGAAAGTGGTGCGGAGGTTGTCGAGATCGCCGAGGGTCCATCGGGCGGACCTGACCTGTCGCTGCTGACAGATGCGCTCGAGCACGGTAACGCCGATTTGGTTGTGTGCACGCTGTCTGCTGCATCAAACATCACCGGCATCACCAGCAACGTCGCGGCGATTACTGCGATGGTCAAGGCTGCTGGCGCAAAGATGATTTGGGACTATGCGGGGGCCGGTCCCTATGTGCCGATTTCCATGTCCCCTGCCGCCGATGCGGAAATCGACGCGATCGTTGTTTCGCCGCACAAGTTCATCGGTGGCCCAGGTGCCTCCGGAATCATGATCCTTCGGCGCGACGGGCTTTCGACGAAGAAACCGACCTGGCCGGGTGGTGGCACGGTGAGGTTCGTCTCGCCGCAGACGCATGATTATAGCGACAGTCTCGAATCGCGCGAAGAAGCCGGTACACCGAATGTGGTCGGTGATATCCGTGCGGCCCTCGCATTCATCGTCAAGGATGCGATCGGGGCTGATGCGATGACGATGCGCAATCGCGAGCTAGCACGACGTGCACTCCACGCCTGGAAGGACGTCCCGCAACTGGAGTTGCTCGGTCTGTCCAATGCCGACCGGCTGCCGATCTTTTCCTTCAGAGTGAGGAACGGGAAGGGCGGCTACGTCCACCAGCAACTGGTGACGCGAATGCTCAGTGACCGCTTCGGAATCCAGGCGCGCGGTGGCTGCGCTTGTGCCGGGCCTTATGTCCACCGACTGCTGTCGATCGATGAACAGCAGAGCGAGGAGATCAGACAGGCCATTCTCTCGGGAGATGAACTAAAGAAGCCCGGCTTTGTCCGGCTGAACTTTAGTGTGCTGCTACCAGACGAGAAGGTGCAGTTCATTCTCGATTCAGTGGCGACAATCGCAACTGACGCGACGACCTTCGAAAAGGATTACGACGTCGAGCCGAGCCGAGCGATCTTCTTTGCGCGTTGAGCAGCACCAGAGGGCAGCCCCCATGCAAAAACCTGAGGTCGCCGGATTTTACGACCCGCGCACTGGCAGTATCCAGTATGTCGTCTCGTGCCCCAAAACGCGAAACTGCGCCATCATCGACCCGGTGCTGGATTTCGATGAGAAGTCCGGCACGACCGCTTCGATCAATGCGACCATCATCCTCGATTACATCGCGGGCAACGACCTGAAGCTCGAGTGGATCTTGGACACGCATCCTCATGCGGACCACTTTTCGGCAGCCAGTTATCTCAAGGCAAAAACCGGAGCGCCGACGGCGATCGGTGAGCATGTGACGGCAGTGCAGCAGATCTGGAAAGATATCTACAACTGGCATGATTTCGCATGCGACGGTTCGCAATGGGATCGGCTCTTTCGTGATGGTGACACATTCAACATCGGCGAGCTCGAGGTCCGCGTCATGCATTCGCCCGGCCATACCCTGGCGTCGATTACCTACGTCGTGGGCGACGCAGCCTTCATCCATGATACACTGTTCATGCCCGAGAGCGGCTCCGCCCGCGCTGATTTTCCGGGCGGCAGCGCAGCCAGCCTGTGGCAGTCAATCCAGGACATCCTGAGCCTGCCGGAGGAGACGCGCCTGTTCACCGGCCATGACTACATGCCGCAAGGACGTCAGGCACTTTGGGAAAGCTCGGTTGCAGATCAGCGTAGGAAGAACCCGCATGTCGCCGGCCAATCGCGAAGTGACTTCATCGCCTTGCGGGAAGCCCGCGACAGGATCCTGCCCATGCCAAAGCTTATCTTGCACGCGCTGCAGGTGAATATACGGGGAGGGGAACTGCCTCCGATCGAGGAGAACGGCCGTCGTTATTTAAAAATTCCCCTCGATGCATTTTCCGGATCGGCGTGGGGCGCGTAACAACGTGGATGGCAGTCTCCCGCAACTTATGCTTGCTCTCAGCTCAGGATCATTGATCGGCTGTATTCTCGGTTTGATTGGGGGAGGCGGATCAATCCTCGCCACGCCGCTGCTGGTGTATGTTGTCGGAATGCGCGATGTACACACCGCGATTGGCACAGGGGCTCTCGCTGTTTCGGCCAATGCGTATCTCAACCTGGCCGGCCATGCGGTGAAGGGTCATGTCTGGTGGCGATGCGCCTTGATCTTTGCGATCGCCGGATGTCTCGGTGCCTACCTGGGTTCCAGTCTGGGGAAGCTCATCGACGGCCAAAACCTGCTCTTCATGTTTGGCCTCCTGATGATGCTCGTCAGCTTCATGATGCGAGGGACGAGGAGCCGAGCGGATGTTACCGAGCAGTCGCTGACGATACGGACACACGGGAAGACAAGCCTGATTGCGCTTTTTGCCGGCGGATGTTCCGGCCTTTTCGGAATAGGGGGCGGTTTCCTTATTGTGCCCGGTCTCCTCGTCGCAACCGGCATGCCTCTCATAAACGCGATTGGAACCTCGCTGCTCGCGGTCGGCACCTTCGGATTGGCGACGGCCGTGAACTATGCCGCGTCGGGTTTTGTCGATTGGCTTACTGCGGGCTATTTCATTCTAGGTGGCATCGGTGGCGGTATCATCGGCACGATTGCCGCCACGCGACTGGCGAACTACAGGAACATCCTCGCGCAGGTCTTCAGGTGGGTGATATTTTGCGTCAGTCTGTATGTTCTCTGTCGAAGCTACGCGGCATTCTAGCAACGAACAACCAAGACATGACGACAGTTGAATGCAAAGGCGGCAACGCCGGATGACTGCTCACGGGCCAGAAGCTCACTCTGGACGGGCCCGAGAACTTGCTAACTGACACGCGCCAAGGCGTCCCTCCCGCAGCGCCATTCCGACAACCGACGCGTGGGCAGTTTCCGGTGGCAGCAGACGATCCACCGCCTATCAACAGGATAAACACAGCCTAACCAATTCAACAGGCAGGAGACTCTCTGCTTTTGCACCACTGCTACCTGGACCACGTAGGGAGAAGACCGGGAACAGGTTAGTATCTGCTGATCATTGGATGGGGCTGGGTAGCACACGAGGCGTGGGCGGTCGGCGACACTTCTCGTCGGCTGTCCGCGCCCTCGCGGCAGCATCTCGTGACCGCTCTAGGGGTCACGGAACTCTTCCACGAATTGCACGTTTGCCCGTCGCCAGAGCCAGTAGGGAGATCGTCATGTCAATCGTCAAGTGGGAGAAGCCCGTTCAAATCTCGGTGGGCTCGCGAGGTAGCGAATTCGTATCGAGCGCCTTCGATGCCGTCCTGTTTCTGAAAGATAGCTGGGAGGACTGTGAAACGCTGTCCTTCCTGCAGGCGCGAAATGCCTGCCGAGGTGCCCTTGCCGGTCGCGTCGACGCCGAAGTCGCGCGTGCAAAGTTTCTGGAAGCAGTAACCGCGGCCAAGATGCGCGTGCACTAGCCAAGGATTGACGTTAGGGAATCTCCCGTCAAACGGGCCCTCCATGGCTGATTTCCTTCCGGGCCCATTGTGGTCATTGTCTCCGGGCAAGGCTTGTAGCAGCCTCAGTCAATGGTGACCTAGGGACTGATAGGCCAAACGCTCAGCGGTCGAGCCATGCTGCCAGGCCATCCAGGGTTTGCAGTCCGTATTCGACTGCGCCAAACCCGATAACAATCCGACGCCGTACGGGGCTGGGGTGGAGCTGGCGCAAGGTCAGCACGGTTTTGCCGTCGGCCTGCTCATCGAAAGTCACCGTGACGCGGAAGCGGTCGGGGTCGTCCGGGTCGGGTGTGCCATAGTCCATCACGATCCGCTCGTTCGGCACGATCTCCAGAAAGCGCATCAGATTCGGGAAGCGCTGCTCCTGGCCCTCGAACACGCCCACCATGTCGAACCGCCAGAGCCCACCCTCACGGATATCGGCCTCATGGCTCTCGATCCTAAGGCCGGCCGGACCGTACCATTCGGCAAGCGCCGTGGGGTCCATCCAGGCGGCAAAGACCTTGTCACGCGAGTGATTGAGCAGCTTCACCAGCACAATTTCTCGATCAAGCGACCAGGTGTCAAACAGGGTTGCCATGGTCTTCATCAATCAACCTCTCCCGCTTTGTCCAGGTAGACCTCCAGACGATCCAACCGCTCGGTCCAGCGCCTGCGCTCCGCTATCATCCAGTCCGCCGCCTCGTCGAAGCGCGCCTGTACCAACCGGCACCAGCGGCTGCGCCCGCGCTTCTCGCTGGCGATCAGTCCGCAATCTTCCAGTACCTTGAGATGCTGGGCGAAGGAGGGCAGCGCCATGTCGAACGGCTCGGCCAGAACGCTGACCGGCACCTCGCCGTCAGCCAGCCGTGATACGACCGCGCGACGCGTCGGATCGCTGAGAGCGTGAAAGGCAAGGTCGAGTGGGGTCGAATGATAGGGCATGCGAATTGTTAAGACGCATTGGAATGGCGGTCAAGGACAATAAGGCACTTGCCTTAGTGTAACGATCAATTATAAAGGCATCTGCCTTAGTATCGATGCCCTGGCTTGGGGCGGGCTAGGGTGCAATCATTCGCAAGGAGAACTCACATGGCAGTTCGTGTCGATCTCATGATCTCGCTCGATGGTTTTGCGACCACGACGGATCAAACGCCCGAAGTCCCGTTCGGGGAGGACTGGCCGCGCCTGGTCGGCGCATATGTGGCAACGCGAACTTTCCGTGAGCGCGTGCTCAAGGATACCAGCGGAGCCGGGACCATCGGCGTCGATGACGACCACGCGAAGGAATATTTCGCCAATGTGGGCGCCGAGATCATGGGCGCCGGCATGTTCGGGCTCCACAACTTCCCCGACGATCCGAACTGGTGTGGTTGGTGGGGCGAGGAGCCGCCCTTCCGAGTTCCGGTCTTCGTTCTCACACACAAGCCTCGCCCCTCCATAGAAATGGCTGGCGGTACCACTTTCCATTTCCTCAATACCACTCCGGTTGATGCGCTCCAGCAGGCTGTTGCGGCGGCGCGCGGCAAGGATGTGCGGATCGGCGGTGGGCCGACTGTTGTTCGTGACTTTCTGAGAGCAGGTTTTGTCGATCGCCTTCACGTTGCAATTGCGCCGATCCTGCTCGGTCGCGGGGTACGCTTATGGGACGATCTGCGCGGTCTGGAGACTGGCTACGAAGTCAAAGCTGAAACGGCGCCAAGCGGAACCATCCATCTTACCTTCCAACGCTGACCGCTAGCCTGTAACTTGGGAGATCGCGGCCTCACGCATTCTTCCCAAGCAAGGAGTGTTGTCTCGCTGGCAAACCTGCGTCACCGCGACGTGAAGCTATTCCTCCTTTCGAGGTTTCGGCAGCTTCCAGGCGCGATCGAAACAATGGCACGTCTCTCGCTTATTGCGGATCCGCCGGCGGTGGCGAAGGTACGCCGACGCGTATCGACTTTGAGAAGTGCGGCGACAATGCGTCGACCCGCGCCCGCTGGTCAATATGAGCGGCGGTTCTTAGGTCAGCGAGCGACGCTGACATATCCAACGCCCCATGATCGTAGGCGTAGTCCGGGAGATAGCCATTGACGATGAGACGCCAGTCGAAGGGGACGGTGCCTCCGACCACGCGCATCATCTTGACGACAGTCGTCGTGCAATTGCTCGTAAGCGAGTTGTAGAAAGCCGGCGTCGCGGCAAGGGCATTGGCGTCGGCAACATACTCGCGCAGGAGCGCACGTGCCTGTTCGGGGGATGCTTTCAGGCGGTAGATTTGCACATCTTCGCGCCGGACGTTCGAACGGACGCCCACGACATCCCGTTCGTCTGCTGCGATGATCACCAAAGGATTGCTTTTGAACAAATCGGCGACGGGCGAGAATGCACCTCCAACCCGGCGACGGACTTCGATCGACCACGCAAGCTGCTCGCCACCTTCAAAACCAAAGCTGAAAATCACGTGGGCAATCTCTGGCCCGGCCCAATAGGACATGAACAGGTCGATCGTCCGAAGCTTACTCATGTCGTAGGTGCGCGTCGTCCATCGCTCGAGGAAGTCAGTGCTGCCATGCCACTCGAAATCCCGCACATTTGTCAGTGTCAGCAGGTCGCCGTTGAATTCGCCTGTGACCTGTCGAGCGACATCGGGTGCCCAGGATGCATTCTTGAGGGGCTTGATCGTATGCCACCAAACCAGGACAAGTGCAAACGTCGCTGCGAATATGACGACGGCTTTGAAACGCCACGGGCCAAACAATCTCGTGATTGTGAACAACCCAAAAAGAGCGAATAGCCCGGCTGCAAAGCCTCTGGCCAACTCCGAAACGGGAAGGCGATACCACAATGCAAGTGATGCCCATGTAACGGCTATCGCTATGAGGATTGCGAGTAGAACAGCGAGAATCGCCCACCCTGAACGACGCAATTTACTCTCCTCCCGTTTCAATTGGTGCAGAAAATCTCGGTGCAGCACACTAGCCGGCGAGATCAACAAGACGCCACAAAGAGCTTATTGCGACCGCAATTCGTACCGGTCTTACCACATGCTAGGGTATCCGTTTGTTCAAATGCTTTCTGTTATGGGCACCGTGCGAGACGTTGCATCGCCTGGTAGCGAGGTCGTTCATCTCAGTGCATTAGCCCCCATGGCGGCAATTGTCGCAAGCCAGCCAGGCCCATGTCTGCTTTCCTCGAACGGCGGCTTCGCACCAAACGTGGCCTTTGAAGGCGGCACCCGTCCGCAAAGCGTGGCGAATTCTCACCTCCTACGGATCGAGACGTTTCACCACGTCATCGACGCGCGAGGTCATGTACCGCAATCGGATCCTTCAAAGCGTCGAGCGGCCCTTCCAACGCAGTTCGCGGCGGAACCAACTGTGGCTCGATCATCACGAGCTGTGGGTTCGTGTCCTGCTCTTCTAAAAGCTCGAAGCCTCTTTCGAGCATATCAGCTGTGTTCGGCCTGATCATATAGACCGGAAACGGCAAAAATGAACCAAACGGATCATAGTCGAAACATCCGACCACGATATCTTCGAATGCTACCCCGTCGTGGCGGCTCATGAAGCGCAGCAACCCCTCGAAATTTATGGACGAGTTAATGAAGAAGCAGCGCGGCAGCCTGCCATGGCGTTCGAAGAACCGCTCGAAGGCAAGCTGTGTCATGCCCGGCGAGTATCCCGTGGTCTCGATATCGCCCTCGGTATCCACTCCAAAAATAGATCGCTTCACCGCATGAAAGCCCAGGATGCGATCGCGGCTGGCATGGTCGTCGCGGCCGCCAAACATGAATACGTCCTCAGCGCCGAGTGGCCCCATTCCTTCAGCGTGGCGGATAATTGCCGAGGTCAGCGCTTCTGCACCTCGTCGGTTGTCCGAGATCACCGACGATGCGTACTTGCCGGGAAGGTCGATATTCACGTGCGGCAATCCCGCACGGGCGCACACCTGATGGACGCCGTCCGGATCAGTGGCGCCTGCGATAAACAGCGAATCAATCGAATACGCGATCAACGACTCTACGGTGCGCCGTTCTTCCTCAGGATCGCGCCGGCCGGAGACGACCACCGGCAGTAGTCCGCGCTTGCGTGCCTGTGCCTCGAAGGTCTGAGCCATCGAGGAAAAGAAGCGGGTGTCGTAAACAGGCAAGAGCAGTCCGGCCAGTCCCGAGCGGGAACTTCTCAACGCCCGAGCCTGGCGATTGGCTGTGTAGCGATGCGCTTTTGCGAGCGACAGGATCTTTTCGGCTGTTTCTTCCGATATCCGTCGCTTCCGCCACGTGCCATTGAGGACGGAGGCTACAGTCGAGGCGGTTACGCCCGAGATCACCGAAAGATCGTAAATTGTTGCTTTCTTTTGCTCTTTTTCCGTCATTCGCAGACTCCTCCACCGCTCCGTTTCTCTAGATCAATGGTCCTCTTGACGAAAGTCCGTTCCGTGTTAATGTTATTGCACCATCGATGGTGCTCAATTGCAAGAGCGATTGTGCGCGATGGCAAGTCACTTAGAGGAGGTGACAGGGAGGAGGTTCCGATGGTCGGAGCCGAAACGTTCAACGCCGGAACGCTACCGTTCCTGTGAACGGATCTTGCTTGTCAGCACTATTGGAGGAGGAAAGATCCAATGAGAAAACTGCTCGCCGCAACGCTTGGTCTGTCGCTTGTACTTCTGGCATCCACCGCCTTCGCTGGTCCGAAGATCGGCGTCGTCGTTAAAATCGGCGGCATCCCGTGGTTCAATGCCATGGAAGCTGGGATCAAGGAACAAAGTGCCAAGCTCGGCGTCGAAGGCTTTATGGTTGGGCCGACCAGTGCAGACCCGGCACTCCAGGTCCGCGCCATCGAAGATCTGATCGCGCAGAAGGTTGATTATATCGGCGTGGTGCCGAATGACGCGAAGGTACTGGAGCCGGTTCTGAAGAAGGCGCAGGAGGCCGGCATCAAGGTCATCACGCATGAATCGCCCAAGCAGGTCGGTGCCGACTGGGATTTTGAACTCGCTTCGGCCAAGGGCTTCGGCGAAGCACATGGCAAGCTCCTCGCCGAGAAGATGGGCGGCAAGGGCTCCTATGCGGTGTTCGTCGGATCCTTGACCGTTCCGCTGCACAACGCTTGGGCCGACGCGGCGATCGCCTATATCAAGGCCAACTATCCCGACATGAAGCTGGTGGGCGACCGCTATGGTGTTGCCGAAGACGTCGACAAGAGTCGCTCGACTGCTCTCGACCTTATGGCGGCCAATGCCGATCTCACGGGCTTCCTGGCATTCGGTTCGCAGGGTCCGATTGGCGCAGGTCGCGCAGTGGAAGAGCGCCGTAAGGACGGAAAGGTATTCGTCATCGGCCCGTTCTCTCCAGGGCAGGGAGCAAAGCTCATCAAATCAGGTGCTTTGACGGGCGGCTTCATGTGGAACCCGAAGCAGGCTGGCGAGGTCTTCGTGACGCTTGCCGACCGAATTTCCAAGGGCGAGACGCCGAAGGCTGGCGACGACATTGAGGGCCTTGGAAAGATCAATCCCGAGGGCAACACCATCATCGTCGACCAACTGCTGGCCATCAACAAGGACAGCATCGACAAGCTCGTTGGCATGGGCCTTTAATCCTCCCGGGACCCACGCCCTGGGGTCGCGGGGACATATTCCCCGCGACCCCCTTACGGACAATGCAAAACCTGGGGCCGACCGCTGAAGCAGCGGTTGAACAGGAGGATATGCCATGAGCGTCGAACCGCTGCTTTCACTCAAGAACATCAAGGTCACCTTTGGCGGCGTACGCGCGCTGAAGGGTGTGTCCTTCGAGGTAAACCCCGGAGAAGTCCACTGTCTCGCTGGCGAGAACGGATGCGGCAAGAGCACGCTCATCAAGGTGATTACCGGCGTCTACAAGCCACAGGACGGTGCTGAATTTTATTTCGACGGCAACCCGATCTCTGCCATGACACCCACTCTGGCGCAATCGCTCGGGATCCAGGTGATCTGGCAAGACTTGGCGCTGTTCGGCGAAATGAGCGTCGCCGAAAACATAGGCTTCCAGTATGCAGTCAACGGCAAATATGGGCTTGTCGACAAGCGTGCCATCGAGGACGCGGCTGAAAAGGCACTCGCTCGCCTTGGGGTGAGCATCGACATTCATCTCCCACTCAAGGAGTTGCCGATCGCGCAGCGCCAGATCGTTGCGATAGCGCGCGCCCTTGTGGGCGAAGCCCGGCTCGTCTTCATGGATGAGCCGACGGCGTCGCTGACCCAATCGGAAACCGACTATCTCATTGACATCGTCCGCAACCTTTCCGCTTCAGGAGTGGCGGTGGTCTTCGTGTCGCACCGTCTTGCGGAAGTTCTTGAAATATCCGACCGAATGACCGTGCTCCGCGACGGGGCGCTTGTTGGTGTCTTCCCGGTCGAGGGGATGACGCAGTCACGAGTAACCGAACTGATGACCGGCAGGAACTTCGACAGTTCCGTTGTCGCCACCGATCACGACAACGAGGCGGTCGTGCTCTCCGTGCGCGGACTGACGCGAGCCGGCGAGTTCGAGGATATTTCGTTCGATCTTCGCCGAGGAGAGACGCTCGGGATCACCGGTCTTCTCGGAGCAGGGCGCACCGAGCTAGCTCTTACGCTCTTCGGGATGCACCGCCCACAGGCGGGCGAGGTCACCATCGAAGGTGAGCGGGTCAGGTTCGGTTCCAATCGAGACGCCATTCGTGCTGGTGTTGCCTACCTTTCGGAAGACCGCTTGTCGCTTGGCCTCAATCAGCCACAGTCGATCGCCGACAACCTTGTTATGGCATCGCTTGATAAGCTGCTGTCCGGCGGGATGATCTCGCCGGCCAAGAAGGCGAGTGTTGTCAGCCATTGGATCTCGGCGCTCGGCGTCAAGATTGGAACGCCAGACGACCCGATCCGGACTTTGTCAGGCGGCAACCAACAACGCGTGGCGATCGCCAAGTGGCTCGCGATCGGCCCGAAGATTCTCATCCTGGACGCCCCAACCGTAGGCGTCGACGTCGGCGCGCGAGCGGGCATCTTCGACATTGTTCGCAAGCTTGCGGCTCAGGGGCTGGCGATCATTCTGATCTCCGACGAGCCGCCCGAGGTCTACTTCAATGCGGACCGCATCATTCACATGGTCGAGGGCAAGATCCACGCGACCTATGATCCGCGACAGTTGTCGCTCAGCGAACTGGAGTCTGCCGTCTATGCGTAGGCTGATCCTTGGACACACAACCGAATTCACACTTCTGGCGGTCATGGTCGTGCTTTGCATCGGGCTGTCTTTTGGCACCGACCGTTTTCTTACGATCTCGAACGCTTTTGATGTGCTGAACGTCTCGGCCGTCAACATCATCTTTGCCGTCGGACTTCTAGTCGTCTTGATTTCTGGCGGGATCGACATCTCCTTCGCCGTTGCCGCATCGGTGGTCCAATACGTCACGGCGCTTGCGCTTGGCGCACTGGGTGGCGGCAACTGGGCGGAAGGCTTCATCATCGCGGGGGCGGTTGGGATTGGCCTCGGGCTGATCAATGCCGCATTGGTCTACCGGCTTCACATCATCTCGATCGTAGCGACGATCTCGACCTTCAACATCTTCTTCGGACTGCTGATGTTCTTCACCAAGGGCGTGTCGATCTACGATCTGCCGGAATGGCTGACGACGCACGTCGTGTTCTTTGAACACGAGATGGCCGATGGATCGTGGGTCGAACTCACACTTCCGGTGGTGGTGATGATCCTCTGCTGCTTTGCGACCTGGTTTATGATCTCGAGGACGACGATTGGCCGCCAGCTTTACGCTTTCGGCGACAATCCTGAAGGAGCTCGTCGCTTCGGGATCAACATCGGCGCCATGCACTACATCTCCTTTGGATGGCTTGGCCTGATGGCTGGCATCGCCGGCCTGATGCAGGCTCACTACGCCGAGGAAGTTGTTCCGAATGCGCTTTACGGTCGCGAACTCGACGTCCTCGCCGCCACGGTTCTCGGTGGTGCGCGGCTGGGTGGCGGTAAGGGATCCGTTATTGGCTGCGTCCTCGGCGTCCTGATGGTTTCGATCACGCAAAACGGTCTCAACCTGATGGGCGTGTCGCCCTTCGCGTTCAAGATGATCGTCGGCGCAATCATCCTCATCGCCATCACGCTCTCTTCCGCGCGCATCGACAAGCTTCTGCCATTCCTCGCGAAAAGCAACGCCAAAAGGGGGAGCTCGCACTCATGAAAGCCATCGCTCAAAAGTTCAACGCCACCTTCGGCGCGGATATGACCGGCCCGGCGATCGCATTCTTAGCAGTGATGGTGATCTTCGGACTGGCCGCCAATAACTTCATTTCGTCGGCAACCTTCGGATCGGTGGCATTCCAGCTTCCCGAACTCGGGCTTCTGACGCTCGCGATGCTGCTGCCACTTTTGACCGGCGGGATCAACCTCTCGGTGACGTTCACCGCAAACCTATCTGGACTGGCCGCCGCCTGGGTCATGCAATCGTACGGCGGCGTAGATGCCTCGCCGAGTGCATTCCTGCTGGGCGTCCTTGCCGCGCTGGCGACGGGCGGCGCCGCAGGCCTCATGACCGGCGCTGCCATTGCCTACACGCGGGCCCACCCGATCCTTGTCACGCTGTCGATGATGATCTTCTTGCGCGGGCTTGGCGAGTTCCTCACCCGAGGCGGCGACGTGTCCGGGTTTCCGAGCTTCATCGCTCCTATCGGACACGGGTCGATCTTCGGATTTCCTATTCCGCTCTTGATTTTCATAGCCTGCGTCGGGATTTGGCAGCTTCTGCTGACGCGCTTCAAGCTCGGCTTCGGCCTGCTGATGATCGGCTCAAATATCGAGGCGGCTCGATACTCCGGCCTGAATACGCGTCGCATACTGATGCTGGTCTACACGCTGTCGGGTCTGATGTGCGCCGTCGCAGGTGTGATAATGCTCGCCCGCTTCAATTCGGTCCGCGTCGGCCACGGCGAGTCCTATCTGCTGATCACCGTGCTTGCCGCGTTTCTCGGCGGCATCGATCCGTTCGGCGGTTTCGGTCGCGTATTGCCGGTCTTTGTCGCTCTCATCGTGCTCCAGCTCCTTTCGTCGGGTTTGAACCTGATGGGTGCAAACCAGCATCTGGCAACGGCGCTCTGGGGCGTGCTGATGATCGTCGTCATGGCGGCAAGAACTATCGTTTCAACGTACATCGCATCACGCAGAAAGAAGGGATGACCGTGCAAGGTTTTGGAATTCACGCGAGCATGTGGACTATGAACTGGGACCGCGCAGGCGCGGAGCGGGCCATTGCCGGTGCTAAAAAGTACAAGATGGAATTTATCGAAATTCCACTTGCTGACGCGCCGTCGGTCGATGCCAAGCACACTCGCGATCTTTTGGAAAAACATGGCCTGCGTGCAGCATGCTCGCTCGTACTGCCGGAAGCGGCATGGGCCTCGGTAAGGCCGGACGCCGCCATCCGTCACCTGAAGGTGGCGATAGACAAGGCGGCCAAGATGGGCGCCGAGGCACTTACGGGCGTCACCTACGGCGGTACCAACGAACGCACTGGAGCTCCTCCGACACAGGCAGAGTACGACAACGTCACGCGTGCGCTCGAGGCGGCCGCGAAGCATGCCAAATCCCAGGGCATCCAGTTCGGCGTTGAGGCCGTGAACAGGTACGAAAACCATCTGGTCAACTCGGCCGAACAAGCCGTGGCTTTGGTCGAACGCATCGGTGTGGACAACGTGTTCGTCCATCTCGACACGTTCCACATGAACATCGAGGAGAAGGGGGCCGCAAACGGCATCCTGGCCGCGCGCGATCACCTCAAATACATGCATCTTTCGGAAAGCGATCGCGGGACCCCCGGTGCAGGCAACGTGCCTTGGGATCCGATCTTCGCCGCTTTGTCGGCGATCGGCTTCAAGGGCGCGCTTACCCTGGAGAGTTTCGTCAGCATGCCGCCGGAGATGGCCGGCGACATATCGACCTGGCGGCCGGTTGCGCGTGACGAGGAGGAAGTCATGGGCAATGGCCTCTCTTTCGTGCGCAACAAAGCCGCACAATACCAACTGGCATGACTTCGCAATGGTCAGCGCCCTCAACGGCGTTGGTAGCGGAAAAGTGCGAAGTGGAAATGGGAGGAAATCCTTGAGCAAGATTGAAGGAAACGCGCGGAAGATCGCGAAGATCGCGGCGCAACGCTTCAACGAAAGCAACGGTCGGAGAGTTCTGATAGCCGTAGCGGGCGCACCCGGTTCAGGTAAATCCACGCTCGCGGAGCGCGCCGTGGAGATTATCAACAAGGATCATCACCTCAACGCAGCCCTGTTTCCGATGGACGGATACCACTATGACGATGTCGTCCTGGAGCAGATGGGGCGCCGGCCTTACAAGGGGGCAATCGACACCTTCGATGCTCATGGTCTGCGTCACATGCTCAAGCGCTTGAAGGCCAACGAGGACGACGTCGTTGCCGTTCCGGTATTCGACCGCTCTATCGAGATCGCGCGGGCTGGCGGCAATCTAATTCCCCGGTCGACGAACATCATTGTCTGCGAAGGCAACTACCTGCTGGCGCGCCAGTCGCCCTGGGACAAGTTGAAGGAGATTTTCGACTTCACCGTATTCGTCGACGTGGACGAAGATCACCTGCGGCAGAGACTTCAGAACCGCTGGCGGAGCTACGGCCTCGATCCGACGGAGATCAATCGGAAGGTCGAAGAGAACGATCTGCCGAACGGACTTGCGATCGTAGCGGGAAGCGCCGAGCCGGACCTCCGCATCGAGAACAACTGATCCGCGAAGGCCGACCGGAGGTAGCTGCGGTCCGCCACTGCCAACCCCGCCAGGGACATTCGGCGGGATCTTCTACATTGGAGACTCCTATGAAACACGGAATTTACTACTCTTACTGGGAACACGAGTGGAGCGCAAAATTCGGCCCCTACGTCGAGAAGGTAGCCAAACTCGGCTTCGACGTCATCGAGGTAGCTGCACACCATATCAATGAATACAGCGACACCGAACTGGCAGAAATCAGACAGACCGCCACGGACAATAACATCGTCCTCACGGCCGGGATCGGTCCTTCGAAATCCAAGAATCTTTCATCACCGGACATTGCAGTGCGTCAGGCGGGAAAAGCATTCTTCGAGCAAACGCTTACAAACGTCGCAAAGCTTGACATCAAGACGATCGGCGGCGCGCTGCATTCCTATTGGCCGGTGGACTACTCGAAGCCAGTCGACAAGGAGGGCGACCGGGCTCGCGGAGTCGAGGGTATTCACGGCATTGCGGATTTCGCCGCCAACTTGGGAATTAACCTCTGCATCGAAGTCCTGAACCGCTTCGAGAACCACGTTCTCAACACCGCCGCAGAGGGTGTCGCATTCGTGAAGGATGTCGGGAAGCAGAATGTTAAAGTGATGCTTGATACCTTCCACATGAACATCGAGGAGGACAGCTTCGGCGAGGCGATCCGCACCGCCGGCCCGCTACTCGGACATTTCCATACGGGTGAAAGCAACCGTCGAGTGCCCGGTAAAGGAAGAATTCCTTGGCACGAGGTCGGTCTGGCACTTCGCGAGATCAACTATACCGGCGCTGTGGTCATGGAGCCGTTCGTAAAGACTGGTGGAACGATCGGATCTGATATCAGGGTCTGGCGCGACCTCACCGACGGCGCAGACGAAACGAAAATGGACGAGGATGCTCGAAACTCTCTGGCATTTTCTCGATTTGTACTCGGCGGCTGATCTTGGCGGTGGGTTCAGCCCCTTGCATCACTGCCATAGATGCAAGAGGGATCCGAATTGGAGACCTCAGAAGATTGGCGAAACTCGGGCCACAAGGGCCGCCGTGTGGCGTCATCGCCACTTGAAAGGAGCACAAACCAATACCCCTGCGCGCGAGCGCAGGGCAGCTTCGAGCATGTTATATGGCTATACCGCTCCCGGTTTCCACCACACGGGACCGGCAAGCCTCGCTCCGTTTCGTGTGGATCGAGACCAAACAACTCGGCGAGGGCACCGTCCACGTGCACGAGATCGGCCCTTATATCCCACGCGAACAAGCCAGGTTAGGCATTCGTTCACCCGATACATCTGTGACGAACTGCGTCCGGCACAAATGGTCCTCTAAGCGAACATCGCCGTCAGGCCCTGTGAGGAGAGCCAAAGGCGAAGCGAACCGCGATACGATTGTCGGTAGACGCCAAGGCTCCTTGATCAGCCTGTATTCGAGCTCGCGTTGCCATTTCCGGGTTAGAAAGCCAACGATCGCTTCGCGGCCGGTTACAAATTCCGAGCGGTTGCGCCACTGGCTGTCCTTGCTATAGGCCAGCGCTACCTTTTCGGGGTTCAGACTATTCCAGCCATCCTCGGCAAATCGAGGCAAAGGTGGTCTTGTGGCGTCCATTATTTTACTCCCAAGGCGGCGGCGAGCCGGGCACGCAGCTGTGCATTTTCCGATTCCAGTTCAGCCAGTCGCTCGCGCAACGGGGTCACCGCTTTCTCCACCTCGCCTTCGGTGTAGCGGGGAGTGATGTGCTGAGGGCAATTCCAGTCGAAGGCCTCCAGGCGTAGCCGTAATATCCGCTCGGTCTTCGCCCGGTAGCCGCATCGAAAACAAGGTCGGTCAGTGCCGGGTCAGCATCGAGTGCCAGCGTCTCGACATGCATATAGATCTTGAGACGGGCGCGTCGCGGATAATCGACTAAAAACATACAGGCCCGGTCGTTTGCGGCAAAGTTGCCGGTGCTGATATATTGGCGGTTACCCCGGTAGTCGGCGAAAGCCAGCGTCTTGTTGTCGACGGCTTTGAGAAAGCCCTGCGGCCCACCGCGATGCTGGACATAGGGCCAGTCGGTTTCCGACACAGAGGCGATATAGAAGCTGTCTCGTGCCGCGATGAAGGCAAGTTCACTCTCGGTGAAACTATCAGACGCGCAATGGTGCTCGCCTAACCATATCTGATCAGCACCCATTTCAGCTTGAGCCTGTCGCACATTCGGAGTGATTGCAACTTCCAAAAAATGGTAAGGCATGGGGTGAGCTCCCAAGTTCGAAATATAGTATCCGCTATTCAGCGGTGCGACCTCGATTTGGCGGAGCTTCGGTCACACCGCCGGCGACCATGGCTAGTCACTTCTTGGCGACGTTGCGATCCAGGAAGTCGTTGATAAGGGGAGCAGCGACATCCAGCTTTTCTTCGAGCAAAAAATGACCTGAGTTCAGGATATGGATTTCTGCATCCGGTAGATCCTTGAGGTAAGGATGAGCGCCTGCCTCGGGAAAGATAAAATCGTTCTTGCCCCAGACGATGAGCGTGGGTGGCTTGCGCTCACGAAAGAAACGTTGGAAGTCAGGATATAGCGGCACGTTGGTTCGGTAATCGTACAGCATATCGAGCTGGATGTCCTTGTTCCCAGGGCGATCCAGAAGGGCTTGGTCGTGAACCCAGTTGTCCGGGCTAATGCGCGACACGTCTTCCATGCCGTCGGTGTACTGGAACTTGGTGGTTTCGAGCGTGAGCAAGCCGGAGAGCGCTTCGCGGCTCTTTGCTGATCCATCGGACCAGTAGGTCTTGATGGGATCCCAGAATTCCTTCAGTCCTTCATCATAGGCATTGCCGTTCTGGATGATCAGGCCGCTGACCCGTTCCGGATGCTTCAGCGCCAGGCGATAGCCGACCGGCGCGCCATAATCCATGACGTACATCGCGTAGCTCTTGGCTTCCAGACGAACCATCAGCTTGTCGACGATGTCGACGGTCGCGGCAAACGTATAGGCATACGTACTGCGATCGGGAGTGGCGCTTTGCCCGTAGCCCGGATAATCCGGCGCGACGACATGGTACCGGTCTGCAAGAAGCGGAATCAGATTCCGGAACATA